>JAZPYW010000083.1:0-30976 GCA_045544415.1 Erysipelotrichaceae bacterium
GCTACGATCCGACTTATATCGTATGTCTTCATATAATAATCGAGGGAGAAGGATTCATCTCTTCCTCTGAGGTCGATCAGTACAGTCGTATTGAAATGGGAAGCCAGCCATTCCTGCATCGCATTGGTGTAGGAATCACCGAAGATCAGGATGTTCGGCTTGTCTTCCTGATGGAATTCAAAGATACGTTCATAGAAGTTGTTGCCGAAATAAAGATCGTAGTCAGAATACTGGGTATCATTGCCGTGGAGGGCATAATCATTCTTGACGTCATTCAGGTTCGTTTCGACACCGTCGGCTCTCAGATAGTAGTCGCCGATACCTTCGAGTTTATAATCGGAGATCGTATCTGTTTCCCCGATCTGACCGATCTGGGAGGAGATGTTTCCGTGCCACGGATAATCGTAGCTGATCTCTTCTTTGATTCTCTTCGGTTCGCCGATATCGAAGTCTTTATTGATCATATTGACGATATCGGAATATCCCTGATAGGCACCGGCAATGTTCCAGTGATGATCGGACTTGTAGAAGAGACGCTGATGGTCTTCAACTGAATTGATTTCCAGGGCAGACCAGGTGATATTCTCATCGAACTGACGGACGAAGGAATTGCGGTAGTTGAGACCGTAGTTCAGGTCATTGCCGACATCGAGTATCTCTTCAAGTCTCGTCGGGAAGTATACGTAGGTCTTGACGTCCGGATAGGCCTTGTCGGCTTCGGTGATATTGTAGCCTCTGCTGACGGTGAGATAGGCTTTGTCTTCGTCGTAGAGGAGGATATTGTTGATGAGGTAGCCGCCGTTGATCTCGATGACATCATCGCTCAGAAACCGGAAGGTGACCCCGTCCAGGGTATCGCTTCCCGAGGAAGTACCGAAAGGCTTATTGAAGAGGATCTTGATCCGGTAATAGGCCTGGGTGAGGTCGTCTCTGGCGAAGAACTGATCCTTAAAGACGTTCTCTACTGTGGAAGTGAAGCTTCCTTTCAGGATATCGGATACATGGATATCTTTATTGGTAGCCAGTTCTCTTTTCTCTCTTATGGAGAGTTCTCTCTGCGGCAGCAGGAAAAGAGCTGCTCCGAGCAGAAAGAGTACTATCAGCAATTTGGAAAAGATGCGGTCTCTCATAGTTAGAAATTGAAATAGATGAAGGCGGAATAGGAACCGCTGACGATGAAGAACACGGATACTGCCGCAATGAGCACCAGTAGCAGATCATAGATGTAAGGGGCTTTCTCTTCGACTTTCTTGAAAAAACGGTGGACGAACGGGAAGAGGAAGAGAAGGCCGACGAAGAAGTACGGCAGGAGATAGAGGATGTCCAGCTGACGGACATACCAGCCGTCGAAACGGAAGCCTCTGCCGATCAGGGCCTTGACGATGATCTTGATCTGACGGAGCGTCTCGCAGCGGAAGAGGATATAGCCTAAGGTCACGATGACATCCGTACGGATGATCTGGAAAGCTTTCCAGAGCTTGCTGTCGGACTTGATATGACACTTTTCTCTCAGAGAGGCATAAGCCTTGGATAAAAGGGTATCGCAGATGATGAAGAAGCCGTGGTAGAGACCGTAAAGCAGGAATCTCCAGGTAGATCCGTGCCAGCAGCCGATCAAAAACCAGGTAATGAATAAGGCCAAGACGGTAGACCAGACTCTGGCCTGTTTCTTCGGGATCTTCTTGGACAAAGATTTAACGAAGCGTCCCATCCATTTCGTTCTCAATAACGGATAATATAAATATTCTTTAAACCAGACACCCAGCGTGATATGCCATCTCCTCCAGAATTCCGCAATGGAATGAGAGAAGTACGGGGTCTCGAAGTTCTCCGGGATCGTATAGCCGATCATCTGACCGATACCGATGGCCATATCGGAATAGCCGCTGAAATCATAATAGAGCTGTAAGGCGTAGGCGCTTAAGGCATATCCTGCCAGCAGGAAGGATGCCTGAGTGGAATCAGTGAACAAGGTATCGCAGATGATGCTTAACTGATTGGCGATGATGACTTTCTTTCCTAAGCCGATAAGGAAACGTCTCAGACCGGAAGAGACCGAAGTATTGTCGATCTTCTTTTCATTCAGGAAGTTTTTGAAACTATCGTAGCGGATGAGCGGTCCGGAGATGACGACCGGGAAGAAGGTAAGGAAGGAAGCCAGATCCAGGATGTCCTTCTCGTATTCATACTTCTCATAGTAGACATCCGAGATGTAGCTGATCGAAGTGAAGGTATAGAAACTGATGCCCAGAGGCATGACGATCTTCATGAGATCAGGATGTTTGGTATAGAGATCGATGGCTTCGGCCAGGGTGTTTCCGTATTTGAAGAAACAGAGCGTTCCCAGGACACATACGAGATACAGGAAGTAGATCTTACCATTGCCTTTGACGTGTCTGCCGAAGAGATAGGTCAGCAGTATGAGGATACATAAGATCAGGAAGTGCTTGATATCTCCCGAAATATAGAAGAAGACGGAGAATACCAGCAACAGAATATTGCGTATCCTCTCGTCTTTGATGACGGCCATAAGACCGATAAATATCGGCAAATACACAAAAAGAAAAAACAGAGAATTAAATTCCATGTCTCTATTATATATTATTTTTTATTAAAGAACGGAAGGATAAGAAAAGTGATGTTTCCATCACTTGAAGTCTTCCATGATCTCTTTATAGATATCGATCATCTTTGAGCGGGACACTTCGTCATCCTTGAAATCAGGGAGTATTCCGGAATAGCCCTTTACCGGAACACCGTTCTCAATGGTAAATAGGAACGGCATGTAGATATCTTTTGATCCGTTGATCTCGGTGAGTACCGGATCCAAAGCGGCCTTGAGTTCTTCGACACGGTCCCGTAAAGGATACTGTTTGCTGTAGGCGTCCAGATAATAGACCGTCACATCGAGTTCTTCAGCAGCCTGTTCGATCAGATGAGCAGCTTCCTGACAGTTCGGACAGCCTGTATCTCCGATATAGAAGATTGCCGAAGCTTTTTCTTCGATGCATCGAAAGAGTTCGTCCGGTGCAGTACCGAGGAAATGGTGATCTGCAGAACGGACCCCCTTATAGGCGCTCATATCCACTTTAAAGGACTGCAGAGGAATAACAGTTAATGTTTTTTTTGCGGAGCACCCGAAGAGGAATGCGGAAAGAAACAGAAGAGTGAATAGACGAATAGATTTAGTGTTCATAATGGATCCTCAGAGAATTAGAAAAGTGATGTTTCCATCACTAGAGTTTGACAAACTGGTCGACGTTGAGTACGAAGACTGTAGCTCCACCTACCTGAACTTCTACCGGGAAGGATACGAGTCTGTTGACATCATATGGAGCCGTAGACGGTACGATCTCCGTACGTCTCTTGGACTCGGCGGAGATGATTTCGATAGCTCTCGGCACACGGTCATCATCACAGCCGCAGATCAGAGTGGTATTTCCCATAGAGAGGAATCCTCCTGTTGTGGCAAGCTTGGTGACCTGATATGATTCTTTGTTCAATGCTGCAGAGACAGAGTTGCTGTCGTCATTGGAGACGATGGCGAAAATCAGTTTCATTAGACAGCTACCTCCTTTTAAAATATTTTAACACAAAATAGTGTGATAGAATGGATACGTGAAAAACCAAATACTCCAGAACAAGTATATGAAATGGTTTCTCGTCGTCCTCGGGACCTTTATCTTTGCGGTAGGGGTCGCTGTCTTCGTTTTACCGTACGATCTTCTGACCGGAGGACTTGCCGGGATCACCATCATTCTGAAAGCCTTCATTCCGAACCTCGATGAGAATCTCAGCATCACGATCCTGAGTGTCGGACTCTTTCTCATCGGCTATGTGATCCTGGGTCTGGAATTTGCGGCCAAGACCATCGTATCTACGATCACGTATCCTCTCTTCCTCTATCTGATCGATATGTGGGGATGGCATGTGGAAGTGGAACCGATCCTGGCAGCGATCTATTCCGGTATCCTCTGCGGAGGAGGGATCGGTCTTGTCATACGTCAGGGAGGTTCTACCGGCGGCATGGATGTACCGCCACTCGTCTTCAGTAAATATACCGGTGCAGATCCGTCCAAGGCCATCTTCGTAACGGATACCTTATCGGTAGTCGTCGGAGCCTGGATCTACGGTCTTCCGGCCGTACTGATGGGTCTCATCAGTGTCTATGCCTCCAGTGCTTCCATCGACTATGTCCTGAAAGCCGGTGACGGTATCAAAGCCAAACAGGTCTGCGTCATCTCCGATCATTATCAGGAGATCATCAAGGATGTCCATTCTCTGCTGGACAGAGGTGCTACGATACTGGAAGCCACCGGAGGATACAAGGGAGAGAAGAGACCGATGCTGCTGGTAGTCGTCTATCCGAACCAGTATGACCAGCTGATCAAGATCATCGATTCCCATGATAAGAATGCCTTCGTGATCGTTTCCGAGACCAACGATGTCCACGGAGAAGGTTTCACATATGCTGCCCGTATATAAAATATTTATATAAGTGCTATAATTAATAAGATATGATTACATTTAAAAACGTTTCCAAGACTTATAAAAACGGTACACACGCTTTATACAATATCACTCTGGATATCCGGGATGGAGAGTTCGTCTACATCATCGGAAAGACCGGATCCGGTAAATCGACGCTGATCAAGCTGCTGAACGGAGAAGAGATCCCGACAGAAGGAACAGTCGAAGTGGCCGGAGTGAATGTCGGAAAACTCCGTCATAAGAAAGTGCCGCTGTACCGCAGACATATCGGTGTCGTATTCCAGGAATACCGTCTCTTACCGAAGAAGACGGTCTTTGAGAATGTCGCTTATGCACTGGAAGTAGTCGATGCCCCGAAGGAAGAACTGAGAGCCAGAGTACGTGAAGTGCTGAAACTGGTCGATCTCTCCGATAAATCCAATGCCTTCCCGTCGGAATTGTCCGGTGGTCAGCAGCAGAGAGTTGCCATTGCGAGAGCACTGGCCAACCGCCCGAAGATCCTCATTGCGGATGAGCCTACGGGAAACCTCGATCCGACTACCAGTGAAGAGATCATGAGGATCCTGGAAAGGATCAACAGCGAAGAGAAGACCACGATCCTGATGGTCACTCATGACAATGTCCTCGTACGTCATCATCCAAAGAGAACGGTCGTACTGGACAGCGGTCATATCGTACTCGATAAAAACAATCAGAAAGGTCAGGTCTAATGTTCAGACGTTTCTTCAGACATATCAAAGAAGGATTTGTAGGATTCCGCCGTCATCTGGGCATGGCCTTATCCTCTACATCCGCCGTTACGATCACCCTCATCCTCGTAGGGATGTTTTTACTGCTGACAGCCAATTTAGCGGTACTCACGCAGGATATCGAAGATTCCATCTCTTTAGTAGCTCTCGTCGACTATGACGTGACGACCGAGACGGAAATCAAGAATATCGAGAATCAGATCCGGACGACTCCGGGAGTGGCTTCTCTGGAATACCGTACTAAGAACCAGGAATTCGATTACTACAATGAGACGTATCCGGAGATGGCGGAATTCTCCGAATTATACCGGGAAAACAATCCGTTCCACGATGCCTTCCTGATCAATGCGGAAGATCCGGAGAATCTGGCTTCCGTGAAAGAGACGATACAGAATATCCGCGGTATCGAATCGGTACAGGATGGTGGTTCCAATACCTATGTCCTCATCGATGTCTTAAGCAAAGTGCGTCTCGTGGGAGGAATATTCGTTCTGGCTTTAAGTGTCCTGGCGGTATACCTCATCTACAATACGATCAAGATCACGATCTCTTCGCGTGCCGATGAGATCTGGATCATGAGAAATGTCGGTGCTACCAACGGCTATATCCGTGCTCCGTTCCTCGTAGAGGGCATCATCATCGCCGTAGTCGGCTCTATTTTGCCGATCATCATCATGGTGGTATCCTATCTGTATCTGTATAATGCGACCGGAGGGATCCTCGTAGGGGTCCTCCGTATGATCGAACCGATGCCGTTTCTCTTATATGTCTGTCTCGGACTGGTCGGGATCGGTATCATTGTCGGTTTCCTCGGCAGCTATATCTCTGTCTGCAAGAGTCTGAGGTTGCGCCGATGATAAAGAAGATCATCACATGTCTCTTAGTACTGGCGGTCTTTTTGCTGAATTTCGAAAAGATCTCCTTTGTTTATGCGGAAGATGAGATCCCGAATTACTGCAATCCGGGAGATGCCTATGATGAAGCAGCCTGCCGGAAGTATCTGAAAGATGCCGGTGCCAATATCCGGGATATCGAGGATCAGATCTCGGCAGCGGAAGGCGATCTGGAACAGGCTCAGGCCCTTGCTTCCCAATATGCCGGACAGATCGACACATTGGATGTAGAGATCACAGCCGTCAATAAGCAGATCAAGGAACTGGAAGATTCCATCAAAGCATTGGAAGACAGTATCAATGAGAATCAGACGAAAGTCGATGAACTGAATAAGAGAGTCCTTTCCCGTATGGAAGATTCCCAGAAGACGATGCATTTCAATCCGTTCCTGGACTTCCTCTTAAGTGCGACCGGATTCGACGATATGCTGAGAAGAGTCTACGGGATCCAGTCCATCACCAATAAAGACAAAAAAGACCGGGAAGACCTCAAGGAACTCATTGAGAAGCTTCAGAAAGATAAGGAAGAGCTCGGAAAGAAGAAAGCGGAGCTCGATGAACAGAAACAGGTATTGGTCGATAAACAGGCTCAGTTCATCATCATGAGAGCGTACTGGCTGGAGATCCAGGAAGAGACGTATGCGATGATCGAAGAACTGCAGAACTCTCTGGAAGATGCGAAGAGAGAATACTCTTCGATCGTCAATAATATCCCGGATATCAGCGGACTTCCTTCTTCGGAAGGAATGACAGCTCCGGTACCGGGTGCCAGTATCTCGGCAGGTGTATGGCATTATCCGTCGAGCTTCGGCGGAGGCGTACACTTAGGTATCGACTATGCGGTAGGCAGAGGAACAACGATCACAGCGCCGATGAACGGTGTCGTCATCGTATCTTCCGATTCCTGCCCAAGCACCGGCTATCTCGGCAACGGCTGTCCGTATGACGGAAGCGGTGTTGCGGCCGGAGGCAATCAGGTCATCATGATCGGTACGGCTATCGATTCGACGGGTGTATCGAGAGTATACGGCGTCTCCTTCTTCCATATGCAGTCGGGTTCTCCTACGGGTACCGGCGTCATCATGCAGGGAGACTATGTCGGTCAGGTCGGATCCTCCGGAAATTCTACAGGTCCGCACTGCCATATCGAACTCTACTATCTGGGTACCGGAGATATGTCGGATATCCAGAACGATTATCTGCTGAGATCCTATTCCCTGAGTTTTGACTGCGGATGGGGAAGCTACGGACTCAACCGTCTCTGTGAGGACGGAGTAGGTGCTCCTTGCCGTCTGAATCCATCCTTATATTTTGGTAGTTGATTATGATCGATGACAGCAACAATAAAACCGTGCGGGTAAAACTGCAGAAAGAATTACTGGAATCCGAAAGAAGAGAACTGCGTCAGAAACGGCGCAGCATCTTTTTAGTCTTCCTTTTATGTGTATTGATGCTGGTGGGAGGAGGGATCATCGGTTTCCTTCTCGGCAGCAGCCGTGTCTATTATCCGGATACGATCTCCGATAAGATGACGGAGATAAAGTACTATCTGGATAAAGTCTGGATCTTTGCGGAAGACTATGAAGATCTGGATGAGACCCTGAATGATAAAGCTTTATACGGAATGACTTCCTTTGCGGATGATCCGTATACTACTTATATGTCCCAGGATGAACTGGAGCAGTTCTCTACATCCATCAATATGGACTATGTAGGCATCGGGGTACAGTATACCTCCTACAATGATGTACCGACGATCACGAGAGTCTTCAAAGGTTCTCCGGCAGAAGCAGCCGGACTGGAAGAAGGAGATATCTTCTTAACGATCGACGGAAAGAGTGTGGAAGGAATGAGTACCGATGATATCCGCAATCTCGTCATCGGCGATGAAGGGACACCGGTCAAATTCACGATCCTCCGAGGTGCCGATGAGAAAGAGATCACCGTCATCCGCGATGCGATCGATTCCAGTGTCTATGCCTTCACGGAGAACGATTATGTCTATCTCGACCTGATGTCTTTCGGTGAAACGACTTCGAGAGAGACGATGCGCTATTTAGATGAATATACGGATTACTCCAAGATCATCATCGACCTGAGAGAGAATACCGGAGGCTATCAGACCTCCGTTCAGGAGATCGCCGGACTCTTCTTAGGCAAGAATATGGTCGTCATGGATCAGATCTACAGCGACGGTACACAGTCTACCTTCAAGACGATCAGCGACCGCTACTATGACAACTTCAAGACCATCGTCATCCTGACGAGCGAGAATACGGCTTCCGCTGCAGAAGTACTGACGATCTGTCTCAAGGAACAGCATCCCAACACTTACACGGTAGGTACGACGACCTTCGGAAAAGGCATCGTACAGTCTACCTATATGATCGACGGCGGAAACAGCGCCTTGAAGATCACCACTTCCAAGTGGCTGTCTCCAAACGGTGTCTGGATCCATAAGAAGGGGATAGTTCCGGATTATGAGGTCTTCCTCGATGATGCCTTATATGCGACTTATCAGACGATGAGCGACGGACAGACCTTCGCCTATGATTCCGTAGGTCCTCAGGTAGGCTCCATGCAGCTGATACTGCGCTATCTCGGCTATACTACCGACCGTACCGACGGCTACTTCGATCAGGTCACTCAGGACAGTCTGAAGGCCTATCAGAAGGATATGGGTCTGGAAGAAACGGGAGTCCTCGATGAACTGACCTACAATTCTCTGATCTCGACGATGCTGCATGAGTATTCTTCCAATAGGGACCATGACCCTCAGCTGGCAAAAGCGAGAGAGATCCTGAGTCAGAATTAAAGAAGATCCTATCAGGGAGTCCATTCAAGGTATGACCGCTGTGTCATGCCTTTTCTTAACACGAATCATTTACAGGATGCATGCATGATAGAAGTATGCAGAGATTATATCTATAATAGAGTTATGAGCGAGAAATTGTTTAAATTAGTCAGTGAATATCAGCCTACCGGAGATCAGCCGGAGGCGATAAAGGAACTTGTGGAAGGCATCAATGCCGGGAAACATGAACAGGTCCTTTTAGGCGCGACCGGTACCGGCAAGACCTTTACGGTAGCCAATGTCATACAGGCAGTCAATAAACCGACGCTGGTCTTTGCGCACAATAAGACTCTGGCCGGACAGCTCTACAGCGAATTCAAAGCTCTGTTTCCGGAGAATGCCGTAGAGTACTTCGTATCCAACTTCGACTTCTATCAGCCGGAAGCTTATGTACCGAAGACCGATACCTATATCGAAAAGAATGCGGTCACCAATGATGAGATCGACATGCTGAGAATGAGCGCCTATAACTCCCTTTTAGAGAGAAGAGATGTCATCGTCGTTGCTTCGGTAGCTTGTATCTATGGGGCCGGGAACCCGAAAGATTATAAAGACATGTTTTTTACCCTGAAGGTCGGTGAGATCATCGATCGTCAGGATCTGATACGCAGACTCATTACGATGCAGTATGTACGCAATGATATGGACCGGCAGAGAGGCACCTTCCAGGTCAAGGGAGATACGATCGAGATCTGTCCGGGACATACCGATAAGTTCATCATCAGAGTAGAGATGTTCGATGATGAAGTGGAAAGGATCACGGAAGTAGATCCTCTGACACTGTCTGTACAGAACGGCTATCTCGTCTATTCCTTTTTCCCGGCCAGCGGTTATGCCCGCAATAAGTCCGATATCCTGTTAGCCTGCGAGGGGATCGAGAAGGAACTGGAAGAGAGGCTGGAATACTTCAAGAAAGAGAATAAACCTTTGGAGTATGAACGTCTGGAACAGAGATGCCGCTATGATCTCGAAGTACTGAGAGAAGTAGGAGTTTGTTCTGGTATCGAGAACTATTCCATGCATATAGACCACAGAAAACCGGGCGAGAGACCATTCAATCTCTTCGATTACTTCGATGATGACTTCCTGATCGTCGTCGATGAATCCCATGTATCCCTGCCTCAGATCAGAGGTATGTATAACGGCGATAGAGCCCGGAAGCAGACATTAGTCGATTACGGATTCCGTCTGCCGAGTGCATTGGAAAACCGGCCGATGACCTTTGAGGAATTTGAAGCAGTCGATGCCCAGAGGATCTATGTGTCGGCTACTCCGGGAGATTATGAACTGGAGAAGGTAGACGGTCATTATGCTGAACAGATCATACGTCCTACAGGATTATTGGATCCGTTGGTAGAAGTACGCAAGACGGAAGACCAGATCGATGACCTCCTGAATGAGATCCGGAAGAACATCGAACGGAATGAGCGTACCCTCGTTACGACGCTAACCGTAAAGATGGCTGAAGATCTCACGGATTATCTCAAGAAACAGGATCTGAAAGTAGCTTACCTCCATCACGAGACCAAGACACTGGAACGTACCGAGATCATCCACGACTTGCGTGCCGGAGAATACGATGTCCTGGTCGGTATCAACCTGTTAAGAGAAGGTCTGGATATTCCGGAAGTTTCTCTCATTGCGATACTGGATGCGGATAAGGAAGGTTTCTTAAGAAGTGAACGTTCTCTGATACAGACGATCGGACGTGCAGCCCGTAATGCGAACGGACGGGTCATCATGTATGGAGATAAGATCACTGATTCGATGCGCAAGGCGATCGATGAGACCAACAGAAGACGAAGCATACAGGACCGTTACAATACCGAACACGGTATCGTACCGAGAACGATCGTCAAGGAACTCAATGAAGTCATACGTTCCAAAGAGACCAAGGAGATGGCTTCGAAGTACCTCAAGAAACATAAACACTCCAAGGCTGAGAGAGAAAAACTCATGGCTGAGATCGAGAAGGAAATGCGTGAAGCAGCGAAGAAGCTCAACTTTGAACGTGCTGCCGAACTTCGCGATATACTTTATGAAATGAGGGACGAAAAATAATGAGTATTTCCACGAAACAGGCTCTTCTCTTAAACAATCTCATTTATCTGGAACCGAGTGAGGGACCCTTTCCCGATCCGGAAGAGTATATCGGAAAGACAGTGAAAGACTGGATCGATGGAATGGATATCGATGCGCTCATCGATCCGGATGGTGTACCTTTGCCGATGACGACCTTTTCCGAGCTTCGGAAGATCATCGAAGCGGCAATGAAAGATCCTTTTCTGATGAAACTGAAGATCCTGACAGTAGTGGAAGACCTCTCGGAAGAAGTAGCCTGTACCAACGCGATCTTCCTGAGCGATACGACTCCGGATGCGGTGTTCGTATTCCGGGGTACGGATACGGAGAACAGCGCTGCTCAGTGGAAAGACAACTTTGTCAGTGCCAATGCGGAGGATACTCCTCAGCAGATCAATGCGCTCAGATGGTATCGGCAGAGTGTAGAAGATTATAAACTCTCCTCCTGGGAGATCACCGTGACCGGTCATTCCAAGGGAGGAAACAAAGCGAAATATACCACGATACTCGATAATACCGTAGATCACTGTATTTCCTTCAATGGAGAAGGCTTTTCGGATAAATTCTTTTCGAAATACGAAAAAGAGATCCTGCTGAGAGAAGACCGTATCCGGAACCACATGGTCAATTACGACTATGTCAGTCCGCTGATGAATGATGTAGGAGATTCGATCTACTACCATGGATATGACTACGGAAGCGGGAAGTTCGTAGAAAACCACATGGTGAATACCTTCATGAAGTTCGATGAAGACGGTGACTTCCATATGGAAGTGGACGAAGAAGGAAGACCGGCTGAGATCATGGCCCTCGATGAATTCGTCAATTCTTTTCTCCGTTCTCTGGAAGATGAGAGAAGGACTTCAACGCTTCTCACCTTCGGCAATATCGCCAATATCCTGATGACTTCCGGAAGAGATCTTACTTCTTCTGAAATCGCTTTGACGGTGTTGCGGGAAGTCGGTGATGATCTCAACTGCCGGAACACCTCCTACTTTGCGGCATATCTGATCCGTTATGAACAGAAGTATCCGGTCATGATCGAACTGCTGAGATCGGTATTCCATCGTTTTGACATGGATGATCTCTACCATTATGTAGAGATCTTTGCCCAGATCATCAACTGGAAGAAGCGTATCCTGTGGTTTTCCGTGGATTTCGCTAAAGCTGTCTCTACGGTCAACCGTATCCGGAATCGTGCTCCTGAGCGCTTCCATCGCGATCTGAAGAGCTATCTGGAGAAGAGGAACTTCTTCATGCTGGATGAAGAGATCCGGGTGATCGAGAGACTGGTCAATTATACAGAAGAGTATCTCCGTACGATCGTCATAGAGGAAGATTCTGTAGACAGGAGACACTTCTCTTCTCCTGCAGAAAACGGAGAAGATGCTGATCCGCAAAGCTGAAATGTGTTCCCCGTATAGCCGAAAGCGGTCATGTTATAATAGATACAGATAACTACGGAAGTATTACTTATGGATACAGCAAATATCATTAAAGAACTGAGAATAGAAAAGGGTACATCCCAGGGCGATCTGGCAGAGTTTTTAAATGTGGACAGAACTCTGGTATCGAAATGGGAAAGCGGTCAGAGATCTCCAAGTGAAGAAGAACTCAAGAAGATCTGCGAATACTTTGGAGTGGAAGAGGAAGTATTGATCCCGAAGATTGCACAACCGGCATTCGTTAAAAAAGAAGAACCGGAAGAATCGATATCAGACGCAATAAGAGAAAAGACGGTTTTAAGGGATTATGCAATTGTATTTGGAATACTGCTAATATCCTCTAAATTCTCTCCGTTTTCATTGCCTTTTGTGCTATTCGCAATTATTTTTTCTATAAAGAAAAAGATGCCGATTTTTATGACAATAATCTGCATCTTAGATTTTATTTATTCTTTGGATGTTGTATTAGCGATATTTGGGCATAGTATTTTCCCAACTATAACGATCGTTTTTTAAAGATTGCTGGTGACTGTCAAAACTCCATTATTAAGGTTTGCCTGTGCGTATTTTGAATAGTGTATGGATAGATAATGGCATTGAACAGTATATGTGGCTCTGGTATTTGAATTAACTATTAAAGAATCGTTATCAACCGTCCAAGTGTTTGCTTGATATGACTGGTTATATGCATCAACGATTCTGTTATTTTGGATTAGAACGGTATATGAAAGCGTCAAATGAACATTTGATACAAACACATGTCGTTCTTCAGCTGCTGATTTAGGTTTAATAACAGTTATCGTTGTTAAGTAACCTTCGTTATCGTAAAATTGTCTGCTTTGATAAGAAGAATCTAAATCAAATTCAAACGTCTGTATAGAAGGAAGAGAGATCTCTTCCTTATTTTCTGCATTGATCTGATTAAAAGATGTGCCAGAGATAAAAAGTAAAGTTATAAGTAGTATTGTGATTTTCTTCATATTTTCCTTCCTTTCACATCAAATATTGTAAGGAATTATCTAGAAAATGGATGTGACAAAAGTGTGACAAATCTGTCACACCTATGTGACAAAACTGTCACATATCTGTCACATCATTTTTTCTATGCAAAATGGTAAGTTGAAGGTGAAGAAAGAAGGGGAAAAATCATGAATTAGAAAAAATGAAGCAGATGTTTTCGGCATAGTTTAAACTGTGCTCTCGATGTGATTACTAGAGGTGAATTTAATTTATTAGAAAGGATTAGAAAATGAAAAAGATCATTATCATGTTACTGACTGCATTTATGATGCTTTAATACGTTCCATCTTCTCTTCGTGCAGAGAATTACGATGATATGATGCAGACCGATTCTCAAAGAGTAGCTGAGGATTACATCGCTTCCATGAATGAGGAATTTACGATTACAGGTGAGACACCGCTTTATGATGGTTCAGATGAAATAAAAGGGTACCTTTTCCACTTAACCGGAGAAAACAGAGAATCGGGTTATGTGATCGTATTCTCGTATGATGGTACGCTGAGAGTGACGGAGTCTTCCTTTGAAACGGATATCGATGTGGCAAGAGATGATATCGTTTATTACAACGGCTTACTGGAATACTATGTTGAAGATAACGGTGTTCTTCGCAATTACAGCAGCGGAGAAATGATGAACAGGGAAGATCTTCGCGAATTCGCAGATTATGATCCGACAGTGACGGCCATGAGCAGGCCGGCAGAAGGAATCATGTCGATCACTCCGAACTATCTCTATTCCCTTTCGAGTTCAGTTACTCCTATCAATCAGCATTCCGCATCTTCCAGTGGAGATTACAAGTGTATGCAGGCATCTGCAGCAATGCTTGTCCAATATTATAAGGAGCATAAAAGCGGTTATTCCGGAATAGCTTCCGTCACGGGAGGATCACTGATCGATGCACTGACAAACTATATTCCGTTAAGCGGCAACTATACGACACTCTCCAGCCTGAAGAGCGGGCTGAGCAGTTATATCACGGACAAAGGTTTCACAAACAGCGTCGTCAGCAACCAGTGTGATCTGTACAATGATACGCTCCCGGCTGATTTCTACGAGACGATGGCAACAGAATTAACAAATGATAAGCCGATGATCATCATAGTCGGTTCGGAGATCGAATTCACATCCGGAACCAGCCCGTTAGGATATGGAAGTGCATCAATGCATGCCATGGTTGTTAGGAATCTTATATCCATATCATCTAATGTATATATCGGTGTCGTAGATCCTTGGGATGCGACAAATAAGCAGATCCTCTGGGATCCGTACAATTCCGAATCAAGAGAATACTTCGCAGTCTACTCTGTTGTCAGAGTTACGATTTCGTGATCCGGTGAATGAAGGCCAATAGATAAAACAATTCAGAATTATCGCTTATATAAATGTGGCTCTTTGCGATTAATCAAATATCGCAAAGAGTCTTAATATTAATCACGATATTATATATAATGAGAATGTAAAAGGGTATATTTACCAATAAATGAATAATAAATAATGATAATATGATAAATCTTTAACATTTTTAGTGTAAATAGAAAGGTGGATACAAACAATGAAAAGAATTACTCTACTGCTGCTGGTCGTACTGAGTATGATGCTCTGTTCCTGCAGTAAGCCCACACCTGCACCGGAACCTGAAGAACCTCAGATCAATATCACGGATGAGACAGTGCAGCTCTTCTCCAATAAGAAGATCGCAGCTCTTAAAGAAGGAGAAACTCTTCCGTACTTCCTGGTAGAAGGAGAAGATACTCCGCTCTACTACGAAGAAGAGCTGAGAGAAACGGTAAAGAATTATTATCAGCTTCAGTATCAGACGGATATAGAGTATCTCAAAGGGGAATACAAGGGAGAGCCGGTATACAAGGCTGTATCGGTAAAGAAGTATGAAAGTCCTCTGGACAATATCCCGGTTCTGAAAGACTACGATATCTCCTGGAAAGAGAATGCTCAGCAGTATGACGGAGACTTCTCCTATGAGGAATATCTTCCGGAAGATATCTACACAAAGAGAACGGCCTGCAGGGTATTTGAAGAAGAGTATCCGTCCGGAGTAGCGGGATCATGGTCTGTATGTAAGGAAGTCGGAGGAGATCTTCCGGTCTATCCGTTTGAAGAAGCTCTGAATCATCTGGAAGGGCAGATATTCACGATCATAAAGAACGGCTACTACACTGATGAAACCGTGAAGTACGAAGAAACTCTCTTCTATTCCATATTGAAGGACAGCGATACGAAGATCCCTGTACCGGATATCTATATGTTCGCTGCGGAAGCAGATGAAGACCTCTGCGCAAAGATCGAGGGAGGAGAAGTAAGTCTTGAAGTATACAAGACAGAAAACGGTTCCTTCCTCTTCATCGATCTGACCCTTGAGAATCCGGACTATGATCCATCCAAGGGGAACCTTCCGGCACATTACTACTACAGCAGTGTTGTATTTAAACCTAAATGATACTCTTGCATTCTTTTCTGATGAGGTTCAATGCGAAAGCACCACTCTTTGTCAATTTATATAGACAGTATTATGGGATAGGTATAAAACATGAAAAAAATAGTATTCATTCTTTTTCTGCTTATAATGATATCTGTACAAATCGTTGATTCAGTTAATGCCCAAAATAAGATTTATAATTATCCGAAATTAGATTGCATTGGAAGAGTAATCGGAGGAGGTTCGATAATAATTGACAATGAAGAAAACGAATTATATAGAGTCTTCGAAAATCCTGATAAAGCATTAATGAACTACCGCTCTCAAAACAGAAGATTTTTAAATGTTATCGCAGAATATGGTGATTTGCCGGCTTTTGACGACAAAAGTTTTGATAATTTCGTTGATACCTATTATAAAATGATTGGTTCAAAACAATTGGCGCCATTTGCGGATCGAGATTCTGGTAGGAATTCACTATTCGAATTGTTTGCCGACATTTATGAAAATACCCAATGGAACAACGAGATTATTAGAACACTGCGTCTAGAAATTCCAGAAAACGAAAGAATAATATTGTTATCGAATTTGCTTCCATATTATGATCCTCTTGTTCGAAAGCAAAATGAAAAAGCAAGATATTCTTCTGTCTCCGGCTTTAATATATCTAACGGAGTAACATATGCAGATGCTTATTATTTCTTTCCTAATACTCAGTATCATTTGTATTCACAGGATTGTACAAATTTTGCCTCACAAATACTACGTTTTGGCGGAGTTGCTGAAAATGATACCGGGTCACAGAATAGCGGATGGTGGTATCATCACCAAAGCGGCACCGATGAGTGTTCTAATTCTTGGAGAATGGTAAATGCTTTCTCTTCTTATTTTGGAATGTATTACAGCACAAAAAGTCATTCTAACTTTGTAACAAATATTCGTAAAGGAAGTTTTATAGTTTGTGATAAAGCAGATGACGGTAATTGGGACCATGTTGGATTTGTGACCGACAAATCCACCACATATTCATCGTCTTTAGGGTACTATGACTATAAAGTCGCTCAGCACACTTCAAATTACAACTCTTGGGCATCTTCTTCAATAAACGACTGGGACGAACTAGAAGATGGGACTTGCAGAATGGGAGTCGTGATCTATTAGCGGATAAATGCTTTTTTGAATAAATGAAAGGATCAAA
Source organism: Erysipelotrichaceae bacterium (assembly GCA_045544415.1). GTDB lineage: Bacteria > Bacillota_I > Bacilli_A > Erysipelotrichales > Erysipelotrichaceae > Colivicinus. Next base: position 17,168 of record JAZPYW010000083.1, read on the forward strand.
ATCATAATCATGATGTTTCTCCTGTACCCGATCGAAACTTTTTATCTGAACTACATTCTTCTGTTAGGGGTAACTGTTTTCCTGATCTATCAGGCGAAAAAGAGGAAGGGAATCCTGCTCTCTTTACTGAGCGCAATGATCCTGGTTTTGACTTTCTATACATTCTGCAGTGTTCAGGGTTCTATCCGCTATGCGTTGTTCTGGTATGCCGGACCAAAATCCTATGCCGTTTCTTATCATGAGGTGGAACACAGACCCGGTTCTCTTTCCGGGTACTACCTGCCGGATCAGGAGATCAGAGATCTCGAGGGTTATCCTTTGGAAGGCCTGATCAAATGTACTGATATCCTCTTCTTTCATATCGCCCGGTTTTACGGAGGAGGATGATCGTATCTGCTGTATCGAAGAGAAGGGTTCTGCCATCTTCTATATCGGTGATACCGGAGTAGAATCGTCGGGTTGGTGGTATCATCATTTAACTGGAGAGGATGAATGTTCTAACTCTTGGCGGTCAGTTAACTCATTTTGCAACTATTTCGGTATGTATTACAGTACTATGTATCATAATAATTTTGTTACAAATATTAGAAAAGGAAGTTTTATAGCTTACGATAAGGCTTCGGACGGAGATTGGGATCATGCAGGATTTGTTACAGACAAATCGGCAACTTATTCTTCAACTTTAGGCTATTATGATTATAAAGTTGCTCAGCATACAAATAATTATAATGCTTGGGCTTCATCTAATGACAATGGCCGGGATGCTCTTCAAGACGGTACCTGCAAATATGGTGTCATAGTGTACTGAATAAAAGTGATATACGGAAATGATTGGCTTGATTTATTTCTTTCTGTTCAATAGCTATGCGTTATATTTGATTATTCTGATAATAGGTGTTTTTGTTATAAGGCACACAGTTAGAAGAGCCGGAATCATCTCAAAAGTCATATGTATCATAACGGCAGTCTTCCTTCTGTATACATTTCTGACAGTAGATGGGAATGTGCGTTTCATCGCATCTATCATGTCTATGAAACCGGCAGAGTGCTATACCGCGAAGATCGTTCATGAGGATCCGTACCACCGGAAGGGTCTTACCTACACTTATGTGGAAGGCAATATTACCGGAGATGGAGATATACCGATGAACGGATACTTTGAAAGTCGGAAGATCTTCATCTTTTATCTGACAAGATATTACGGTTTTGGCTGATGATATCAGAAAAGGCGGAATTCGTTCCGCCTTTCATGTGTTCTATTTGGAATCGTGATACTTTCGTAAGGCATCCCGGATACGGATGAGTGCTTCTATGACTTTATCGTCATCCGCATAGACTCCTAAGACGATGCGCAGATGTCCTTCTCCTCCAGGTCCGTAGTTCTTTCCGTCATTGACGGATACTTTGGCTTCTTTGAGGAGGTAGGCACAGATCCTGGAAGAGTCTCCCAGTTTCGATACATCCAGCCAGAAGAGGAAACCGGATTCCGGAAGGAGACAGTCTAAGTATTCTTCGTTTTTGAAGATCTCGTAGGCCTTCTTTCTTCTGAGATCGAAATGATATTCGAAGTCTCTCATGAAGGAAGTATCTTCATAAGCCTTTAAGAGAGCTCTTTGCGATGAGGTGGAGGTGGCTCCGATGACGGCTACGGCATTGGCGTAGAGAGAATCCATGATCTCATCAGCTGCGACTACATAGGCGACACGTAGACCGCTGAATCCCATGCCTTTGGAGAAGGAAAAGACGGATATGGTTCTTTCCCACATCCCCGGTAAGGAAGCCGGGGTGATCATCTCCTTTCCATAGGTATAGTCTTCAAAGGCCTGATCGCAGACCAGGATCAGGTCGTGGCGGATGATGAAATCGGCTAAGCCTTCTAAAGACTTTTTGTCGTATACCGTCGTAGTCGGATTGTTCGGATGAGACAGGATGACCATCTTGGTACGGTCGGTGACTTTGGCTTCGAGATCATCGATATCCAGCTGATAGCCGTTTTCCTTCTTTAAGAGTACCGGTACACAGACGCCTCCCATGATCTCGACATCGGTGAAGTTGTTCGGATAACTCGGGGAAGGGATGAGGACTTCATCTCCCTTTTCCAGGAAAGGAAGGATGGAGAAATAGAGTCCGGAGTCGGATCCCGGAGTGATCAGGATATTGCGGTCGGGGACGACATCCAGATGATTGAAGTCCTTCAGTTTCTTCGACAGCACTTTCTTCAGTTCGCTGCTTCCTACCGGTGCGGTGTAATGAGTGGAAGATTCTTCCTGAATCGCTTCAAGCCAGGCGTTTTTGACATGTTCCGGAAGGGAATAATCCGGCATGAAAGGATCTGCCCATCCCATCAGGGCAATTCCTTCTTTTTCCATCTCCTGATAGGAAGTGCCTACATCTGCCTTTTCACTGTGCGAGAAGAGTCCTCCGTTGGCCTCTTGAAAGGCCTTTATCATCTTCTGCTTCATCAGTCTTCTTTATAAGCGACTGCTTCTACTTCGACGAAAGCTCCTTTCGGAAGATCTTTGACTGCGAAGCAGGATCTGGCCGGCTTGTGGAGGAAGTATTCCGCATAGACTTCATTGAAAGCTGCGAAATCAGCGATATCTGCGAGGAAGCAGGTCGTCTTGATGACGTTTTCTTCTGCGTATCCTGCTGCTTTTAAAAGGGCATCGATATTCTTCATGACCTGTTTTGTCTGGACCCGGATGTCCTTTTCGACTAATGCATTCGTGGCAGGATCGACCGGGATGGAACCCGAGAGATAGAGAAATTTTCCTGCCTGTACTGCCTGAGAGTATGGGCCGATGGCAGCCGGAGCGTTCGTGGTGGAAATGATCTTTTTCATGGGAGATCCCTCCTTTAAGATAGTATTATTCTACCATGAGACCTTTTCCCATAGAGGTCTCTATTTTATTATGATCAAAAGAAAAGAGGTGTATATCACACCTCGTAGTCTTACTTCTTATAGTTTTTCCACATCGTATCGGTAGCGTCATGGATGGAGACGGTCAGTTCCTTTACGATCTCAGGATCCCAGGTCTTCGGATCGTTTCTGAGGAAGGTCGTCTTGTCGACACGGTTGTCGAAGATGCCGATAGGAAGATGATAGGTTCCTGTCTCGTTTCTGATGGTGATCGTATCTTCTACTTCCGAGGTCTCCTTCAGATACAGCATGTCGTCACAGCCGTAGTCGTATCTCATGACGGATTCCGGAGTCATATGGTGGATGGAAGAACCCGGATCATTCGGATCGAAACGGGCCGCATTCTTTCTTCTCGATTCTTCCGGTTCGACATATACATAGAGTACTGCCGCATTTGCGAGGATCTCCGGGCAGAACTTTCTCAAAGAGTACTGATAGCCGAACGGATCTTTCAGAGGCATGGAAGCGCCCTCTGTGCCTCCTCTGGCCATCTCGATGACGATGGTCTTGCCTTCAAGTGTATCCGGATAGCCGGCAACTTTCTCTTCGACCATCTTTCGGCAGTGATCTTCCAGGGCCTTGATCAGATCGAGATAGACCAGGGCCGGAAGCTGCTGGAGACGTTCCGGAAGACCGGCTTTTACGGAAGCGCGGTCGAGTCTCTTCATCATATAGTCAGCGCAGGAAGAGACCTTGATCTCTTTCTTATTGACCATATCATAGTAGTCTTCATTCAGCATCTCGATCAAAGTTCCCCAGTCTCTTCCGTCGATGAACGGATTCTGACCCGGGTAATAGATCGGCTGTCTTCCCATTCTTTCCAGTTCTTCATCGATGAGTCTCATCAGATAGACATATGGGAAGTCATCGAGCTGGAGGTTATCGCCGATATGGAAATCTTCTTTCAGTTTTTCCGGTTCTACGGTAGATAAGAGTTTGCGTACTTCGGATTTGCCGCTGGCCGGTAAAGCTAATAATAATACGACGTCAAATGTTTTATTCATAGTTATCCCTCGTTTCCCCTCTATTCTATCATTTATAAACGGTACAGGGAAGTTATGAAACACCCGCCTATGTGGTGTATAATGAAGACATGAAAAAGCTAGTGATCATCAGCGGTATCACGGGTGCCGGGAAGACGACAGCTGCCAATATCCTGGAAGATATGGGGTATCTGTGCATCGACCGGTATCCGGTAGAACTGCTGGAAAATCTCATTGATCTCATTCAGAATGACACGTCTTTTAAATATGACCGGGTAGCTCTGACGATACCGATCCACGATCTGGAGAAATACATCAATCTGTTCAAGAATGCCGAACTGAAGCCGATCCTGATCATTCTGAATGCCTCTATGGAAGCCATCATCCGCAGGTATAAATTCACCAGAAGAGTCCATCCTCTATTGATCTCCAATGAGGCCAATTCCCTGCAGGAAGCGGTAGAGATCGAGAAGGGGATCCTGAAGACACTTCCGAAGAAAGCCTATCATCTGATCGATACGACCGATCTGTCTTTGAAGGCGCACCGCAATGAGCTGGAGAAGATCCTGAACTATGATGATTCCGCCAATCTGGCGATCACTTTTGAATCCTTCGGTTTTAAGTACGGAGTCCCTCAGGATGCCGACCTCGTCTTTGACGTGCGTATCCTGGATAATCCTTTCTATGTGCCGGAACTCAAGAATAAGACCGGAAATGAGAAGGAAGTACAGGATTATGTACTGAAGGGAGAAAAGGCTGAGAAGTATCTGAAGTGTCTTACGAAGTATATCGATTTTACCATCAAAGCCTATGATGTCGAAGAGAAGAGACATCTGACGGTCTGTGTCGGCTGTACCGGCGGTATGCATCGGAGCGTCACGATCGCCAACTGGCTTTTTGAGCATTATAAAGAGAAATTACCGTGTTATCTGAGACATAGAGAACTGGAAGAGAAGATATGAAAAATGTAGTTGTGTTTGGCGGAGGCCACGGACTCTCTACGATCTTGAAAGGTATCAAGAAGATCGACGATATCAATATCTCTGCGATCGTTACGGTCGCAGATGACGGAGGAAGTACCGGAAGGATACGGGAGATCTATCATATCCCGGCCATGGGTGATATCCGGAACGTCCTCGTGGCCCTGAGCGATGATGAATCGTTCTTTTCCGAACTCATGGACTACCGTTTTCAGGGAGATGATGAGAAGGACATCGTCGGACACTCATTAGGCAATATCATATTGACCGCTCTGACGCAGATGTCCGGCTCTTTTATCAGCAGTATCGAGACGACCTCCAAACTGCTGAATGTCAAAGGAAACATCATTCCTTCTTCCCTGGAACCATTGACTTTATATGCCCGTATGGATGACGGGACACTGGTCAAGGGAGAAGCGAATATTCCAAGCTATACCCATCACATCAGCGAGATCTTCTATGACCATGAAGCCAAGGCCTATGAGAAGGCAGTCAACGCGATCGATGAAGCCGATGTGATCATCTTCGGGATCGGATCACTGTATACCTCCATCATCCCGAATACCATCATCAAGGGCATACGGGAAGCGATCGATCGTTCGGATGCGAAGAAGATCTATTTTGCGAACTGTATGACCCAGCCGAACGAGACCTTCAACTATGATCTCAAGGACCATGTGGATGCCCTTGAGAAACATGGAGGAAAGGTCGATATCATCGTCCGTCATAAAGATGAGATCCCGGAATACATACGGGAGAGATATCGGGCGGAGAACAGTATCGAAGTACTGGATCACGGAAATACCGGAAAGGAAGTCATCAGTGCCGAACTGCTGACCTTCCGCAATGACCTGGTACGTCATGATCCGGCCAAGATCAAAGCGTTAGTAGAGGAGCTGATCCGTTAATGTCGTTTACCGGAGAGATCAAACAGGAAGTAGCGTACAATGAGCTGAAAGAGTGCTGCCAGAGGGCAGAACTGGCAGCTCTTTTACAGTTTACGTCCTCTCTGGTCCTGGAGAACCGGAAGTTCGGTCTTTCGGTACGCAGCGAAAATCCGACGACGGCCAAGCGCATCCTTTCTTTACTGAAGGATCATTTAGGCATCAAGGCCAGACTGCAGATCGTTCAGAAGACCAATCTCAAGAAAAACAATGTCTATACTCTGAAGATCGAAGAAGACGGTACGGAGATACTGGAGAAACTGGGACTCTATTCCCAGAAGGGACTTCTGGAACATCCCCGCTTTGAGATCATCAAGAAGGACTGCTGTGCCAGAGCTTATTTAGCGGGAGCCTTCATCGCCTACGGTTCCTGCAATTCTCCTGCCAAGACGAACTATCACCTGGAGATCTCTTTCGATACATTAGCCCATGCGGAATTCGTCAATAAGCTGATCGAACGTTTCGGGATCGAATCCAAGATCTCGCACAGGAGAAATAAATACTTAGTCTATATGAAGAAAGCCGATGCGATATCGGATTTTCTGCGTCTCATCGGAGCTCATGAATCGCTGATGAGCTTTGAGAATACCCGTATCAACAGGGATTTCAAGAATTCGCTGACGCGTCTTGACAATTGCGAGATCGCCAATGAGATGAAGTCTCTCGATGCGGCCAAGAGACAGATCGAATCGATACAGCGCATCAAAGATGCCGGCAAGCTCGACAATCTCGATGAGAAACTGAGGTATGCGGCAGAGATACGTCTGAAATACCCGGATCATTCCCTATTGGAACTCTGTGAAGAGTATCAGCGTTCCTATGGAGATGCGATCTCCAAGTCGGGAATGAAACACCGTCTGAATAAGATCGAAAACTATGCGAAAGGAATCTGATCTATGAAAGGAAAAAATGCGTTATATCTCCTCTCGTTCGTCATCGTCGGACTCTTTATCCTCAGTATCCTCTGGAATATCCTGAAGTATGTCCTGCCGATCCTGATCGTCGTTGCGGTCCTTTTCTATATCATCAACTATAAGGAGATCAAGTCCGGTCAGATCAAGTGGCACGACGGATCGACGAGCGATGCCTATTATCAGAAACAGAAGAAAGAAGAAGCCATCGATGTTGAGGTGAAGGTGAAGAAGTCGGATGATCAGACTCTATGAAGAAAAAGATGAAAAAGAGGTACGGGATCTCTGGACTTCTCATTACGGAGCCTACTTTACCCAGCACAGTCTGAGACAGTTCCTGGATGAGGGAAGGATCTATGTATCGGAGGAGAACGGGGTATTCACCGGCTGTATCGCCTGGCATACGAGAGCCATCATCCTGAATGGAAAACTGCTGAGAAGTTCCTACATCCTTCCTCCCTTATGCGTCTATGAGGGAGGAGAGAGGAAACTGCTGGAGCCGGTACTGGATATGCTGAGTCACTTGGAGCTCTTCAGCGTCTGCGAGAGCGATGCCTTGTTTCGGGAGTACGGCTTTGAAGAAGTCTATCCCCGCAGGTATGCCTCGATCACTTCCTGCCGTAAAGATATGTGCGAAGGGGAGATCGTCACCGATGCCTCTTCGGAAGAGCTGAGAAAGGCCTATGCAGGATTCGTCTCGCACTTTGAAGGAGCGGTCTTCCGGGAAGAGAAGGACATGAGAGAACGTCTTTCCTTCTATACAGGCTGCGGTCATAAAGTCATGGCGGTACGTAACGGGGAAGACATCTATGCCTATGCATTGTATCGGGAGAAGGAAGAGAAGATCGAGATCGAAGAACTGGTCTATCTCGACGGCAAGTCTCTGGCCTTCCTGATCTCTACGCTGATGGAGGGAAAGAAAGAGATCGAAGCGGATATCTCGGTGAGAGAGAATCTCTCGTTTCTGGGAGAGGTATCCTATCGGGATAAGTCAGGCAGAATGGTGAAGATCCATGATAAGGATCTGTTCAATAAACTATATAAAACGAGTGTGCAGAACGCTACGGAGGCCTATTCTCTAAGCAGGAGACCTCCGCTCTATTTTGAAGAATGGTAGCACGCAGATAGGAGGGAATATGAAAAGAGTACTGATCACGGGGGCAAGTTCCGGTATCGGGAAAGAATTTGCGTACAGTTTCGGTTCCAGGGGATTCAATCTGGTCCTGGTCGGAAGAAACGAAGAAGCTCTGAAGGAACTGACCGGAAGGCTGATCGACAATTATACGATACAGGCAGACTATGTCCTGTCGGATCTGAGTGTCGAGGGAGGACCAAAAAAGGTCTACGATTTCTGTAAAGAGAAGAATATCGAAGTAGCCGTCCTCATCAACAATGCGGGATTCGGAGACTACGGACTCTTCATCGACAGCGATGTTGAGAAACAGAAACAGATGATCGATCTCAACTGTAAAGCTTTAGTAGAACTGACCTATCTCTTTGTGCAGGACATGGTAAAGAACAACTACGGACGCATCATCAATGTGGGATCCATCGCTTCGTTCTTCCCGGGTCCGTATATGTCGGTATACTATGCGACCAAGGCCTTTGTCCTGTCTTTCTCCATGGCACTGCGTGAAGAACTGAAAGATAAGAATATCGGCGTCTCGACGATCTGTCCGGGTCCGACGAAGACGTCCTTTGCGAAGAATGCCGAAGCAGTCAATGCGAAGGTATTCGATAAATTCATCACCAGAGATCCTCAGGGAGTCGCGGAATACGGCTATAAGCTTTTCTCGGAGAATAAGGCGTATGGCGTAGAAGGGATCCTCAACAGTGCGGCAGCACATGTGGGAAGATTATTGCCTCTTTCCTGGAGTGCGAAGCTTGTGGGATTCATGCAGTCAAAGACCAGAAATAAAGAATAGGATCATATAAAAGGGGTAGAAGTATGAAAGTCGTATTGAAGAATCTTACGAAAGTGTATCCGGCCCGGGATAAGAAGGGAGGAACGGTCATTGCAGTCAACGATTTCGATTTTGAGATCCCTGACGGCAAGCTCATCGGTCTTCTCGGTCCATCGGGATGCGGAAAGTCTACTACGCTGAATCTCATCAGCGGTCTCGAAACACCAACGAAAGGACAGATCTTCTTCGGGGAAGATGATGTCACGAAACTTCCTCCGGAGAACCGGGGAGTCGGTCTCGTCTTTCAGAACTATGCCCTCTATCCACATCTGACCGTCCGTCAGAACATCATGTTTCCTCTGGAGAATCTCAAGGGGGATCAGAAACTGTCGAAGGAAGTCATGGAACAGAAGGCTCTGGAAGCCGCAAAACTCGTGCAGATCGACAACCTGATGGAACGCAAGCCGAACCAGATGTCCGGCGGTCAGCAGCAGCGTGTCGCCATCGCCAGAGCGCTGGTCAAGACACCGAGAGTATTATTACTGGATGAACCGTTATCGAACCTCGATGCCCGTCTGAGACTGCAGACGAGAGAAGAGATCCGGAGGATACAGAAAGAGACGAAAGTCACGACGATCTTCGTTACTCATGACCAGGAAGAAGCAATGTCGATCTCGGATATGATCGTCGTTATGGAAGCCGGTGTCGTGCGTCAGATCGGCAAGCCTCAGGATGTCTATGATTATCCGGACAATCTCTTCGTCGCCAAGTTCCTGGGAACACCGGCCATCAACATCTTCAAGGGAAGAGTCGAGAAAGAGAAATTATATATCGGCAAAGAAGCCGTATTGGATGTCAAAGGCGTATCCGATCAGGAAGTTACGGTCGGTATCCGTCCGGAAGGCTTTGCGCTGGATGAGAACGGTCCTTTCACTTTGAAGATGAACCGGGTGGAAGTCATGGGAAGAGACACCAGTGTCGTCGCTTCTCATCCGGAAGCGGAATCCGATCCGGTCCGCTGCATCATTCCATCGGAATACAAGATCGATGAAGAAAGAGAAACGATACGCTTCTCTTTGAAACCGGCCAAGACACATATCTTTGATAAAGAGGGACTGAGGATCCTCTATCAGTAAGGAGAAGCTATGGGAAAGAGTAATCTGAAAGGATGGGTATATCTCTTGCCGGCACTCCTGTTCCTGGGGATCTTCATGGTGTATCCGCTCCTCGACGTCTTTGTCTATTCCTTTGAGGAAGGATACAACTTTGCCTCCCAGTCCTACTACGGTCATGGCTTATACAACTATTCGTATGTTCTCCATGATCCGTATTTCCTGCAGGCTGTCAAGAATACTTTCATCCTCGTCATCATCACGGTACCGTTATCGACCGGTATCGCATTAGCCATCTCTTTAGCACTCAATTCCATCAAGAAACTGAAGGACTTCTTTCAGACGGTCTTCTTTTTACCATACGTCACCAATACCTTAGCCGTAGGTCTCGTCTTCATGATCCTGTTCAAGAAGACTGCCTATACCGACGGTATGATCAATCTTCTCATCAATATGTTCGGAGGAGAATCGGTAGACTTCATCGACGGTCCGTACTGGGCCAAGATGTTCGTCTTGTGTTTCTATACGGTCTGGGTCGTCATGCCGTTCAAGATCCTGATCCTGACGAGTTCTTTAGCCTCCGTCAATGAAGATTACTATAAAGCTGCCAAAGTAGACGGTGCATCCAAGTGGAGGATCTTTACGAAGATCACCCTGCCGATGATCTCCCCGCAGCTCTTCTATCTGATCATCACCGGTTTCATCGGAGCTTTCAAAGCCTATTCGGATGCGGTAGCTCTGTTTGGAACGGACCTCAATGCGGCCGGTATGAATACCATCGTAGGCTATGTCTATGATATGCTGTACGGCAATTCGGGAGGCTATCCTTCCTTTGCCTCGGCTGCTGCCATCATTCTGTTTGCGATCGTGCTGACGATCACCGTGATCAATCTCCTGGTGTCGAAGAAGCACGTATATTATTAGGAGGTGCGTCATGTCGAATAAAGCAGAATACGACCGCATCGAACGCATCTCGCAGAGAAGAGAGAAGATCCTCAAGGGCTTTACCTACTTCTTCTTAGGCATCTGGGCCCTGATGGTCCTCTTCCCGTTCTACTGGATGCTGCTGACATCGGTAAAATCCTACTCCTCCTATAACTCGGAATACATCCCGAAGTTCTTTACCCTGAGTCCTACTCTGCAGAACTACTTTGATGCCTTTACAGCCGTTCCGTTAGGACGCTATTTCACCAATACGATCATCTTTACTCTGGCAACTACGGCACTGATGCTGGTAGTCATCGTACTGGCGGCCTATGCCTTTGCCCGGGTCGACTTCAAGGGAAAGGATCTGGCCTTCACCGCCTTCCTGTCCCTGATGATGATCCCGAATGAGCTCGTCATCATCACGAACTTCGTCACCATCACCAACTGGGGACTCCGGAATACCTTCCTCGGTCTCATCCTTCCGTCGGTCACTTCGGTCTTCTATATATATCTGTTAAAAGAGAACTTTGAACAGGTACCGGAAGAACTCTATAAAGCGGCCAAGGTAGACGGAACTTCCGATCTCAAGTATCTCTGGAAGGTCATGATCCCGATCTGCCGTCCGACCATCGTCACGGTCATCATTCTGAAAGTCATCGAATGCTGGAACTCCTACGTATGGCCGAGACTCATCACCGATGATTCCGCCTACTTCCTGGTATCCAACGGTATCCAGGAGATCCGGGAAAACGGCTTTGGAAGAGAGAATATCCCGGCCATGATGGCGGCAGTAGTCGTCATCTCCGTACCGCTCATCATCATCTTCCTCATCTTCCGCAAGAAGATCATGGCCGGTGTATCGAGAGGAGGTATCAAGGGATAATGAAAAAGGTTATATATCTTCTTTTATCTTTATGTATCCTGCTCACACTGACAGGCTGCCACGGTTCCGAAGGAAAGAGCGGCTTCCTGATCCCGGAAGAATTCGATACATCCAAGGAATACGAGATCACTTTCTGGGCCAAGAACGATACGAATAAGACACAGGTAGCGATCTATGAGAAAGCCATCAGCGGCTTTGAGAGCCTCTATCCGAACATCCATATCAACATGAGACTGTATACGGACTATGGCCGTATCTATAACGATGTCATCACGAATATCGCCACGAATACGACACCGAATGTCTGTATCACTTATCCGGACCATATCGCTACCTATCTGACCGGAGACAATACGGTCGTCTCATTAGATGAATTGTTTGATGATGAGAAGTACGGTCTGGGGGGAAGCGAAGTGCGTTTCGATGCCCCGAAGAAAGAGGAGATCGTTCCGCAGTTCCTGAATGAGTGCTACTTCGGAGACCGTTATTATGCGGTACCGTATATGCGTTCTACTGAAGCGACCTATATCAATAAGGATATGGTCGAAGCACTGGGTTATGAAGTACCGGATATACTGACCTGGGATTTCATCTTTGAAGTATCAGAGAAAGCCATGGCGAAAGATGAAGAGGGGAACTTCCTGATCAATGGTCAGAAGGTCCTGATCCCGTTCATCTACAAGTCTACCGACAACATGATGATACAGTCCCTGGTACAGCTGTCTACGGACAATATGAATCTCTATTCCGCAGATGACGGTAGTATCTATATCTTCAATTCCGCTACCAAGGACATCCTGAAGGAAGTCTATACACATGCGAAGAGCGGTGCCTTCTCGACCTTCAAGATCTCTTCCTACCCGGGCAACTTCCTCAATGCCGGACAGTGTATCTTTGCGATCGACTCTACGGCAGGAGCGACCTGGATGGGTACGGAAGCCGTACATCAGGATATCGCTGCCGAAGCGATCGTTCCGTTCGAGACCGTCGTACGTCCGGTCCCTCAGTATGTCCCGGAAGAGAAAAAGATGATCTCTCAGGGACCATCTCTCTGTATCTTCAATAAGGAAGATCCTCAGGAAGTGCTGGCTTCCTGGCTCTTTGTCCAGTATCTCATCAGCAACGAGACGCAGATCGCCTACTCCGAGACGGAAGGCTATGTCCCGGTCACACTGAAGGCACAGAACTCGGCAGAGTATCAGGACTATCTCTCCAGAGCCGGAGAAGACAACGATCAGTACTATGATGTCAAGATCGCAGCGGCGAAGATCCTGATCGACAACGTGCAGGATACCTTCGTGACTCCGGTCTTCAACGGTTCCGCTTCCCTGAGAGATGCGTCCGGTCAGCTGATCGAAGAAGTCAGCAAGGCTGCCAGAAGGGGACAGGAGATGAACGATGAGAAGATCGAAGAACTCTTCTCCAAGGTCTATTCCCTCTACCGTCTCGATCAGACTTCAGCGACCTCCGCCTCCAAGAGAGACCTCGGACCTCTTCCTTCTACTTCCGTTGCCTTATTGAGCATCCTGGGCATCACCTGGGTCTTCATCGGTATCTATTTCGTACGGGACAAAATAAAAAACAGAGGGTGATCAGTAGATCTTTTCCTCTGTTATGATCAGATCAAGAGAGACATCATCGTCATTGACGGTGATGTTTTTTATTTTCTGGCATTCATAGGCAATGCCGATCTTGAGTGCCTTCGTCTGTTTCAGGAAGCGGTCATAGTAGCCTTTTCCATGTCCTAAACGGTGTTTCTCTTCATCGAAGGCCACGAGAGGTACCAGGATGATATCGAGGTCCTGAGGATCGATCTTTCTGCCTCCTTCCGGTTCCGGTATATGATAGACTCCCTCTGCAAAAGTATCGGAGATATAGGCAGAGATATGATCTCCCTCTACCTTCGGATAGGCATAGAGAAACTGCGGGTCCAATGCATCAAGATCCACTTCGGAACCGATGGCCCGGTAGGACATCACCCGCTTATTCTCCAATAGAAAACCCCGTACGGTATTGACGATGATCTTATCGAAAAGCAGGTGTTCTTTATCCGTCAGAGCATCTCTTTTCTGCAGAGCTTCTCTTCTTTCTTCAGCTTTCATCTCCTCTATTATAACGGGAAAAACATGTATTGACATGTTAGTAAATACTAACTAAAATAAGACTATGGTTAGGGATTCCTAACTATTATGACAGTATTCAGAAACGGAGGGAAAGCGTATGATACCGTTAACCTATGCAAGTG
>JAZPYW010000084.1:0-31497 GCA_045544415.1 Erysipelotrichaceae bacterium
ATGGCTTGTCGGACCCTTAGCTCAGTTGGTTAGAGCGGTCGGCTCATAACCGATTGGTCGAAGGTTCGAGTCCTTCAGGGTCCACCATTCATTGGAGGAATACCCAAGCGGTTGAAGGGACCGGTCTTGAAAACCGGCAGGTCGTGAAAGCGGCGCCAGGGTTCGAATCCCTGTTCCTCCGCCATACGGTTTCGCTGATCCGAGTGCATCTCAATTTATCGCGAGGTAGAGCAGCCTGGTAGCTCGTCGGGCCCATAACCCGGAGGTCGTTGGTTCAAATCCTTCCCTCGCAACCAATGGTTCTGTAGCTCAGTTGGTAGAGCAACGGACTGAAAATCCGTGTGTCGCCAGTTCAATTCTGGCCGGAACCACCATTTGAAAAATAAGCTCTGAAAAGAGCTTTTTTCATGTCTGAACCAAAAAGACCTATATACGGTCTTTTACTCTGATATATACCTCTTCTTTGTATCCGACGATCACCTTGTCTTCCGTGATCAGCAGAGGTCTTTTACCAGCATTCCGTCCGTCGAGAGAAGCGCAATCATCTCCTCTTCGCTCATGTCTTTCAGTCTGTTCTTGAGATCCATCTCACGATACAGCATACCGCTCGTATTGAAGAACTTTTTGACCGGGAGAGAACTTCTTCTAATCCATTCCCGCAGTTCATCCTCAGTCGGATGATCGGTCTTGATATCGCGGTAGGTATATCCTATTCCATGATCATCGAGAAACTTCTTCGCCTTGGCACAGGTCGAGCATTTCGGGTAGCAGAGAAACAGCTCCATATTTATTCTTCCTTTCTGTGTATATGTGCATACTGCATTTCCGAGCCTTCGACCGAAACGAAGCCGGCAGACGTATAGGCACGGATTGCTGCTTGATTATCGATATCGACGCTCAGCCGAAGTCTTCCCTGACCGGAATAGAGCGAAGCGGCTTTGGCTAAGGCTTTCCCATAGCCTCTTCCCCGGCTCTTTTCCCGAACGAAGACATCGTAGATAAAGTCTTCTTTCTCCCCTCTCATCAGATCGAGATAGGCGGCGCATTCCTCGCCTTCAAGGATCAGGAAGATCTCGAAAGACGGTTCTGCCAGGACCTTATCCGCTGTCCAGTAGCGCTCATCATCGTGCAGCAGACGATAGGAAGACTCATATCGCTCATCATAGAGGATCACCGGGGCATCTGCAGAGATATCGGTCTCTTTACTGTTGATCATCTCGATCTGAACCGGATCAAAGACGGCACTATTTCTCCCGAGCTCTTCATAGACGAAATCATCCTGCGGACAAAACGAGACGTCGATGTCCCAGTCCGGATATTTCTCCTCGATCATCCGCATAAAGCATTCTGCAGAATGAGTATCCCTGCAGAGAAAGCGGATCGCTTCGGCGTAATGTTCTTCTTGGATCGGATAGAGCACGAGCAGTTCCTGCCTTGACTCATCCATCGTGTACAGAAAGATCTCCGGATCATCATACCAGTTCCTGAGTTTCTCTCTGTTCAATACCGCAGTAGGATAACGCTGCTGAAGAGAAGTGCAGAGATCATCAAATTCGATCGCACCGAAAGATGCTTTTACATCGATCGGACGATCATGGAAGTATTCCTCCAGCTGTTTCACCCGTTTCTGCCGATCCATCAGACGGTAATTGCGAAGCCACCGGTCCGCTGTATCGACACTGATCCAAGCATCCTGAAGGAGCATTTCATCGATACGATCTTCCCGATGAAGGGAACGGTCTTCTCCCTGAAGGATGAATTCACCGATGAGATCGATCTCGGTATCTTCGAAGAGATAGGTCTTATAGTATTCCGAATAGCGGTGTTCCGGGATCTGTTCCTCCGCAAATCCATCCAGGATGCTGCAGGCTTTGCGATGATCCTCACGGACGACCAGGATGTCGATATCATGAAAATCTTCAATGATCCCCCGCATGTACAGCATGCAGGAAGCACCGACCGCATAAGAAATACCTTCCTTTCGGAAGGCATCTGCGATTTGTTTCAGAACAGTTAATTTATGTAGGGCATCATTCCTCATTGACCGGTACATCCGTATCCTCTCCGGATACTTCTTTTCCTTCTTCCGTTTTCTTCTCTTCCTTTCTGTCTTCCCAAGGGCAGGCAGAAGCATAGCCGGAATTCGTGACTTCATCCATATAGATGCAGACATTCTCACCATGGAGATTGAGACTGGAGATGACGGAATAGTAGCTCTTCAGCATCTTCAGGCCGAAGGTGGACGAGAAGACATAGTTGCCGTCTCTCATGACGACTTCCATCATATTCTCATCATAGGAGAACGGATAGCGGTGGATCTCGCTGATCTCGTTGATCGTTTCGTTATCGATATTCTTGAATCCCATCAGGATATATTCCAGCTGTTCTGCCGTGAATCCGCTGATGAGCGGGATCCGGTCGATCAGATACATATTGGAGAGATCCATAGGGATCTTGGAGCCGTCTCCCATCACGAGGACAGCTGAACCGTTGTCGTAGGAATAGCCGGCGATCTTCTTCTCATTGACCGTGATCGAGATGATGCGGTCATTTTCCTTGCGTACTTCAACATCTTCAATAAACGGAGAAGTGCGCAGGGAACGCTCTGCTTTGGAGGTAGAAGCCAGCAGGAATTTATCGTGGGTAGATAATCCGCTGAGACGGAGGATCTCAGAATCCTTCAGGTAATTGTTTCCTTTTATGGAGATGCGGTAGACATCGGAAAGATCGCTCATGAAGTAGGCAAGGCCGAAAAGAAAGAGACCGATCAGAACGGCAGTCAGAAAATAACGGTGCTTGGCCGTAAGGAAACGGTTTTTCTTGCGGGCATCCGACCGTTTATTCAGATAGTAGTTCCTCTCCAGGATCTTCTTTTTCCGGTTTTCTTCTAACAATTGAATTTCTCCACTTCCATGATCAGGTCGATTCCGTATTTCTCTTTGACCTTATCGATGATATCATAAGCGATACCCAGGTATTCTTCCGCTCTTCCGCCTCCGTCATTGACGATGAAATTCGGATGCTTTTCGGAGACACTGATACCGCCGCAGCGATATCCGCGATAGCCGATGCCGTCGATCAGTTTCCAGGCGAAGTCCCCTTCCGGATTGCGGAAACAGGAACCCGGACTCGGTTTATCGATCGGCTGAGTCGCCTTACGGCGAACAAGACGGTCTGACATCAATGTCAGGATGTCTTCGCTGTTGCCTTTCTTCAGTTTCAGCTTGCAGGAGATGATGACCCAGTGAGGATGATCCTGAAAGATCGAATGACGGTAGGAAAAACAGCATTCCTCATTGCTGAGGGTGATGATCTCTCCCCTGCGGAGCACTTCGACTTCCTCTACGATCATGGACATCTCGCCTTTATAGGCACCGGCATTCATATAGACCAGTCCGCCGATGTTTCCCGGGATCGCTCCCGCAAATTCAAAACCGGTCAGTCCTTCTTTGGCCAGAAGATTGGCCAGTCTCGGACATAATACTCCGGCTTCTACACGTACAGTATCATTCTCGATCTCGAAATTATTGAAATTCTTCAGCGAGATCACGACACCATGGAAGGTATCCTCGCCGCAGATCAGGTTGGATCCGTTGCCGATGACCTTGAAAGGGATCACACGAGATCGGAGAAAAGAGATGATCTCTTTGAGATCTTCCCGGTCATGTGGATAGACCAGATGTTCGATCGGTCCTCCGAGTTTTACGGTCGTCAGGTCACGGAACGACTTATCATCATAGTAGTCGCCGTGTGCCTGAAGGAATGTTTTTATCATAAGTTTTCAATTGCCTCTACTATATTCTTCATTACATCGACATTGCCGAGTGTCTTTGCATTCTCTGCGAGCGCATGGAGTCTGGCATCATCATGGATGACGCTGTTCACCAGTTCGTTCAGTCTTTCTGCAGAGAGATCCTTCTCTTCCAGAAGGATGGCTGCATCCTTATTGACGAGCGCCATTGCGTTATGGTACTGATGGTTGTTCGGAACGTACGGAGACGGAACGAGGATGGAAGCGATGCCGACTGCCTGTATCTCGCAGAGCGTCGTAGCTCCGGCCCGGGAGATCAGAAGATCTGCCGAACGCATGGCCTTGACACCGTCCACTCTCTCTACGACTTTCACATGGTCGAGCTTCGGAGCGTGTGCCGATGCATATTCGTAATTCGATTTCCCGCTCGCATACAGGATCTGATAAGAACCGTCTGTAAGCGCAAAATACTCCAACAGTGCTTTGTTCACCGTCTCGGAACCCAGGGATCCCATAAAGATCAGAACGGTCTTCTTATCGTCGGAAAGACCTTCATTCTTCAGGAATTCCGGATCCTTCTGTACCTTGTAGGCCTTCGTTGCCTGAGGATTCCCCAGAAGAAGATTATGCGGATTCTTCATCTGGCTGAGATCTTCCTCATAGGAACTGATGACGAGATCAGCATCCTGATCCAGGAAACGGTTCGCTCTTCCGACAAAGGAATTCGCTTCATGGATGACGACCTTCATCTTCAGTTTCTTTGCGGCTTTGAGTACCGGCACCGTGACATAGTTGCCGAAACCGATCGCCATATCAAAACCCTTGAGGATCGTCAGACTCTTCCGGTAGGAAGACAGTATCGAAAAAAGGCTCTTCACTTTCTGAAGAACTCCGCCGCGTGTCGTATAGATATCCAGTCCGATATATTTGAAACCGGATGCCGGGATGACATCTTTTTCCATACGGTCATTGCTGCCGATGAAGGTGATATCGTGTCCCCTGCTTTCCAATTCTTCTGCCAAAGCAAGAGCGGGATAGATATGACCGCCGCTTCCTCCGGCTACCATTGCAATTTTCATGAGTCCATTTTAGCACAGGACTTTATATTAAAAAAGATAAGTAGATCACTTATCTTCCTGATTCCCTTCCGAGATATCCACATCGCTTTTCAGTGCCGTTTCCAAACCGCCGGCAACTTTCAGACCGCTTGGCGCAAACGGCAGTTTTTCGCTGATGACATACGTCAGGATCGGATTGACGACCAGCATCAGCACCATATAGACCGCTGTCTGCAGAAAGAAACTGTCCGTCACCGTATCGAGCAGAGGACGCAGACCATAGATCTCAACCAGTCCCAGAGCCAGATACAGCAGCAGGCACAGAAACATATACTTGAGCCCTTCTGTCACTTTCATGAGAACACCACCTTGCTGTGTAAGACCTTGCCTAAAATACGCACTTCATCAGCCGGAAAAATCCTGTCTTCATAAGCAGGATTTGATGCCCGCAAAGTCACGGTCTTCCCGTTGAAGAGAGCCCTCTTGATCGTAACGACGTTATTGTCAAGAAGGAAGACACCGATATCACGGTTGTCGAGATAATCCTGTTTCTTCACATAGACGATATCCCCTTCCTGGATACGGTCGTCTTTCATGGAATCTCCCTTGACCTTCAGATAGAAATACTCTCCGATACCGTGTTCCTTATTGTCATAGTATTCATAACCGAAGATATTCTCATCCGCAAACATATCATAGCCGGCTTTGACTTCTCCCAGGATCGGAACGGCAACTTTATCAGTTCTCAGATCTTCATTGAGAAGCTGATCCAGATCCACTTCGAACAGTGCGGCTAAGGCATTCAGATTGGCTACCTTCGGAAAAGAAGTCCCGTCTTCCCACTTCTGTATCGTCGTAAAAGACTTGTATCCTAAACGGTCAGCGAGTTCGTTCTGAGACATCTTATTGATCTTGCGGAGATAGCGCAGATTTTCCTTGAATTTCATAACTTTATTATACATTGATTATTTTTCAAGTCAAGTATTGAACTTGAATTAAATTCAATATAAAATCAACTTATGAGGAGAATCATATTGCACTGCGATCTGAACTGTTTTTATGCTTCCGTAGAGATGCTGTATCATCCGAAACTGCGGAACGTTCCGATGGCCGTAGCCGGAAGTATCGAGGAACGCCACGGGATCATTCTGGCCAAAAATCCTCTTGCCAAGAAGCGCGGCGTCAAGACTGCGGAAACGATCGCAGAAGCGCTGAAAAAGTGTCCGGAACTCGTGCTCTGCGAACCGAGATATGATGATTACCGCTATTTCTCCCATAAGGTACGGGACCTTTATTACGAATACACGGACCGGATCGAATCTTTTGGAGCAGATGAATGCTGGCTCGATATCACTGAGAGCATCCCCTACTTCGGCAGCATCGCCCGGATCGTCACGGAACTGCTGAGCCGGGTCAAAGAAGAGATCGGACTCACGCTCTCCATCGGGGTCAGTTTCAATAAGATCTATGCAAAACTGGGAAGTGACCTTGCCGTTGAGGACAGCTATCGGGTGATCGAAAGCATCGAGGATATCCGCGGTCTTCCTTCCTCCGCACTTCTCGGTGTCGGCAAGAGCACCTATGAACAGCTGAAGAGATATCATCTGGATACGATCGGCGACATCGCTGATTCCTCCCCTGTCTATCTGACGAAGATACTGGGGAAATGGGGCGAGGAACTCTATCATTACGCGACGGGGAACTACGATAGCGAAGTACGGAAGATCGACGATGTGCACCGCGAAGTCAAATCCATCGGCAATTCCTCTACCGGATTCCGGGATCTGCGCGGAGAAAGCGATGTGCGGCTGATGCTGAAGAAACTCTGCGAGAACGTAGCGGAACGGGCACGGAGACAGGGTTTTTACTTCCGTACGGTACATCTGTCACTGCGGGACAGCGATCTGAAGAAGACGACCTGTCAGACTGTCCTCAAGGAGAACAGCGATCTGGCGAAGGATATCTTCGAAAATGCCTGGATGCTGTTTCTGAAGAACGGTTCTCTGAACAAGTCCTACCGCAGCATCGGTGTATCCGTCTCCACTCTGTCTCATGAAAAAGACGCCAGCGAGATCTCGCTCGACGGAACGATCGCCTACCGGGAAAAAGACCGGAACGGAGAACTGGCAATCGAAGAGATACGGCGCCGTTTTGGAAGAAAAGCGGTATCCTCCCTGCGCTTTCTGGAAGATCGAAGACTGGCGGATCTGGAAGAAGAGGATGAATGATGAAAAAGAAATATGTAGATGTGATCTGTCTCAATGATCAGGGAGGAAATCTGAAACCTCTGTTCCTGATCTGGGAAGATAATAAAAAGATACCGATCAGACGGATAAAATCGATATGTCCGAGAGCTTCGCTGAAAGCGGGAGGAAGCGGACTGCGCTATACCTGCGAGATCAGCGGCACGATCACGAGGCATCTCTATTATGATCGGGGCAAATGGTTTGTAGAGATGCAGGATCTTGATTAGAATGTAGACGAGGTGAAACAAATGAAAAATGTATATATCATCGGCGGCGGTCCGGCAGGGATCAGCGCTGCACTCTATGCAAAAAGAGGCGGAATGGATGCGAACGTCATCTATATGGACAAGACTTCCCTCTCCCTTGCGCACCGCATCGACAACTACTACGGCTGCCCGGCGATCACCGGTAAAGAACTCTATGAAAGAGGACTCAAGCAGGCGGAAGACCTCGGAGTCAAGATGTGGAAGGAAGAAGTCCTGGCGATCACCTATGAAGACCGTTTCGTCATCGAGACGAAAGAAGGAAGACATGAAGCCGATTTCGTGATCCTGGCTATGGGTGCCTACCGCAACCGTCCGAATGTCAAAGGGATCAGAGATCTGGAAGGAAAAGGCGTATCCTATTGTGCCGTATGCGACGGATTCTTCTACCGCAAAAAAAGAGTTGCCGTACTGGGCAACAGTTCCTATGCGAACCACGAAGCGGAATATCTCTCTCATATCGCCGAAAAGGTCTATATCCTGACGAACGGTCTGCCGATCGAAGATGAAGAACTGAACAAGTACGAAGTATGCAGTCAGAAGATCGTCAGCCTGAATGGTGAAGACAAGATCGAAAAAGCCGTATTCGAAGACGGAAGCGAACTTCCTCTGGACGGACTCTTCGTAGCGATGGGAAGTGCCGGAAGCGCCGATCTCGCCAGAAAGATGGGCATACAGATCAACGACAGCAACAAGATCGATGTCGATGAAAACAGGGAAACAAACATTCCGGGCATCTATGCTGTAGGAGATGCGATCGACGGGATCATGCAGGTAAACAAAGCCGTATACGACGGAATGCTGGCAGCTCAGGACATCATACGCAAACAAAAAGACTCGTAAGAGTCTTTTCAATTTAGCCATTTGACCCCTGCCCAGGTCGCAAGAACGTTTGGTGTAGGATTTGGTAGGATTTAAGATAGTCAGGACAACTGATAATGGTGAACAGTCAGGCCAGCGGCTTTCAGTACTACTATGTTAGGTTTTCCTAACATCTATATCCTAGCAAGGGTGCATAGACCTTGTCAATCATTTTTCACTTTTTTATAATTGAATTATGAAAAAGAGTGAAACGATCCAGAATTATCTGGAAGCGATCTACATGATCTCATTGAAAAAAGAATTCGTCAAAGCGATAGACGTTGTAGATTATTTAGGTTTTTCGCGCCCTACTGTTTCCGTAGCATTGAAAGAACTGGAGGAAGAAGGCTACATCCATGTGGAGAAATACCACATCTATTTAACAGACGAAGGAAAGAAAGAAGCTGTCAAGATGTACGAACGGCACGAGTATATCGCCAAAGTGCTGATGAAGCTCGGTGTCGATGAAGAGACTGCCTATGAAGACTCCTGTCTCGTAGAGCACGATATAAGCGCCACGACATTCAATGCGATCAAACAAGCGACTGCACACATGTTTGCAGATGAAAAAAAGGCCTGATGGCCTTTTCTTTTTACGCTCTTCCGGAGTATTTGCCGTCGATCGTCGAAACGATGACACGGTCGCCCTGGTTGATGAACATCGGGACTTTCAGCTGCAGACCTGTTTCGGTCACGGCATTCTTCAATGCACTGGTCGCTGTATCCCCTTTTACTGCCTGTTCGCATTCCGTAAGTTCGAGTTCAACTTTATCCGGCAGCATTACGCCGAGGACTTCTCCGTTATATGTTGAGATATCGACATCGAGATTCGGAACGAGGAAGTTGAGTTCCCATTCGAGACGGTCCTTCGGGATCTCTACCTGATCATAGGTATCATTGTCCATGAATACCAGGTTATCTCCGCCGTCATAGAGATACTGCATCTTCTTTTTTTCTACTGTTGCCTGTTCGACTTTATCACCGCCGGTGAATGAGATCTCATTGATGACACCGGAACGGAGATTTTTGACTTTTACCTTGACGATCATCTGCCGCATAGCTGTTTTGTTGCGGTCAACACCGAGTACCTGATAAAGGTTTCCTTCGTTTTCAAAATAGAGTCCCGGTCTCAGATCATTCACTATAATCATAAGCTGCCTCCTTTAGTCCTATTTTATTGTATTATGAAAAACCGTTTTTGAAAAACGCTTTTCACCTGCCCTCAGGAATAGGAGATCTCGCAGCGTACGATCATCTTGTCTTCTACCGTGATCTCATAGACGATCCCGTCTGAGAGGATCCGATAGCCCTTGTCTGTCCTGCGGGCATCGATCAGAACATCACTCAGGTCTTCATTCTTCAGCAGCAGGCATTTTACTTCATCAAGGAGGCGCTTTTCTTTTTCGAATACCGCCAGGTATCCTTTCATTTCGATGTAGATCCCATTCGAGGTGTTCAGACAGTTCACCAGCGCCAGGCTCAGGTTCAGGATGCTCAGCATCGCAATCAGAAAAGTCTCCGACAGAAAGGCTGTACGCGGATGCGATATTCTTTTCATAATGCTTTCCCTTCCGTTCATAGACCGCATAGATGCTGTTTCCCCTCCTTTCAAAATGAAGGTCGTCGACTGAGCTCAGATAGATGAGTGTTCCGGGCTTGAGGATGAGCTTACTGTTGATCAGAGATAGCGTGTAGTGATCGTTCTGATAGGTAAAGGAGAGATGATCGTCCTGCACTTCCAGATCGTATGCCAGAAGAAGCACTTCTCTCAGTTTCATGAGGGAGATCTCTTCTTCGGCGCATAGATAGTCGATATCGTAATGTCCCGCCAAAGTGAAGAGACTGACACATAAGGGCAAGAGCGTCAGGATGATCAGCAGAGACAGCAGCGATCTAAGGCTCGTCATAGGTCAGGATACAAGCTTCGCAGAAATAGGTCCCGGAGTAGAGATCATCCAGAAAAGAGTTCATATACTGTTCATAGGAACGATAGGAATCCTGCTGGGAATCAAGCAGAGAGTAGACCGAGAGGACCAGAACAGACAGAGCGCTGATGATGACAATGCAGATGAGTGCGTCGCTCAGCAGAAAGGCTTTCTTATTTGTAGGTGACATAGCCGTTGCCGGGATGAGTGATGATCCAGTGTCCGGGGAAGTGTATCGTTTCGCCCTTGGAGATGTTGCCGCTGTTATTGAAATGCAGAAGACTTCCTTCAATATCCCGGTATTCTTTCGATACATAGGCTTCTTTCTGCGCTTTCAGATAGGAATCGAGAAAACGGTAATGTCCCGTTTCGGCAGTCTGATAGGAGTGCAGGCTCATCAGCATCAATACCGACGCCACAAACAGCGACACCAGCATCTCCTCCATCGCATAGGCCTTCCTAGTCATATACCGCATGTCCGTCCGCCAGATAGAGGCTCTTTCCATTGGAACAGGTCGTCTGCGCTTCGGTGATGTATCCGGCATTGACGAGGTCGGATATCCCGGCAGGCATCGTATCGTAATCCAGCTTGAACTGGACGACGGCCGCATCGATCACCTTGGTCATCGCATTGCAGGCTTTATTGTCGACAGAGTTGATGACCTTGGTCACATTCGGTACGGTAAGCAGGAAGAGGATGGATATGATCATGACGACGACGATCATCTCCAGAAGTGTGAAAGCTTTCTTTTTCTTCATAGAACTCCTTTCTAGAAACGGCTGATGGCCTGCATAGGCAGAAACAGGATCTGATAGATGAAGATGATGATGAGACCTATAAAGGCGTAGGACGAGAGCTGTATGACGGTCGTATAGAGTTTTGCCCGCTTGCGTATCTTTTCTCTGGCCATATCGGTATAGCTGTCGAGGATACGGACGAAATCCTCGGAGTAGGAAGCGATCTTGATGAAACGGGACAGTGAAGGATCGAAAAACGGCTGATCCGAGGCTTCCTTGAGAGTCTGGCCTTCCAGAAGGCTCTCATCGAGATGGAACGCCAGAAAAGATACGATCGGTCTCGTCTTGATGGATTTGAGGATCTCAAGCGCCTCTTTGGAACCGTATCCCCTTCTTACCGTCTCCGCAAATAACGAGACGAATTCCTCGGAATAATAGGTATGGAACAGAGAATCGGGATAATAGCGCGAAAGAAGGACATAAAAGAAGACGATACGTTTCGGAAAATGGAAATAGAGAAATAAGAGAAGTCCCAGAAGCACCAGGAGATAGAGGGCCCGGATCACGACGCGGATCAGGGTGCGGAGAAAATGGTAAGACGAGAGATCTGCTTCGAAGGTCTCCAGCAGCGAAAAGATCGGATCGAGACCGTACATATCGAATAGATAGAGTGCGCTCAATGAGATAAACAGAAGGATACAGGGATAAGTGATATTGTTGAGGATGTCTTTCCTTCTTTCTTTCTGGCGTTCATGAAAGCTCAGCGACATCCCGAGACTCTCCCGGAAAGGCAGGATCCTGCTCAAGGAGAGGATATAGGCGGAAAGACTGTCAGGAAGATGATCTTTCAGTGCTTTCTCGACCGGTACTCCCGAAGAGAGTCTCTCCTTGATCGAAGTGATCAGGTCTTTGTTTCGGGAAGTGAGTATGAGCTCCAACGCTGCAGAAAGCGGCAGATTCGTCTTGAGAAGCTCATGGAGATAAGCGAGATCCTCTTCGGAGAAACGTTTATTCCTCTTGCGCAAAAAGCCCATTCTCCACCCCTCTTTCGATCTGTTTCCCGATGGAATAGAAGCCTTCGGAATTTCTTTTGTATCGGCGGAAGTGATCGATCTCCCGGCGGTCCATGATCTCATAGAGGACATGTTTCCGGCCGCTTCCCTTCTCGATCATCATGCGCTGGTTGGAAAGACAGAGCAGCACTTCATAGAGACTCTCTTCACTGACTCCCAGTTCTCTCATACGGGAAACGCAGGAAGAAGCGGAAGAGGCATGGATAGTCGATAATACCAGATGTCCGGTGTTGGCAGCAGTGACCGCCATCTGTGCTGCCTTCTCATCGCGGATCTCGCCGATCATGATGATGTCGGGATCATGTCTCAGTATCTGTCTGATCCCGGCACTGTAATCGAAACGCTGGGCCTCGTTCACCTGCAGCTGGATGAAATGATCGTTGTATACTTCTACCGGATCTTCGATCGTGAATATCTTCAGATCGCGAACGCTATCCAGAAGCGAATACAGGCTCGTAGTCTTGCCGGAACCGGTAGGACCGGAAAACAGTACCAGACCGTACGGATGCCTCAGTAAAGCCTTGAAATAGCGGTTCTGAGATTCGATGTGAGACAGGTGGTCCGCATCGATCTGCAGTTCGGTATTCAGGATGCGCAGTACGGCATTGGTGAAGTGATAGTTGTTGATGACCGCAAAACGCAAAGACAGAAGGATACCATCCACTTCGATCTCAAACTGTCCGGTCTGAGGTGTCAGGATATTGCCGACATCGAGATTGGCCAGATACTGGAGATAGCGGATCAGTTTCTCATCCTGGAAGGCGCTCTTCACCTTCCTCAGAGAATCGTCTACTCTCATCTGTATCTCGATCTCGCTTCCCCGGATCGTAAAGTGTATATCGGTCGCATTTAGTCTCAATGCCAGTCTCAGTATTGCCAGTAGTCTTTCTTCCATAATTCCTCCTATCTTCTTTATTTCGGAGAAAGACGGAGATTCCTCAAAAAAAGAACCGTTTTCGGTTCTTTGTTTCATTTTATAGAAGGTAAGAGCTAGCGTAAGAAAGGATTATAGGCCAGTTCCGTTTCGAGATCGCTGATCTCATCATGGCCGGGATAGATCGTATAGTTCCTGTTCAGTGCAGAGAAATAGCGAAGCGAGGAACGCAGTTTCGACTGATTGCCTCCCTTGAGGTCCGTCCTTCCGACACTCAGATGGAACAGAGTATCTCCGGTGAAGATCCCTTCCTCAAAGACGAACAGGACCGATCCTTCGGTATGACCCGGTGTAAAGACCGTCTGAAAACAAAACGGTCCGATCTTATAATCTCTTTCTTCCAGAGGAAGAGTCGGAACAGTGATATAGCTGACCAGACCGAAGCTGCTTCCGGAATATTTGTCCCGTGCCAGCTCTTCATCATCCGGATGCAGATATACCGGACAGTGATAATGATCATACAGGCCGTCTACCGCCTTGATATGATCGAAGTGACCATGGGTCAGAAGTATCCCCAGAAGTCTTCTTTCTCCCAGGATGCCGATGAGTTTTTCTGCCTTGGAGGCCGGATCGATCAGCAGACAGTCATTCCCTTCACTTAACAGATAGGTATTGGTCTGTATCGGTCCCAGTACGAATCTCTCGATCTTCATATATACAAAAAATAAGCGGGAAACCGCTTATTTCTTCTCCTTATGAACTGTCATTTTATTACATCTAGGGCAGTATTTTTTGATCTCCATCTTATCCGGATGTTTCTTCTTATTTCTTGTACCGATGTAATTTTCTTCGCCACATTCTGTACATTTGAATGTAATAAAGTCTCTCATTTGTACTTCCTCCTATATATCGCATTTATGATTTTATCATAATGAATCGAAGATAATCAAGTTAGAACAGCGGATGAACTTCATTAATTTTCAGATGTTCATACGCTTTTGCGGTCGCTACTCTGCCTCTGGCCGTACGGTTGATGAAGCCGATCTGCAGAAGATACGGTTCATTGACATCCTCCAGCGTGATGGCTTCTTCACCGATCGCACTGGCGATCGCTTCAACGCCGACCGGACCGCCGTGGAAACGTTCGATGATCCCTCTCAGATAGCGGATATCGACGGAATCGAGACCGAGGGAATCCACCTTCAGTTTCTCCAGAGCGCCGCGGGTAAGGTCGAGATCGATGTCTCCCTCATTGAGGACCATCGCATAATCCCGTACTCTGCGGAAGAGACGGTTGGCGATACGCGGTGTACCTCTTGAACGGGTGGCTATCTCCAGGATCGCATCTTCATCGATATTCGATTCGAAGACCCGGGAAGTACGGCGGACGATCTGTTCCAGTTCGTCAGTCGTATAGTAATCTAATTTGAAAGTGATGCCGAAACGGTCTCTTAGCGGAGAAGAGAGCGCTCCATAACGCGTCGTAGCACCGACGAGAGTAAATGGAGGCAGTTCCAGACGGATGGACCGGGAACCTTCATCCTTGCCGACGACGATATCGATGCAGAAATCTTCCATCGCCGGATAGAGGACTTCTTCGATCATCTTCGGCAGACGGTGTATCTCATCGATGAAGAGGATATCGCCCGGATCGAGTGTCGATAAGATCGCTGCCAGGTCGCCGCTTCTTTCGATTGAAGGACCGCTCGTGACTTTGACCTTCGTACCCATCTCATTTGCCAGGATATAGGCCATCGTCGTCTTGCCGAGTCCCGGAGGACCGTACAGCAGCACGTGATCGAGAGATTCCTCGCGCATCTTCGCCGCTTTGATGAAGATGTCGAGGTTCTCCTTCATATTCTTCTGTCCGATATATTCTTTCAGGGTCTGAGGACGAAGCGAGATATCGTCATCCTGAGCCTGTTTTCCTGCTGAAAGTATCTCTTCCATAGTTTCCTCACTTTGCCAGCATCGCTAAGGCCTTGCGGATGTATTCATCCGTGCTCAGGTCTTCCTTGCCGATGGTCTTGATGATCCCCTTGATCTCTCCGGCTTTGTAGCCCAGAGACTTCAGAGCTTCTTCCGCATCGCGGAGCTTCTCATTGCCTGCTGCAGCAGTCTCGCTTTCAACGAGTTTGCCTTTCAGATCGAGAATGATCTGCGAAGCCGTCTTGGAACCAACGCCCGGCATGCGCTTCATAAAAGCGACATCTCCGGTCTCGATCGCTTCGATGATGCTGTCGAGAGATGCGTAAGCCAGGATATTGGAGGCGATCTTCGGTCCGAGTCCCTTTACCGAAATGAGTTTGACGAAAAGGTCATATTCCGCAAGAGACAGAAAACCGAACAGAGAGATCTCATCTTCCCGGACGTTCTGGTACGTATATATCGTCATTTCCTTGCCGACAGACAGTTTCTCCGGATGGAAAAAACTGATACGGTAGCCGACTCCGTTCACATCGACGAGCACATAATCTCTGCCATAGGCATGAATGATCCCTCTCACAAATCCGATCATAGTTCCATTATACCTTAATCTTTCTATTTCCTGAGACAGATGCTCAGAAGTCTATCTATTCATCCACAAAGTCGAATCCGTAGTCCTTGATATAGACGCGGTCTCCGTCCTTGCATCCCTTCTCTCTCAGAGCATCATCTACTTTCATACGCGAGAGAGCTCTCGAGAAGCGCAGTACGGAATCGTCGTCATCGAAATTCGTCTGAGCGAAGAGACGTTCGATCTTCTCGCCTTCGACTCTCCACATGCCGTTTCCTTCGTTGAATACCGTGAATTCCTGCGGCTTCTCATAGGTGTAGACGACTTTCTCTTTCCGTTTCGAGATATCGTAGAGCGGGAATGCCGGAACTTCCTTCAGCAGATCCTTCACCCGATAGAGGACCTTCTGCAGTCCTTCGTTGATGATGGTCACTGTCGGGAATACTTCGACATCCGGATACTTCTCTTTGAATCTCTTCAGATTCTCTTCCGACTTTTCCTCATCCATCTTATTGGCGAGAACGAGCTGAATTCGCTGATCGAGATTGCCCGGATACTTCTTCAGTTCGCTGTTGATGATCTCGTAGACATTGAGCGGATCTCTTTCCTCGTCGCCTCCGGACATATCCAGGACATGGAGGATGAGACGGCAGCGTTCGATATGCTTGAGGAATTCATGGCCGAGTCCCTTTCCTTCCGAAGCTCCTTCGATGAGGCCCGGAAGATCGGCGATGACGAAAGAAGTGTCATCGACTTTGACGAGTCCGAGCTGTGGGGTCAAGGTCGTAAACGGATAATCGGCGATCTCCGGACGGGCATTGGATACCACGCTCAGCAGTGTGGATTTGCCGACGCTCGGGAAACCGACCAGTCCGACATCCGCCAGAAGCTTGAGTTCTACTGTGACTTCTCTTTCTTCCCCTGCTTCTCCCAGACGCGCAAAATCCGGTGCAGAGTTCCGAGCCGTCGCAAAATGACGGTTGCCGTGTCCTCCTTTACCTCCTTTGCAGATGATCTCTTCCGAATCCTTTTCATTGAGATCGCAGAGCACTTCTCCGGTCGCGTTGTCTTTGATGATGGTACCTAACGGAACTTTGACGATGACATCGTCTGCGGATTCCCCGTACATATTGTTGGTCTTGCCGTTTTCTCCGTCTTTCGCCCTTATCATCTTGGTATAGCGGAGGTCCAGCAGTGTCGTCTTGTTCGTATCGACTTTGAAGATGATCGACCCGCCGCTTCCTCCATCACCTCCGGAAGGACCTCCCAGAGGATTATATTTATCACGCGCAAAAGCGACGATCCCATTGCCGCCGTTTCCCGCTTTCAGTTTCAGTTTTGTCTTATCTATAAACTGCATGAGACTACCTCCTAAAAGAAAAAGCCCATAGGGCTTTCTTCCTTCTTGTTACGCTACCGGATAAACGGATACTTTCTTTTTGTCCTTACCGAGATGCTCGTATTTTACGACACCGTCGATCGTGCTGAATAAAGTATCGTCGCCGCCCTTTTTAACATTGGTTCCCGGATGGATCTTCGTACCTCTCTGACGATAGATAATGGAACCGGCTGTTAAGAACTGTCCATCAGCGACCTTTGCACCTAATCTCTTGGAATGAGAATCACGTCCGTTCTTAGTGGAACCGACACCTTTTTTCGATGCAAAGAACTGAATATCTAATACATACTTCATGTGGTCTACTTCCTTTCTACTTTGATAAAGTCCCCATACGCTTCTTCAATCGTTCGAAGCTGTACGAGAACCAGTCTGAAGTAGTTTTCGGCTACTTCACTCGTGGAATGATTTCGGATCTCGATATCATTTGTCAGCTGTCTGATCTCAATGTCTTCATCCAGTTCATCCAATGCATTCATAAGACCGAACATAATGGATGATACGGAAGCACAGATGAGATCTTTGCCGTACTCTGCAGATTCCGCATGACCTCTTACTCGGATATAAGAGATTCGGTCATCCTTCTTCTGATAGATAACACGGATCATTAAGCGATCTTTTCAACAGTTAACTTCGTATACGGCTGACGGTGACCCTGTTTACGTCTGGTAGAACCTTTTTTCTGTTTGTACTTGAAGATGACGATCTTCTTTTCCTTACCCTGTTTTTCAACTTTGCAGGTAACGGAAGCACCTTCTACATACGGAGTGCCCAGTTTGATTCCACCGTTCTCAACAGCGACGACTTTGTCAAAAGTATAAGAATCGCCTTCCTGAACATCCAGTTTTTCAACATAGATCGTCTGGCCTTCTTCAACCTTGAGCTGCTTGCCACCGGTTTCGATGATTGCGTACATTGCGTAACCTCCTTTTCTTCCAGATTCAGACTCGCCATGAAGGCAGCATACGCATTTTAAAGCCTTTTCTGAGCGGTTATAATCCCCTGGAGGGACTACAACGAGTGTATTTTATCATTTTCTTTCTCTTATTTCAACACCATTTCACCATTGCGGATGATGACCGGAGAGAGGACTCTCAGTTTCTTCATTTTCCCGATCTTCAGTTTGAGGATGACCCGTAAAGCAAATTCGGAATTCTCATCGTGGACAAAACGCATCTTCATGATCTTGAGACGGTATTTGAGACACATCTCATAGAGTTCGGGAAAACGGTCTGCCGGATAGATCATATAGATCTCGCCGTTGTCTTTCAAAAGCCTGCGGTAAGACCGGAAGAGTTCATCCAGCGTCAGCGATTCTTCAAACATCGCCTTCCGGTACTTTTCGTTGTCGGTGACGTTGTTCATCTCGAAGAACGGCGGATTGCAGACGATCACATCGACCGGATCGATATCCAGATCCTGGATCCTGCCGAGATGGAGATGATAGTTGTCCGTATAGCGGGAAAGATTCTCTTCAGCCAGTTCAACAGCCTCTTCGAAGATATCGACCCCGATGAATTCCCGCGCTTCCTGTTTCAGGGCATACAGCAGCAGCGCGCCGTTGTTCGTACCGATATCCAGTACCGATTTGCCCCAGAGCTTATCGAGAGACATCCCCAGGGCCGTCGTATCGGAATTCACCTTGAACATCTCGTCGTCCTGAACGATCTCCAGTCCGATATATTTCAGATAATCAGATCTCTTCATAGTCTTTGTAGAGGATGAAATAGAATACGGAGCCCTCTTTCTCCCTGGATCTTACTCCGTAATCGGACTTGTGCGCTTCCAATATGGCCTTGGCGATCGCCAGACCGAGTCCGGTCTGATTGACGTTCCGTTTGAAGGATTTATCGATCTTATAGTAGCGGTCCCAGATATACGGCAGAGCCTCTTCGGCGATACCGTCTCCATGGTCTTCCACCTCTACCGTGACGCTCTCTTCGCTGTCTTTCATCCGGATCATGACCTCTCCGCCTTCATCCGAATACTTGATCGCATTGGACAGGAAGTTGTAGATGACCTGAGAGATCTTGATCTCATCGGCATATACCGTGACCGGGAGGAGATCCGTATCCACGGTCACTTTCTTTTCAGCCGCAAAGTTCTTCAGCAGTCCCACGACTTCGAGGATATTGTCTTTCAGATCGAAATTGCTTTTGGAGAGTTCGATGTTTCCGGACTGCAGTTTGGAGAGTTCGGCCATATCGGTGACCAGTTTGTTCAGATAGTCTACTTCCTTGAGGATGACATCGAGGTGTTCTTCCCTCTTCACCGGATCATCTCCCGAGATATCGCGGATCATCTCGGCGTAGGCCTTGATCATCGTTAACGGGGTCTTGATATCGTGCGATACATTGGCGACGAGGTCTTTGCGCAGTTCGTCGATCTTGGAGAGCTTTTCAGTCGCATTATCCAGTGTTTCCGCCAGGTCGTTGATCTCGCTGAAGGAATCGCTCTGGAAATGCAGGTCATAGTCCCCTTCGGCCAGTTTTACCGCTTCTTTGTTCATGCGGATGATCGGTGATGATATCCTCCGGGCCAGCAGATAGGCCAGGATGAGAGCGATCGCAACGACGATGACACCCATATACAGATACTGGGTCATGATGAAGGACAGGTAGGATTCTACCGGTTCCAGCGGTGTATTGATCACGAGGTAGTAATTGACGAGAGAACTGCGTATCTCTTTTCCGGACAGCAGCATCTCGATATCGGATACTTCGGAATCCGCGGTGATATTGAGGGAATGATGCTCCTTCAGCAAAGAGACGAGCTTGCGCGGTTCATCCAGTATCGTGATGACTTCATCGCCCATGGATACCGGTTCATCCAGCATGCATACTGTTCCCAGGGCATCCGCATAATAGAGTTCTCTTCCCGATTCATTGAAGATGACGGCACAGACGTTGCTGCCGATCAGGGTCCTGCCCGTCTTTTCGACATCTTCTGCCGTGACATCCTTTCCTAATAGAGACTCTTCGATCTCTTCAGTCAGAGACGCGAGAGCATCGATTCGGTTCTGCCGGTAATACGGTTTGAGGAATACCATCAGCAAAAGACCTAACAGTGCCAGGATCGACACGGATAGGCCTAAAAAGTACAGCCAGGTATTGAACCGTATTCCCTTCAGATCAAGCTTCAAACTTGTAACCCATACCTCTCACAGTCTGTATATGATCCCGGTATTTCCCGAGATTGCGGCGGAGCATCTTGACGTGGGTATCCACGGTTCGCTCATCGCCGTAGTAATCAGCGTCCCAGACGGCAGACAGGATATTCTCGCGGTCCAGGGCGATATTCTTGTTCTGGACGAGATAGATCAGCAGATCCATCTCCTTCGGTGTCAGCATGACCTTCTCATCATCGATCGTCAGGGTCCTTCCATCCACATCGATGACCATCGTATCGAATACGTATTTCTCGTTGGTATGCTTGTTGTGGCGTTCGGCGACGACCTTGATGCGGGCCATCAGTTCTTTCGGAGAGAAAGGCTTGGTGACATAGTCATCGACACCGATATCAAAACTGAAGAGCTTGTCGTACTCTTCCTGTCTTGCCGACAGCATGATCACCGGGACATCCTTCATCGCCTTGATCTTCTTGCAGGCGGAGAAACCGTCCAGTTCCGGCATCATGATATCGAGAACGACGCAGTCATAGTCGCTGTTCGCCACCATGGCGACTGCTTCGTTTCCATTGGAGGCCTCATCGCATTCATAACCGGAGACTTTCGCATATTCCTTGACCACTTCGCGGATCTTGATCTCATCATCTACGATCAGTATTCTCATGTTTCCCTCCTAATACAGAGTCATCTTCCTGACGAGACAGGAGGACTCTCTTTCTATTTTACCTTCAAAGTATACATATTTGCCTTCTTCGAGATCTTTTCCATATTCCCGGAAGATATTCGGCATGACAGCCAGTGAAAGATCGCCGCTCTCATCGCTGATATCTGCGAAGGCCATCGGTTCTTTCTTCTTCGTCGTGATCTTCTTGACTCTCTTGATCAGACCGAAACCGCGGACATAGGAACCGATCGTACCGATCTCCCTTAATGGCGGCACGGAGATCCCGTGTTCCTTCTTGACTTCCGTGATCGGATCATAGGTGAAGTAGAAGCCCAGGACACTGCGCTCCTTTTCGGCCAGGACCATCTTGTTGTCGGGGAACTCCTCGATCATCGGAGCGTCATCCAGATCGTTCATGATGGAGATCTCGCCTTTATGAGCCGAGGCATAGCGCAGTACGTTCGGCAGTGCCTTCAGCATCGTGTTCCTTCCATACCCGAAGCCGTCCATCGCTCCGGCATAGATCAGATTCTCGATGACGTTCTTATCGATGCCTTTGAACACCATCCGTTTCACCGCATCGATATAGTCGCGGTACGGACCGTGTTCCCTTCTTTCTTCCAGGATCCTGGAAGCGGAGATGCTGCCGACATCTTTGATGATATTCAGCGGCATGCGGATGCCTCCATCAGCGATCTCATAAGCAGAAGATGAAGAATTGACGGAGACGCCGAGGACCTTCTGTCCGATGCCCCGGCATTCGCTGATATAGTCGTAGGTCTTGGATTCCGAACCGACGCAGCCGTTGAGAAGCGCTTTATAGAAATAGAGCGGATAGTTCGCCTTGAGATAGGCCATCTGGTAGGCGACCATTCCATAGACGATCGAATGGGATTTATTGAAACCGTAGTTCGCAAACTTCAGTATGAGTTCATAGATATTCTCGCTGACTTCCCGGTCATAGCCGTTCTTGAGACAGCCTTCGATGAATTCGTCTTTCAGTCCTTCCAGTTCGGAAGCCTTCTTCTTGGACATGGCCCTTCTCAGCACATCGGCTTTGCCGTAGGAGAAAGAGGCCATCTTCCGGGCGATATTCATGATCTGTTCCTGATAGACGATGATGCCGTAGGTCTCTTCGAGGATATCTTTCAGGTCTTCATGGAGATAGCGGATATCCTGAGGATGCGCCCGGTTCTCCAGAAAGGCCGGGATGTTCTCCATCGGTCCCGGACGGAAGAGTGCGATCGTGATGCCGATCTCTTCGAAATTGCGGGGCCTCATCTTCTTCACGAGAGACTTCATGCCCGAGGATTCCAGCTGGAAGATACCCAGGGTATTGACACTGCTGATCAGAGAGAAAGTCTTCGGATCATCGAGAGGGATATGGTGAATATCGAACGGTTCGATCTTATTGATCTCTTCGACGATCTCGGCGATGATGCTGAGATTCCGTATGGCGAGGAAGTCCATCTTGATGAGGCCGAGGTCTTCCAGATACTCCATCGTATACTGGGTGGAATAGACATCGGATTCTACGGCGATGAGCGGAACGACTTCGCTGAGCGGTTTTGAGGAAAGGACGATACCGGCCGCATGCGTCGATTCATGACGCGGCTGTCCTTCCAGTTTCCGGGCGAGAGAATAGAGTCTCCGATACTTCTCTTCGCTCTCGACTCTCTGGGCGAAAAGAGGAACGGTATCATAGGTCTTCTTCAGCGTCGCATCCGGCGCAAAAGGGACGAGCTTGCATAAGGCATCCAGTTCTCCGGTCGAATAGTTCAGCACCCTTCCGACATCTCTGAGTACCTGTTTCGCTTTCAGCGTGCCGAAGGTCAGGATGTGGGCCACATGATCCTTGCCGTATTTGTCCCGGACATAGGCGATGACCTGATCACGCTTGTCATCCGGGAAATCCGTATCGATATCCGGCATGGTGATACGTTCCGGATTGAGGAAACGCTCAAAGAGAAGACCGAAACGGATCGGATCGATCTCGGTGATCCCGAGACAATAGGAAACGAGAGATCCGGCAGCACTGCCTCTTCCCGGACCTACGAGGATCCCGTTTTTCTTGGCATAGAGGATGAAATCATAGACGATGAGGAAATAATCCTCAAAATGCATGCGCAGGATGACATCCAGTTCATACTTCAGACGGTCGCTGTATTCCTTCGTGACCTTCCCTTTTCTTCTCCGTTTGAGTCCCTCTATGCAGAGTGCCTGAAGGTAGTCTTTGGAAGAAAGAGAATTCCGGCATTCGTATTTCGGCAAAGAAGTCGAAAACTCCAGCTTTACCTGACAGCGGGATGCCAGTACGTCGGTGTTCAGCAGTTCTTCTTTCGTATAGTATTCTTCGAATTCTTCCGGGGAAAAGAGATATCTTCCCTCTTCCAGAGAAGAAGAGACATCATTGATCGTTTTCTTGTCGCGAATGCATTTGAGCACTTCATATGCTTCAAAATCATCTTTATCCGGGAAATAGGTCCTGGACAGTGCCAGCATCTTTATTCCCCTTAATTTGAGCAGAGGACGCAGTTTCTCATCGCGCAGACGGTTGATGGCGATATTGTGGTCCGCCATAGCAACGAGGTAATCTCTGCCGAAATAGTCTTCCTGGCGTTCCATGTATTCCGGGACATCCAGATTCTTGTCGATCGCATAGGTGAGCGGCATATCATCCGAGAAGAGGATGAGATAGTTGTTTGGACGATAATGGTTGAGTGTTGCGATATCGATAGTCTTCTTTTCTCCGGTAGAGATATGGGAAGAAAGACCCATCAGATTCTTATATCCTTCATCATCCTTCGCCATCAGCAGTATCGAATAGACCCTCTCTCCGGCTTCTACATCGCATTCCAGCCCGAACAGCGGATGGATCCCGGCTTTCTCGCAGGCTCTGTAGAACGCAAAAGAACCCGAAAGAACGTTCTTATCGGTAAGGGCTGCACTGGTATAGCCATACTCTTTGCACTTCTCTACGGCCTTGTTTATATCGCAGAGAGAAGACAGGAGAGTATAGACGCTTCTTATATATAGAGGACTGCTCACAGTTTCATTATACACTGTCTTTTCTTTCCTTTTTCCCTGCCGTGAACACAAAAGTATTTCCACTCAAAAAAAATCATTATAAAATGATATTAGAATCAAGGAGGATTATTTATCATGGATCTTTTAAGTTTATTGACAGGCTCTTTAACGTCCAATTCTTCTCTGAACTCCCTTTCTCAGGTGACCGGTCAGTCTCAGCAGACAAACCAGAGTGTCCTTTCCAGCGCTCTGCCTACTCTTTTACAGGCCATGACCAGCAATGCATCTACGAGCGATGGAGCTTCTTCCCTCTTAAACGCCCTGACTCAGCATCAGACTACAGCTCCGGTCTCTCAGCAGATCACGACCAACGACAAGACAGACGGTGCTAAGATCCTGCAGCACATCTTAGGCGACAATATGACTTCTACGATCAATGCGATCGCCAAGAAGACCGGTACGAGCGCCAAGGACGTCAAGAACATCCTTTCCGTCGCTGCACCGAGTATCTTAAGTGCTCTTTCTTCTGCTACGACAGCTGCTTCCCAGCAGGTCGCTTCCAAGCCGGCTTCCTCCGGTGTCAACCTCGCAGACGGCATCGACCTCAGCGACGTCATGGGTCTTTTAGGCGGACTCAATTCTTCCAACAATTCCAAACCGGCATCTTCCGGTAATAACTTAGGTGCTTTAGGTTCCTTAGCATCCACCCTCTTAGGCAGCGGATCTTCCAGCAACTCCAAACCGGCATCTTCTTCCAACAACGGTTCTGCCCTGCTGACTTCCCTGCTGACTTCCATGCTGAAGTAGTTTAGAGAGATACAGACAAAACAAAAAATCCGGGACATCCCGGATTTTTTATATTCAGACAAGTCTTCTAGTAATTGTTGAGTTCGCAGCCGCAGTTCGAGCAGAATCGCGGAAGGACTTTATAGTCGTGCGTGAATCCGCAGCGCGGACATACATAAGTCGGTCTCTTACAGCCGCAGTTGCCGCAGAAATTCCCGTTATTGGTCGAACCGCACTTCGGACAGATCCAGTCCGTATTGGCTGATGTATTCACCGGAGCCGTATAAGTATTGTTCGCCGGATACACAGCCGGATTATTGGATAATATCGTATTTCCGGTCTCCGGATCCCTTGCCGGTTCTAACGGTTTGCCTAACAGGATCGACTTGATGCTTCGCTGCTGCAGATCGAGATCGGTGTAGAGTTCATTCCATTTTCCGGCCGGCCGTTCCTTGTCGGAGAGTTCCAGAGAGATCTTGTTGAACCACGGCGAATTGACGGAGATATCCGTTTTCATCGTGTACTCATAGGTATATCTCGGCGGATCGTAGGAAACATACTTGCCGTCGGCATTCTTGTATGTCTCTTCATCCCGGTCTTCCCGGACGCTGTTCTCCACTTCATAGACCTGGGAGAAAGGAATGATATCGGCACCAGCCTTCCGGTAATCGTTATAGGATGTTACCAGGAACCGTTTGGAATTCGTATCGATGTAGATCTTCTTCCTGCCTCCAAAGACGTGAGTCGGTTCAAAATCATTCAGCAGTAAAGCGTTCTGTTCACGGTATTCCAGATGTTTTTTGATGTCGTCGAGCGTTCTCTTTCTGGTATTGGTCAACAGCGGCGAGAGCTGGCTGCTGCAGTTCTTGCAGAGATAGCCGTCGGCCAGATGAGTATTTCCCAGAAGTCCCAGTTTATTGCCGCATAAGCTGCAGTATTTCGGATCGAATAATCCCATAAATGATCTCCTTTCCCAGATTCTTTACAATCTCATTATAAGTATTTCCATAAACAGTCTGTATCACCCAAAAGAGTGCATCAGATCTTCATAGCGACTTCGTACGCTCTCCAGATGACCGTTCTCAGGTTGCCTACACCGTTGCAGTCGCCGACGAGATAGGCATCTTTCTTCTTGAATGCAGCAAGAGGTGTCGGCAGATATCCGGCAGCGGAAAGGACACAGTCGCAGGCGATCTCGATCTCTTTGCCGTCTTTATCGCTGCAGATCACCGAGCCGTCTTTCACTTCTTTCAGTGTCGTGGAAAGATAGACCGGGACCTTCTTCCAGGCGAAGAATTCACGCAGATAGGAAGAGTTCGCCAGACAGACGCCCTTCTGAGCGATGAGGTCGTCTTTCATCTCAATGATGAGCGGATCCTTTCCCTGAAGATAGAGTTCATAGGCGATCTCGCATCCGGTCAGACCTCCGCCGATGACGGCCACTCTGCCGTTTACTTCTTCTTTTCCTCTGAGATAGTCGATCGCTTCGATCATCTTCTCGTGGCCCGCTACCTTCTTAAGAACGAGCGGAGTGGAACCGGTCGCAATGACGACCGGCATATTGCCGAATTCACTGATCGTCTTTACTTCGTAGTTATAGTTGACCGGGATATCGAGATCCTTCATCTGTTTCTTGTACCAGGCCAGAAGATCTCTCAGTTTTCCCTTGTAGGATTCGGCACTCGCCGCAATGAAGGTACCACCGAGCTCATTCGTCTTTTCATAGATGACCGGCTTATGACCTCTGAGTTTCAGGACTCTGGCAGTTTCCATACCGCCGATGCCTCCGCCTACGACCGCAACTTCCTTCGGTGTATCCGTCGCTTCGATATAATGCTTATCCCACTGCATCGTCTCGGCATTGACGGCACAGCGGCTCAGGTTCAGGGAATCTCCGAGGTCCTGATCGTTCGGTACACCTTTGTAGTGAGCCATGTTGATACAGCCGTTATGGCAGAGGATGCACGGACGGATCTCATCTTCTCTTCCCTCGATGACTTTAGTAAACCAGGCTTGATCAGCCAGGAAGTTTCTCGCAAAACCGGCACCGTCGATCTTTCCGTCCCGAATCGCTTCCGCAGCCGTATCGATGTTCATCCGGCCGGCGCATACGACCGGTATATCGACATGTTTCCGGAGTTCTTCGACATCGTGAAGGTTGCAGTTTTCCGGCATATAGATCGGCGGATGAGCCCAATACCAGGCATCATAAGTACCGTTATCGCAGTTCAGCATGTCGTAGCCGGCATCCTGCAGGTATTTCGCTGCCCATACGGATTCTTCGAAATCTCTGCCCGCTTCTTCATATTCTTCTCCCGGAAGAGCTCCCTGACGGAATCCCTTGGTCTTGGAAATAACGGAATAGCGAAGCGATACCGGGAAGTCTTTGCCGCAGACATTCTTGATCGCTTTGACGATCTCGACCGGGAAGCGGTAGCGGTTCTCTAACGAACCTCCGTATTCATCCGTACGGTGATTGACATATTTCAAAGTGAACTGATCGAG
Source organism: Erysipelotrichaceae bacterium (assembly GCA_045544415.1). Taxonomy (GTDB): domain Bacteria; phylum Bacillota_I; class Bacilli_A; order Erysipelotrichales; family Erysipelotrichaceae; genus Colivicinus. The sequence continues at coordinate 26,792 of JAZPYW010000084.1, forward strand.
CAGATATCCTTCATGTACCGCATGGATCTCTACGCCGTCCACACCTGCTTCCTTGAGCAGTTTCGCACATTCCGCAAAGGATTCGACATACTCATGGATCTCTTCTACCGTCAGAGCACGGGAAGGAACTTTATCCGACCAGCGGTTCGGAGATGGAGATGCCGATGCCGTGATCTTATCCAGATCCATGAACGGTTTGGAAGCAGCACGGAGCACTTTGTTGGAATAGAGATCTTCCATCATCTTGGAGATCGTGAAACTTCTTCCGAATCCGGCAGTGAGCTGAACGAAGAGTTTCGCTCCAGTCTCATGGAGTTTCGGCATCCAGGCAGCCAGATCCTGATACATCTTCTTGTTCTTGTGCAGCCACTGTCCGAACATCGGATTATAGACCGGCTGACAGCCCGGCAATACGAGACCGGCGTTGTTTTTGGCGACTTCCAGGATAAACTTCGCTCCTGCTTCATCGAAATGGTTCTTTTCCATCCAGCCGAAGAGATCGGTCCCTCCCATCGAAGTCAGTACGATACGATTCTTGATCTCCAGACCATTGATCTTCCACGGAGTAAGTAGAGGCTGTAATTCTTCTCTCATATTCGCTGATCCTTTCGTTTTATGATTATGTGATACTGTAAAACTTCTATTAATATTTTATCATCTGCAGGCTTCCAAACAAAAGAGATGCATATAAAAAAGAGACATATAGATGCCTCTTTCGTTTCGGTTAATTAATAAACGTATGTTTACAGATGTATCCTGGTCCCTGTTTTTCCCTGAAGTGCCTCTTTCGCACGGTCCAGAGAAGTGATCAGAGCAGTTCCCTTCGTCTTCTGAACGTATTCGATGCAGGCCTCGACCTTCGGCAGCATGCTTCCCGGGGCGAACTGTCCTTCTTCGATGTAGAGGGAAGCTTCTTCCACGCTCATCTCTTCAAGGCCCCGTTCATTCTCTTTGCGGAAGTCTACCATGACCTGATCGACGGCAGTCAAGATCACCAGCATGTCTGCATGAAGATCCGCAGCCAGTCTGCTGCAGGCCTTGTCTTTATCGATGACGGCAGCGATGCCGCGATATCCGCCTTCTGCTTTGACGACCGGAATACCGCCTCCCCCTACGGTGATGACGAGCACTCCGCTCTCCAGAAGCTTCTTTACGACATTCAGTTCGACGATGGATACCGGTTTCGGTGAAGCGACGACCCGGCGATAGCCTCTGCCGGCATCTTCCTTAAAAACGTAGTGTGTCTCTTCAGCGATCTTTTCCGCTTCTTCTTTCGTATAGAAGGAACCGATCGGCTTGGTAGGAGAAGAGAATGCCGGATCATCAGCCGATACTTCGACCTGTGTGATGACTGTAGCGACATCCTTTTCGATATTCCTTCTTCTCAGTGTTCTCTCCAGAGACTGCTGCAGATGATAGCCGATATAGCCCTGTGTCATAGCTCCGCATTCCGGAAACGGCATCAGCGGGGTCGCACCGGTCTCCTTATAGGAATTCTCAAAGGCCAGATTGACCATACCTACCTGAGGACCGTTGCCGTGTCCGACGACGACTTCATATCCTTCTTCCAGAAGATCGACGATAGTCGAAGAAGTCTTTTCTACCAGACGGAGCTGTTCTTCCGGTGTCTTTCCCAGAGCGTTGCCGCCCAGAGCGATCACGATCTTTTTCATACTATTTCAGTGTGGCATACATGACGGCTTTGATCGTATGCATGCGGTTTTCCGCTTCATCGAAGACCTTGGACTGCTTGGATTCGAATACTTCGTCCGCGACTTCCATCTCTTTGATCCCGAACTTCTCGGCGATATCGGCGCCGATCGTCGTATTCGTATCATGGAAAGACGGCAGACAGTGCAAGAAGATCGCATCCGGTGCCGCATTGGCCATCACTTCTTTGGTGACCCGATACGGTTCCAGCAATCCGATGCGTTCTTTCCAGATATCATCCGGTTCACCCATGGATACCCAGATATCGGTATAGACGACATGTGCGCCCTTCGTACCTTCCCATACATCATCCGTCAAAGTTACGGTCGAACCGTTTTCGGCAGCGATCTTGCGGCAGGTCTCGACCAGTTCTTCGGCCGGCATCTGCTGCTTCGGACCGCAGGCAGTGAAGTTGATCCCGAGTTTGGCACAGACGACCATCAGGGAATTCGCAACGTTATTGCGGGCATCGCCCATGAAGACCCAGTTCTTTCCTCTCATGTCTCCGAAGTTCTCTTCCGCTGTCAGGACATCAGCCAGCATCTGTGTCGGATGGAACTGCGTCGTCAGACCGTTCCATACCGGTACTCCGGCCTTTTCGGCGATCTCTTCGACGATGGACTGGTCAAATCCGCGGTATTCGATACCGTCATACATTCTTCCCAGGACTCTGGCAGTATCTTCGATGGATTCCTTCTTTCCCATCTGGGAAGAACCCGGATCGAGATATGTGACACCCATGCCCAGATCTCTTCCGGCCACTTCAAAGGAACATCTCGTTCTCGTCGAAGTCTTTTCAAAAAGCAGTACGATCTGTTTTCCCTTGAGATATTCATGAGGGATATGTTCATGTTTGAGACGTTTGAGTTCTTTGGAGAGATCCAGAAGATAGCGGATCTCCTCCGGTGTATAATCCAGCAGTTTCAGAAAATTTCTTCCTCGTAAATCGATTTCCATGTGTTTCTCCTTCTTAGTCTTCACGGTACAGCGGCATCGACATGCATCGCGGTCCGCCTCTGCCTCTCGATAATTCGGCGCTGCGTATCGGCAGTACTTCGATCCCGTTTTCCGCCAGCAGCGCATTGGTCACTTCGTTGCGGTCATATACGATGACCTTTCCCGGGGCGATGCAGAGCGTATTGGAACCGTCGTTCCACTGTTCTCTCGCCGAAGCGATCGGATCATCGCCGCCGCATTTGATCAGCTGTACATGATCGACACCGGTATATTTCGCCAGAGCTTCTTCCAGTGCCATATCGAGCCGGACGATATGCAGGTCATCCGGTTTCTTGTCTTCTTTCAGGGATGGGGTGATCTCGTAGATCTCCAGCGGTCCCAGGATGCCCGGATGAACGGTATACTTATCGGCATCGATCCGGTTGAATACCGTATCCAGATGCATGAACGCTCTTCTCGCCGGGATCTTGAGGGCCAGGATCGTACGGATCTTGGCTTCCGGATCATCGAAGAGACGGCAGGCAGCCTTCTCGATCGCGTCCGGTGACGTTCTCTGGGAGATACCGATTGCCAGAACGCTCTCGCTCAGGTTGAGGACATCTCCTCCTTCCAGATTCGCGTGGTCGGTACGGTCATAATAGCGCTTCACATTCTGATAATCCGGATGATAGCGTAGGATATAGTCGATGTAGATCGTCTCGCGGTTTCTCGTCGGATAGCGCATCCTCGGTAAGAAGATGCCGTCGCCGACGGAAGCGAGCGGGTCTCTCTGGAAATAGAGATTCGGCATCGGATCGACGATCAGTTCATCCGGCGGTGCGATGCGGTCCTGCAGAGAGTAGGACTTGATGTTGTCGCCGAGTTCCTTGAGCGTGATCCCCTCCATCGTCTTGAGGACGAGATCTTTTCCCTGATAATGATCGATCAGATAACGGTATAGACGGTCCTGCCAGCGGGTCGTCTTGATGTTGCCTTCCGACAGCCACTGATAGAGGAAGGTCTTGACCAGAGAAGGATCCTTCTCCAGCACTTCCGTCATCAGATCTTCCAGATAGACGACTTCGGTACCGTTATCTCTCAAAAGCTGCGCAAAAGCGTCATGCTCTTCCTGAGCAGCTCTCAGATAAGGGATGTCATCGAAAAGAAGTTCCTGAAGACGGTCCGGGGTAAGATTCAGCAGTTCATTTCCCGGCCGATGCAGGAGGATCTTCTTCAAGGGCTTTATTTCACTTGTGACATGAATTCCTTTCATATCCTGTCCTTTCTTCTGATAAAAGTCACTATGAACATTATACAACGACCTCCCGACCCTCTCCAACCTTGAAATAAAGCAGAACGCATAATAAAATGTATTCGTATTTCTGCAGAAGCAGAGTGTTTTTAGAAATGAGGTTTTATGAACAAGATCGAAGAGATGCTGATAAACGGGATCAAAGAGACCCTGAATGAAAAATACGGACTGAACGAGACAGATGGTCTCGTTATGGTCGAGATCCCGAAGGATTCCTCCAAAGGCGATTATTCCACTAATGTCGCTATGAGACTCACGAAGATCCTGAAGAGAAGACCTCAGGAGATCGCCGATGAACTCAAGAGCGAACTGGAAAGAAGAGTGGATGGAGTACGTTCCATCGAGATCGCCGGTCCGGGATTCATCAACTTCTGGATGAGATCCGATGTCTTGGGCAATGTCATCAATACGATCATCGATCAGGGGGACGATTTCGGAAGATCCAATGCCGGAAAAGGTGTCAAATATCTGGAAGAGTACGTCAGTGCCAATCCGACCGGACCTCTTCACTGCGGTCATGCACGCGGTGCCGTCTGGGGCGACAGTTGTGTCCGCATCCTGAACGCTGCCGGATACAACGCTACGAGAGAATACTACATCAATGATGCCGGTGCTCAGATCCACAATCTGGGACTGTCCCTGCTCGGACGCTACAGAGAGCTCTTCGACCTCGACTTCACCCTTCCGGAAGACGGCTATCACGGTAAAGACGTCGTTGAGACTGCTAAGGCCATCAAAGAGAAATACG
>JAZPYW010000085.1:0-8831 GCA_045544415.1 Erysipelotrichaceae bacterium
GTATAAAACCAGTATGCTGTCGAAGCTGGTCGGATTAACTGCCCTGGTGCAACGCTAATATATAGAGGAAGATTTCTGGCAAAAGTCGGAGGCCAAGCGGTCTTAGGAAGACAAACCAAATGATCAACTCCTTGGCTCACAGAACGACATGGCTACGATCCGACTTGTATAAAACCAGTATGCTGTCGAAGCTGGTCGGATTAACTGCCCTGGTGCAACGCTAATATATAGAGGAAGATTTCTGGCAATAAGAGAATCAAAATACTTATAGAAGTCAAACCAAGGAGCATAGTGGTCTTTAAAGTAGCATTGATCTTCGAATCCAGCGTAAACTATACCGGTATAATGGTTCCCGCAAATATCGGTAAAGGTTCCGCTCGTGCCGTTTTCATATACTTCTGTGCTTCGGAAAAAAATCAATTCACGTTTAACGTATGCGGTTGAAATCCCTACAGCATACGCATATCCCTCATCTGATCTTCCTTCTAGAGGGTTCGCATTCTGCAGCACCGGTTCTTTTGCTGCTTCGGGAGTCTCTACCTCTTCCAGTATCTCTTCTTCCACCGGAGCGATCTCTTCAGCCGGCACTTCTTCTGCAGGCTCTGTTTCATTCTCGGAAACATCTGCTTCTGCAGTTTCTTCTCCAACAGGAAAAGCCTCTTCCTCTGTTTCTTCCGGAAGACCTTCTTCTACAGTTATTTCTGAAGTCTCTTCTGTGACTTCTACAGTATCTGCTTCTTCATTTTCTTCCGCACTGATGTGTATCGTCAGTGTTGAAGTCGCAAATAAAAAGGATGCCAAAAACACCAGCAAGATCTTAGTCAGTTTCTTCATGATCGTAGTCTCCCCAATAAGCACAACTTTATTGTACACATTTTTGAGACGGTTACGCATTTTAAGTATCAGTGATAAATAAAAAGAAGGTTTCCCTTCTTCTTTTGCATATAATTCGTTTTTTAATGAAGAACAGTCTCTTTTTCTTCTTTATTTCCATATCCCAGCATATTGCTGTAAAGCTCATTCACGATCCCTTCCTCATCATATTCAAAGCTGAGATAGTAATGATCCATCAGCGGCATCAGCGCCTGGAAGGAAAACGGACTGTTCACATATAGGAGATTCGGAGTGATCTTCCTCTCTTTCAGCAGATCGGCGATGTCCGTACAGATATTTGACATCTCCTCTGCCGGATGAGTGATGATACGCAGGATCTGATCGTCATCTCCGTCATAAATGATCGTGATATACGGCCGTACTCCGTTGATGGTATACGGAGATAAGTAGATACCTAAGAAGATATCTTTCCGCTCATATTCGCTTCCCGTCTCTTCCGGACGTTCGATTGGCAGTACCTTGAACGGAATGACCGGTTCGGCAAATTCCGGATCATAGTAATCTCCAAGATCGAGACCCTCTTCACTCAGATATAACTGGAAGATCAGTTCTTCCTGTTCGGCATAATAATCTTCCAGATCATCTTTCGCAAACTCATAGATATGCAGCAATGATTCTAATACCGCTCCGAAGAGATCGAGTTCCTCTTCATCAGCCAGATAGGCACCGCCGTCTTTGAAATGAACGAATAGAGGCAACTCCGGAAGAGATCTTTCTTTCAGTGTATCGGCAATCTTGCTGGTAAGGAATTTTTCTCCCGCATCCAGTACCGCTTCTAAGAAGTCTGCCCGAAACATGATGTCCGGATAATCTCCGTTCGGATCGCTCATATACGGATAGGTCTTCTTCGCTTCTTCTCTGCTTCCATAGACGATGACGTTCCGGTCTCCGCCATAATATCCCAATAACTGTACATATACCGCCTCCCCGTTGATGCAGAGCTCGAGGACATTGTCGCTGTTGACCTTTTCAAAGATATCCGTATCCTTTACTTTATTGCCCAATTCGATGCAGTCTTCGTAAGTGTAGTGTCCAAAATGCAGCGGTTTTTCCGGCATCGGGATTTTATTGTCGTCTCCCTCCGGATCATCCGGCATATTCACTTTGATCAGCTCGGCGACTTCTTTCAGAGAATGACCTTTATAGACTCCTCGAGGCAGATTCAAGGTATAGTTGAAGATATGTTCCCGGAAATCTCTGCGGTCGAAATCACCGGCCATCTTGTCTCTCAGGTCTTCATAAATGAAATCATCATCGTAGGCTCCGGTCGCTAAAGTAAGGGCGATACGGAATTCCGCATCGATATCGACACCTTTCTTAAACGGCAATGCATAGAAATATTCCCGGAAGTCATCATAATAATCCTTTCCCTTCAGTTCCAGCACATCCGCATAAGACAGCAGTTCTTCCGGAGTAAACTTCTTTTCTTCAAGATCCGGAAGCATCAATCCACTAGGAAAGAATGAAGCCATCTGTTCATCCTCGATCTCATCATAAAGAGAGTATCCTTTTGAGGATTTGCCGATAGTACCTTCCTCATCAAGAGTCCTGAGAACCATTCCGATCTCTTTCTTCGTATAGTTTTTAAAGTCTTCCGGAAAGTACTCCTGTATATGACGTTCTACTTCTCTTCGGGATAAAGGACCGTAGACAGTGATCAATGCCATAACGATATCGAACAGCTTATTATATTTTTCCATATCCGAAGCCTCTCTTCTATTTTCAGTATATAGAAAAACGAGAGGATTTTCAGTTGATATTCTTTGTATAATATAATAACAGTATGATCAGACTTCTCTCTTTAAGTCTCATCCTTCTCCTGGGAGACCTCTTTTATGTCTCTCTCTTTCATATTCCATTCGGAAAAGCACTGCCGATGTCTTTCATAACTTCGGCTTTCCTGATGTTTATCTGCAGTTTGCTGGGGAATCTTTCCCTTTTTAAATACTTCTTCCTGTTATATGCCTTACTGTCTCTGGGCATCACCGCCTATAAGATCTATACAAAGAAACTGACTTTAGAAGACTTATCAAAGCAATTCCTGAGGCCATCTACCGCTGTATTCCTGGCGTTCTTTGTCTACTTCTTCTTTGCGGTACGCTATCAGGAACTCTCGCAGATCGATGATTTCATCCGCTGGGCTCCGAAGGTCCGTGATGCGATGACCAATAATGTCCTCTATGCCTCTAAGGAAGTCTCCTATATCCGGGCTGATGCCTATCCTCCTTTTGCGGCATTGCTGGAAGTGATGTTCTGCAAGTTCTTGGGAGGATATAAGGAAGGCTATTCTCTCTATGCATTAGGTACCTTCATCTTCTCACTGTTTGTTCCATTCTTCGATAAGAATGAATGGAATGCGGAAGGAATACTCCGTTCCCTGACCGGTTCTCTGATCGTGCTGGGACTGCTGCTGACTGTCAGTTACGATCATAAGCTGACCTGGATGCCGTTCGTCTTCAATTCGACTTATGTCGACTGGACCGTAGCCGCACTCTTAGGATACGGACTCTATTCGATCTTTATCTTCAAAGGAGAAGCTTCCGACTGGTTCTCCTTCGCTTCGATCAATGCGGCGATCGTATTGACCGACCGTATATCGATCGTGTTCATGCTGATGCTGGTGACGACGCTCTTCTTTGTCTTATGGCAGAGGGACGAACACCGGAAGTATCTTCTTCCGTTCGTTCTGTTCTGTATCGTCCTTCCTCTTGCCTTATACGGTACCTGGAGAGTCTATGTCAGTCATTATACGAACTATTTCGATACGCATTTCATTTCTTCTTCCTCTCCGTACGAACTTGCTTCCGTACCGTCTTTTAAGCCGTTAGCCCTGACGGATTTCCAGAAATCGGTAACGATATCTTTCCTGAAAGCCATCTTCACGGAACCGATCTATTACCATCCGTTCAGGATCTCTTTCGGACTCTTCATGGTCCTGATCACGGTAGCCTATATCGTCCTCTATTATTTCCATAAAGATGACGAACAGATTAAAGTCCTCGCGGTCTTCTATGTCATCGGCGCCATCGGCCATCTCTTCACCTTGTGGGTCGCCTATACGATGCAGTTCACTCAGTATGAGGCCGAACACCTGGCAATGTTTCAGAGATACGGAGCTTCCTATTCTCTGCCAGGCATGATCTTATTGATGGGGATGCTGTATCACTACAGTAAAGACTGGAAGAGAGATCTCCTCTGCTTCCTGCTCGTCTGTATCTTCATCGAACCGGTATCTTTATCCACCATCACAATCCACGAAGAGGGCTCCTCCTATAAACACGGAGAAAAGATCCTGATCGAACAGTATGTAAGGGAACAGTACAACGGTGAAAAGACTCTGATCATCGATCAGACGGATCTCACCTACGGACATTTATTAAAGTATCTCTACGGTCTCAAAGGCGTTGGAAACGTACGGAATCTGAAACTGGAGACCTACGATGATCCGGAATGGTTCAAAGATTTCGTCAAAGACTACGAATACATCCTGATCGGCGATTATGATACCTTCTTTGAAGAGAACTTCTGGAAGAAGATCACTGATCTCGACTGCTGGAATACGACATTATATAAAGTAAATCATACAGGAGATTCCTACACCCTGGAACTCATCTATCCATGGGATGCCTGGGCACATAAATAGACCGCCGAAAACGGCGGTTTTATGTTCGTTCATAATGTGTCCATAAACTGACGATCTTAACAGTTTTTTCCTGTTCATATACTTCATAGACCAGTCTGTGCTGAACGTTGATCCTTCTGGAATACAATCCCTTAAAGTCGCCTAGTAATTTTTCATAAGAAGGAGGATATTGAAACGGATCCTCGCGCAGAATATCGATAAGTGCCTTAGCTTTATCAGCTAAATGAGCTTCCTTCAATTTCGGTATATCCTTTAAAGCAGCCTTTGTATATACGATCTTGTACATTCTACCAGCCTGTCTCTTCCTCTGTTACCGTTTCTTTCAGCGGTGTATTGAGTCCTTCGATCAATTTCTCACGCATCCCCGGTATAGAAGCGAAACGAAGCGTTTCTATCATACTGTTATAATCTTCCTCACTGATCATGACCGCATTCCCGTCTTTTGTGCTGATATTTACTACATCGTTATAACGGATCGTATTTTCAACCACTTTATAAATGTTTTTTCTGAAATTTGTAATCGTAATATTCGTCATATACGTACCCCCATTTACGTACATTATAGCGTACGTATTAGGCCGGTTCAAGATTTTGCCTGTGTACATCTCTCTCATAGATTCCGTTTTATCCTTCCTATTGACTCATATAATTATTTCCGGGATAGATCTGAATACCTTTTTCTTTGTCGCAAATAGAGAGGACGATCGTATCCTCTCCTTGATCATTCAGATTCGAACGGCTGATAATCATTCAGCGGGATCGTGTCAGCGGGTCATTCGAAAGAAATCTTCAGTTTCTTTCCGGTACCCTTCGCGATCGCATACAGAGTCTGCATTGTCGGCATCACAGTTCCGTTTTCGACACGGCTGATGTTCGACTGCCGGATCCCGGACTTTTCTGCCAGTTCCTTCTGAGTCAGTCCTGCCTCAATCCTCGCCTGTATCAGCATCCTTTTTACCCGATCTTCCAATTCCGTCTCTTAGAATACGACCCGGAAACCTTCATAATATTCCTTTTCAGGAATATTACGCACTTTGCTATTTCATAGTTCTCAATTTCCTTCAATAAATAGTTGCCCGGAAAAAGAGAAATACCTTCACAAAATGAAAAACAGCCGCTTTTCGCAGCTGTCTCTCAGACATATAGGGGAAATAGAATTAATCAATGGAGATGGTCTGAGCTGTTTCGATACGTTTTGTCTCAACGCTCGGTACGGTGATCTGCAGGATGCCGTTTTCATATTTCGCTTTGACATCTTCTGCCTTGATGTTGTCACCGACATAGAAGCTTCTGGATACTGATCCGAAGTATCTTTCCGAACGGATCAGGTTGCCCTTGGCATTCTTTTCTTCTTCCGAGTTCGTATGAGAAGCCTTGATGTTGAGATATCCGTCTACCAGTTCCATCTTGACATCTTCCTTGGCATAGCCCGGAAGTTCGATATCGAGATGATAGTAACCGTTCTTCTCGAAGACATCGGTTCTCATCGCATTGGACATATTGACCGGTTTGAAGAAATCATCAAATACATCATTGAATAAACTGTACTGTTTTGGCATATATTTCATAGTAGTTCACTCCTTTTCTTTCACCATATTCAGGGACCTTTTCACTCCCTACACCTATATAATAGCACAATATTTAGCACTGTCAAGCATTAAGTGCTAGTAGTCTATTAACTAGAGTGCTAACAATTTACTTCACTGTTTGGATATGATATGTTTAGGATAGAAACACAGAAGGAGGAAACTGTCATGTTGGAAGTCAGTTCCGGTGCGATCATCTATACTCTGGTAAATAACGAGCTTCGTTATGTCCTCATCAAGGACCGTTATGGAAACTACGGTTTTCCGAAGGGTCATCAGGAGGAAGGCGAAGAGATCGAAGATACCGCACTGAGAGAAGTCAAAGAAGAGACCGGCCTCGATATCAAACTCCTGCCGGGCTTTAAGAAGTCCATCTTCTATACGCTTCCTTCCGGAAACAATAAACAGGTCGTTTTCTTCCTGGCCTACTGTGAAGACCCGAAACCGGTCGCTCAGGAAGGAGAAGTCGAAAAAGTTGAACTCCTGACCTACCGGAAAGCACTCGAAACGATCACGTTCAATGATACGAAACTCGTATTCGAAAGTGCTCATCAGATGGTATTGAAAAGACGTGCAGAGGAGAAGTGATTCTCCTCTTTTTATTGAAAAAGGAAGCTTACGCTTCCTCGAGAGGGAATCTCTCCATGAGTTCCCGGACTTCTGTTCTGATCCTCTGTTTCTTCTCTTCGTTATCCGGATCCCTGGCCAGTTCCCCGATCCAGTGTCCTACCTGAGAGAATTCTTCTTCTTTGAATCCTCTTGTGGTCATAGCCGGAGTACCGACGCGGATGCCGCTGGTGTAGGCCGGCTTTTCTTCATCAAACGGAATGGAGTTCTTATTCACGGTGATGTTCACTTCATCAAGAAGCGTCTCCAGTCTCTTTCCGGTCAATCCGAAGCGTGTCTTGACGTCGACCAGGACCATATGGTTGTCTGTGCCTCCCGAGACGAGACGGAAGCCTTCTTCCTTCAGCGTTTCGGCCAGGGCCTTGGCGTTCTTTACGACCTGTTTCTGATATTCGATGAAGTCTTCCTGCATCGCTTCATAGAAACAGACGGCCTTTCCGGCAATGACGTGGCATAACGGTCCGCCCTGTATGCCCGGGAAGATATTCTTATCGAGGGCTTTCGCATATTCCTCTCTGCATAATACGAGACCGCCTCTCGGACCTCTCAGGGTCTTGTGGGTCGTCGAAGTCACGAAGTCCGCATACGGTACCGGATTCGGATGAAGACCGGCTGCGATGAGCCCGGCTACATGGGCCATATCCACCATCAGAACAGCACCGCATTCATCGGCGATCTCCCGGAACTTCTTATAGTCGATGAACCGCGCATAGGCACTGGCTCCGCAGATCAGCAGTTTCGGTTTCACTTCCAAAGCGATCCGACGTACCTCCTCGTAATCGATCTCTTCAGTCTCTTTATCTACGCCATAGGTAAAAGATTCATAGTCGCTTCCCGAAAAGGACAGTCGGTAGCCATGGGTCAGATGACCTCCGGCATCAAGGGCCATACCTAAGACCTTATCTCCCGGCTTGAGTACCGTACGGTACACGGCCATATTGGCTGATGATCCCGAATGAGGCTGTACATTCGCATGTTCGGCATGGAAGAGCTCGCATACTCTCTTTCTCGCCAGTTCTTCTGCCTCATCGACATAGAGGCATCCTCCATAGTATCTTCTGCCCGGATATCCTTCCGCATATTTATTCGTTAATACGCTTCCTACCGCTTCCCGTACTTCTCTGCTGCAGAAATTCTCGGAAGCAATGAGTTCGATATTATAGCGCTGTCTTTCTTCTTCTCTGTGAATGATCTCAAAGATGGCATTATCTCTCATTTCTTCACCTCTTCTCCCTTCTATTTTATAATGAATATGTTCTATTAGAAAGAAGAGACCCTATGTCAAAAGAACGTATTGAAAAACTGCTGTCCGTCATGGATACGGATGCCTTCCTCATACAGCCGTCTTTCGAGCTGGAATATCTCACCGGTTTCTCGCCGATGCTGTGTGAACGATTCCAGGGACTGTTCGTGAAAAAAGACGGTACGCTGTTCTACTTATGTGAAGACTTATACGCCGATGAACTGGAGAATGCCTACAAAGGTTCGATCCCGATCTATCATTATCACGATAACGACGGTATGGACAAGGTCTATGAGATCCTGCGCAAAGAAGGCCTTTCTCACAGTACGATCGCCGTCAATTCCTCGGCTCAGGCCTTCAACTGCGCCGATATCGCCAGGAACTGTTCCGTCGATTTCGTGAACGGAAAGGACCTTCTCGAGGAGATCCGCATCCGCAAGACGCATGAAGAACTCGACCTGATGCGTCATTCCGCGAAGATCGCCGATTCGGTATTCGAAGAAGTATGCCGTTTCGCCAGACCGGGTAAGACGGAGGGAGACGTGGCAGACCTCATCATGAAGATCATGGAGGACCAGGGAGGCTACGACTTTGACTGCATCGTCGGTTCCGGTCCGAACTCTTCCTATCCGCACTATATGGGAAGATCCCGTATCCTGGAAAAAGGAGATGCGATCGTCCTCGACTGGGGATGTCACTACAAAGGCTTCATGTCCGATACGAGCCGTACCATCTTTCTGGGAGAAGTCAGCGATAAACAGGCAGAAGTCTATAACCTGGTCAACGATGCGCAGCGCAAAGCCGAACTCCTGGTACAGGAAGGGACCTACATCCCGGA
>JAZPYW010000086.1:0-13132 GCA_045544415.1 Erysipelotrichaceae bacterium
ATGGCTACGATCCGACTTCTTAGGTCACTATCTCGATTTTTGAGCAATGTTGCTGAAATGAAAAATTGCTTACTGAAGTTTCAGTTTCCCGTCTGTATAAACTTTGATACGGTGTTTCTGAAACTCATAGATCACACTGCGGATATCACGGTTGAGAAAGATCAGGGAATAGGTCCTTTCCGCTGTAACGAAATATGCTTTGGAACGGGACATCTCGATCATCTCGATCTTCACTTCCTGAATGAGATCCCAGGGGATACAGAAGAAGAGCTTCTGTACCCCCTGTTTCGTGATTCCTCTTTTTACTGTCAGCTGGAACAGCATAGCCGCAAGCACTGATACGCTGGCGACAGCTGTAGCGATCTCCGCTCCTTCCTTCGGAGCCAGCAGGATCATGAAGAAGCCCAGCAGAAGGACGAAGAGAAACAGATCGTCTCTTCCCTTGATCTCGATCTTTCGGTTTCTCGTGAAGATCGTATAGGCTTCCCAGCCCATCATCAGGACCGCCAGTCCGGTGACGACGTAATAGATGAACGGCATTAAGCGATATCGTCCGGGAAGAATTCCTTAACGCATTCGACCAGCAGTTTTTCCGTCTCTTCCTTGTCGAGGACGTTCTTTGTGGTAAGGATCTTGACGTCTGTCTCCGGAATGAATTCGACGATCTCCGGAGTCGTGATGATGACGTCTGTCATCGGTAAGAACGACATGACTTCACCGTGTGCGCAGGCATCGACATTGGCGTCGATATTGTTGTCATTGCAGATATTCGTGATGTTGATCTTTGCCAGCATGGAAGTACCCATACCGTTGTGGCAGACACATAAAATGTTGACCATTCGTTTTCTCCTTATCGATTAAATAGCGGTGATTAGCCTACTGTCGGGATACCGAGCAGAGAACCGACTGTCTTGAGTACGAAAGTGACAGCGAGCCAGATCGTGGAGTAGTCGGAAACACCCTGCCACCAGGTCAGGTTTGTCATAGCGACGACCAGGGCAGAACCGAAGATCTGGATGAGACCGTTGACGAAACAGATCGTAACTAAGGCTTTCCAGCCGCCGAACTTGTTGGCGAAGATACCGACTGTGGCGTTATCGAAGAACAGCGGGATGAAGCCTGGGATCAGAACGATCGGGCTCTTGAAGACAACTAAGAGAGCGACAGCGACGAGCTGACCGACAGTACCTACTAAGAAGCCGAATACGACAGACTTCGGAGCGAAGCCGTAGATAGCAGCACAGTCAACACCGGCAACAGCACCCGGTAATAACTTCTCGGAGATACCCTTGAAAGACATCATGAGTTCGGATACGAACATACGGACACCGGCTAAGAGTACCCAGATGTTGGCAGTCAATGTGACGGAGATCCAGATCAGGAAGATGACCGGGTTCTTATAAGCAGCACCGCCTGTGAAGAGTTCATGCATACGGACTAATCCATCGGATCCGCTGATCAGCATGATGACGGCTGTGGAGATGAACATAACTAAGAGAGTTGCTAAGACAGAGTCCTGTAAGAAAGATAAGCCTTCCGGAAGTTTCTTCTTTTCGATATCGTCGACTTTCGGATCGCCGATCTTCGGAGCGACTTTCCAGGATACCCAGTCCATCAGCATGTTCTGGTGAGCGACTGTCAGGTTTGCACCGCCGGTGATCTTCTTCGTCGGTTCGATCAGCATCGTAGAGAAGATGCCCCAGTACAATGCCGTCAGGATGGCAGCGATAACGATCGTCATTACCGGAGAAGTTCCTAAGAAATGCCATACCAGGAAGACGGAGATACCGCACTGGCAGATCATACAGTTACCTGTCAGGTAGATGGCCTTGAT
The DNA here is from genome assembly GCA_045544415.1 of Erysipelotrichaceae bacterium. Lineage (GTDB taxonomy): Bacteria > Bacillota_I > Bacilli_A > Erysipelotrichales > Erysipelotrichaceae > Colivicinus. The sequence goes on from JAZPYW010000086.1 coordinate 1,835, forward strand.
ATGCGTCCATTTCCGTAATGCGACCAGGATGATGTTGATGATGAAGCCAAGCAACAGACAGTATAAGGTCCAGGTAGTACCGACACCGTCGCCCAGGACTGCATCGATTCTCGCCTGAGAAGCTGTCATAGCTGTGTAGGTGTTCAGACCTGCACCCTGAAGTCCGGTGGATTCTTTCAGAACTGTCAGCAGGTTGCCGAAGTTGGTGGACAGAGGACCGGAACCGAGACCCATGACCAGGATACCGATCGCAGCTTTACAGGAACCGATCAGTGCTTTGGACACTTTCTGTCCCATAGCCATGTAGCCGATGAATACGACGATGGCCATCAGTAAGAACGGCTGTGTAAAGATCTGATTCAACAAGAGATTTAAAATGTACTGCATACTTTCCTCCTTTTCCCCTCTTGAATAGTTTGGAATGTTTGATCATTCCTCTTGCAATTTCATCGTAAAGAAACCGTTTTCATCTTTCTACGCATTGGAAGGTCTTAGGGCATTATTTCCTGTTTTGAGCAGTTTTTCACATTTTGGGCAGTTTTTCCGGTGATACAATTGTTCTGTTTTTTATAATAACCTTATATGATCTACTTCGATAATTCCGCAACGACCAGAGTCAGTGACGATGTCGCTGAACTCGTCATGAAGACGATGAAGGAAGAATACGGAAATCCTTCTTCTCTTCATCATTTCGGCATGGATGCCTATCAGATCGTCGGTAACGCGAGAGCACAGATCGCCAATACCCTCGGTGCTCATACCGATGCCCTCCTCTTTACGGCAGGCGGTACCGATTCCAATAATCTGGCGATCTTTGGTTCTGTCTATGCATCTTCCGGCCGGAAAAAGATCGTTACGACCGCCGTTGAGCATTCATCTGTCCTTGAACCGATGCGTCAATTGGAAAAAGAAGGCTATACGGTCGTCTATGTAAAGCCGAATGAAAAGACGCACCGCATCGAAGCGAAGGATGTCATCGATCAGGCTGATGAAGATACCATCCTCGTCAGCGTCATGCATGCGAACAACGAGACCGGAGAGATCCTGCCGGTCAAAGAGATCTGCGAAGGGGTAAAGAAAAAGGATCCTCAGATCCTCGTACATACCGACTGTGTCCAGTCCTACGGCAAGATCCCTACTCCTCTATATAAAATGAAGGTCGATCTTCTCTCTGCCAGCGGACATAAGTTCCATGCCCCGAAAGGCATCGGCTTCCTCTATGTAAAACACGGTGTGAAACTGAAGAAATCCTCTTTCGGAGGCGCTCAGGAAAGAGGTTTCCGTCCGGGTACCGAAAATGTGCCGGGCATTGCGGGGATCGGTCTGGCAGCGGATAAAGCCATGCTGGAGATGAATAAGAACTATCAGCACGTTTCTATGATCAATGAAGCTTTCCGTACACGTTTTTTATCGGAGTTTCCGGATGCTATAATAAATAGTACCAGCGATTCTTTACCATATGTATTGAATATTTCTGTCCCGGGACATCATTCTCAGGATCTGATCACTAAACTCGGCATGAGAGATATCTATGTCTCTGCCGGAGCTGCCTGCAACAAAAACACTCCAAGCCATGTCCTGGAAGCTATGGGACTGGCACCAGAACTCATCAGCAGCGCACTTCGTATCAGCTTTTCTGAAGAAAATACCCTGGATGAAGTCAATATCTTTTTGGACACCTTTAAAGAATTGTTAGAGGAAACGAAGTATGACGATTGAGAACCAGGAAGAAATGATACGCACCTGTGTAGATCTGTACTACAACAGGGAAATGAGTCAGACAGAGATCGCAAAGAAACTGTTCCTCTCGAGATCATCGGTATCCCGTCTTTTAAAGATGGCCAAAGAGAAGAACTATGTCCGCATCCTCATCGACGATGAATCTCTCTCCCGCTGCTTCAATCTGGAGAGGATCTTCAAGGAGATCTTCCAGCTGGAGAACGTCCTGATCGTCTCGGATAACCGCATGGATCCTCTGATGGATCAGACGGCACTGGCTACAGCCAAATATGTCGATACCATCCTTCATAACGGCACCATCATCGCGATATCCCGGGGGAAGACCCTGAAATCCGTCGTTGACCGCATGCAGTCAGACCGCAAGCTGGCCATCAAAGTCGTTCAGCTCATCGGTCTTATGAACAATCCGGAAAAGAACGACGACGAGATGGAGATCGCCAAACTCTTTGCGAATGCCTACGGAGGAGACTACTATAACCTCTATTCCCCATTCATCATCGATGATGAGAAAGTGCGGGAAGTATTCAATCAGTATGCAGCCGTAGGAAAGACACTGGAGATGGCCTCCCGGGCTTCGATCGTCCTCACTTCCATCGGCGCCTATTCCGCAGACGATCTGCATATCATCTCCAATTCCTATCTTTCAAAGGAAGAGAAGAAAGAACTGATCGATAAAGGAACGGTCGGTCTGATCTGCGGAAATTATTATGATATACACGGCAATGTCGTAGAGACATCGATCAAGGAATCGATCATCGGTCTTCCGTTCAAGGAGATCATCAAGAAGGAAGTCATCGGTGTCGCCAGCGGAAAAGACAAAGCTGCACCGATCTTAGGAGCCCTGAGAGGAAGATTCATCAAGACCCTGATCACCGATGAGATCACTGCTCTCAATGTCCTGATACAGAACGATAAAGAGATAGACATGTATCGGTAAAATAAAAACGTCCATTATTTATGGACGTTTTCTTCTGCTTTGTTGAGCTCACGCATATGACGTCTTCTGTCTAAATTCGTGAGATATTTTTTACGGATACGGATATCATCCGGTGTGATCTCTACCAGTTCATCTTCATTGATGAATTCCAGAGCTTCCTCTAAAGAGAATTCTTTATGAGGGACCAGTTTCATCGCTTCATCGTTGCCGGTAGAACGCACTGCCGTCATCTTTTTGTTGACGGTAGGATTGACTTCGATATCCTGATTCTTATTGGACATGCCGACGATCATGCCTTCATAGACATCCGTCTGAGGTCCGATGAATAACGGTCCGCGGTCCTGCAGGTTCCATAAGGCATAAGTCATGGACTTGCCGGTAGCCATGGAGATCAGAGCGCCGTTGAGTCTCTCCGGGATCTCTCCGGTAAACGGACGGTATTCGACGAATTTCCGTACCAGGACACCTTCACCCTTGGTATCATTGATGAATTCGCTGCGGTAGCCTAATAAGCCCCTCGTAGGTACTTCATAGATGATACGCTGATAAGAGCCTTCATCCTGGATATCGATCATCTGTCCCTTTCTCAGGTTCAGTTTATTGATGACAGTACCGCTGTACTCTAACGGTACCGAACAGATCACTTCTTCAAACGGTTCGCAGAGGACTCCGTCGATCTCTTTCATGATGACTTCCGGTTTGGAGACGGCTACTTCATAGCCTTCTCTTCTCATATTCTCCAGAAGGATGGAAAGATGGAGTTCTCCTCTTCCGGATACTTTGAACTTATCGGTCGTATCCGTAGCTTCTACTTTCAGACCTACGTTTACTTCCAGTTCCTTCTCCAGTCTCTCCTTGATGTTGCGGCTGGTGACATATTTCCCGCTTCTTCCCTGGAACGGAGAAGTATTGACCATGAAATTCATGGACAATGTCGGTTCTTCGATCGCAATGGAAGGCATCGGTTCAAAGACATTGTTGTCGCAGATCGTATCGCCGATCTCGATATCGGAGATACCGGAGATGAGGACGATATCGCCGCACTGGGCTTCATTGACCGCTACTCTCTTGAGTCCCTGATAGTTATACAGGTTGGCGATCTTCCTGTTTTCTTTTTTGCCGTTGACATTGGATACACCGACCATGACATTCGGACGGATGATACCGGAGTAGACTCTGCCTACACCGATACGGCCGATATAGTCATCATAAGCCAGTGCACTTACCTGCATCTGCAGAGGCTCTTCCATCAGATCAGGATACGGATCGCAGTGGCGTACGATGGTCTCAAACAATGGATTGATATTGTTGTTGGAATCACCCGGATTGTAGCGGACGATGCCCTGCTTGGCAATACCGTAGAGGATCGGGAAATCCAGCTGATCATCATTCGCATTCAGATCGAGGAATAAGTCATAGACTTCATCGATGACTTCATTGGCTCTCTGATCTTTCTTGTCGATCTTGTTGATGAGCAGGATCGGTCTTAAATTCGCTTCTAAGGATTTCTTTAATACGAAACGGGTCTGCGGCATCGGTCCCTCACTGGAATCGACCAGAAGAATGACGGTATCTACCGTCTTGATGATACGTTCTACTTCACTGGAGAAATCGGCATGTCCCGGAGTATCGACGATATTGATCTTATAGTCAAGATAGTTGATACTGCAGTTCTTGGAATAGATCGTGATCCCTCTTTCTCTTTCCAGATCATTGGAGTCCATGACCTGTTCCACGATCTCTTCATGTTCGCCGAAAACATGAGACTGAGCTAAAAATGCATCTACAAGAGTTGACTTACCGGCATCTACATGGGCTATCACAGCCACGTTAATAATTTTTTTATAATCCATACTTAAACATTTTATCATTCTTTGACAAATCTTCAAGAATTTGTTATATAATAACAAAGCGAGATATCGCGAGATGCACCTGTGGCGGAACTGGTAGACGCGCATGATTCAGGTTCATGTGAGGAGACTCGTGCAGGTTCAAGTCCTGTCAGGTGCACCAGAAAGACAGAAAATCCGGAGTGATCCGGATTTTTTTATTTATATCTGTTTCTTCTCAAAGAAACATCTGTGCAGTCTCATACTGATGGCCACAGTCAGGATCTTCTCCGGAGTACAGGGAAGCCAGAGGAAGGCAAGATAGGCAGAAGAGATCGTCGTGAATATCTTCCAGTGAAACAGGATCCCGATCCCCAGAAAGAGATAAGCCCAGCCGTTGGTGATCATCCAGGCGATCAGGAAACAGAGGATATAGCTCCGATCAAACGTTTTCATGTCTCATCGAGATACTGTGTTCGATCGGAGTCCACTGCACTTCCGTAAATAAGGCACATACGGCGATCGGCAGATAGGTGGCCATAAACAGAGGAAAGGTAAAGGTATAAAGAATCTTATTTATAGAAGAAGTACGGATCTTCTTCCATTCCGTGAGCGTCGTCAATAGTCCGATCAGATACATGCCGATATAGGCTCTCATCAATCCCTTTCCTAAAGACATCAGGAAAGGCACCAGAGGTTCTTCTGCCAGGATCATCCCCAGCAGTGTCAGCACATTGACGATCAGCGTCAGTACCGATAATCCATAGGCAGAAGTCAGAGTATTCAGCATATCGAAGCAGGAGAAGTTTCCTCTGCCTACACCCTTCAAAAGTCTTCCACCGTCTTTCAGAAATACCTGCAGGAAACCCTTCGCCCAGCGCATCCGCTGATGAAACGACTGCATGAACAATACCGGCTGTTCATCATAGAGGACCGCGTCTTCGCAGAAGGCGATCCTTCTTCCCCGGCATACCTGATCGACCGTGAATTCGAGATCTTCGGTCAGCGTATGATAATCCCAGTTCTGCAGTACTTCTCTTGAGAAGAGGAATCCCGTTCCCGATACGGCACAGCTGACACCCAGCAGATACCGCGCCTTATTCAGAAAACGGTTCTCTCTCAGAAACCACAGCGAATATCCGGCCGAGATCCAGTTGGAATCATAGTTCTTGGAGTTTCGGTAGCCGGTGATGATCTCATGTCCCTGAGAAAAGGACTGATTCATCGCTTCCAGATAATGAGGATCCAGCACATTGTCCGCATCGAATACGATACAGGCATCATAATCATCCGGCACCTCTTCCAGCAGTTCCTGCAGGGCATAGCCCTTTCCCTTCCGGACCGTATCCTTCCTCTCATAGACAGCAGCACCGTGATCTCTTGCGATCGCAGCCGTATCATCATCGCAGTTATCCGCCATCACATACACCTGTACATATTCTTTCGGATAAGTCTGCCTCCCGATACTTTCCAGCAGTTCCCCGATGACTTTTCTTTCATTGCGGGCGCAGATCAGCACCGCAAAACGATGCAGAGATATCTCTTTCTTTTCTTCCTTTCTTTTCCCGAAAAGCGATATCAGGATATAGAGACCCTGATAGGCAAAAAGAATGAAGAATATCAGCGTGATGACTTTATTGAATATGACGGACATAGGAGACCTCCTTTACGGTCTCATCATAACCGTCCTCACGATTAAGATTATAGATAGCGCAGCCTTAAGAAATCATGAAGTTTTTCTTAAGGGAGATCTATTCAGACTGCCGGTACTATTCTCAGAAAGAAGATCCTGAACAGATCAGGATCTTCTGAGACAATTTATTGATCGATGAGCGGGAAAGTGAGGACTGCTTTGAAGAGGTCTCCATCGATAAACAGATCGAGTTTTCCTCCCTGCAGTTCTGCCATACTTTTCGCAATGGAGAGACCCAAACCGTTTCCGTCGGTATTCCGTGAGGCATCGCCTCTGGTAAAACGTTCCATCAGTTCTTCCGGGGCGATATTCAATTGTTCCCGGGAGGTGTTGCGGAAGGTGAATACCGCATCATTCCCCTTTCTTTCCAGCGAAAGATAGACGCGGGTATCCGGCTGAGCGTACTTGGCGATATTGTTCATGAGATTGTCGAAGATGCGCCACATCCTCCGTCCATCTGCCATGATGGTCAGTTCCTCTTCCGGAGAAGATGTATACAGTGCGAGTCCTGCTTCATCCAGCTTATCCTGATATTCGCCGCTTGCCTGGTCCAGGAAGGTAGAGGCATCGCACGGCATCAGCGATACTTCGAGATTTCCGGTAGAAGCCTTGGAAGCCTCCACGAGATCTTCGATGAGTCTCTTGAGCTTGGCAGACTGCCGCTGCAGCACTTCGCTGTATTCCCGGATCTTTTCTTCGTCCTCTTCTTTCGTGATGAGGTCGGAGTAGTTGATGATGGAGGTCAGCGGGGTCTTGATGTCATGAGAGACATTGGTGATGAGTTCGGTCTTCATGCGTTCGCTCTTCAGCTGTTCCGATACCGCGATCGACATCCCTTTGGAGATACTGTTGAGATGTTCGCCGTGTTCCTTGAGATCGAGGATCATCCCCTTCGTATCGACCGTATAGGAGAGATCCCCTTCTGCCAGAGCCCTGCCTCCCTTCTGCAGGACTTTGAGACAGTAGAAGAAGTATAAGAGGAGCGGGATCAGGACGATCTTTTCCAGGATCCAGAAAGCTCCGGAAGAATAGCGGTAATTCATCAGGAATACGAGTTCATAGATGCATACGATCATGATCGCCAGTATTCCCTTATATAAGACAGGGACAGCCTTCAGGATGCGCACACTGAAACGCCATAAGGATACAAGGATATCTTTCACCCATACGCAGAGCTTATAGAGCAGACAGCCTCTGATCAGATCTTTCATCTTGATGCGGACGGCCAGCGACATCAGCAGTCCCAGTACCATGCAGATCAGGATCAGGACATAGACCGGTACTGCCGCATAGAGGAAATAGGTCTCAAAGGGGAACTCGTTTATGATCATCATCATACTGACCAGTATCATTCCCGATATCGCCAGCAGGACATCATACGGGATCTTATAGAGCGGACCCGGATGTATCTCTTCATCCTCGTTCCGTCTACCGGAGACGTTCATCAGGACCACGAACGTAATGATGAATACAGCCAGAGACAGCAGCGCGGCCGCATAGACCGAATAGCGCAGGGCATAGAGACGTTCAAAGAGATCTCTTACAAATGTATAGTAAGCGGATGTTCCGGTATCACGGAGAGAAGCATAGACCGTATAGGTCTTATCTGCCTCTGAAGAAGCGTAGAAATGATATTCATATACATTCCCGTTCTCATCGATTTCTACTCCTACCGGGATCTCATAGGTCCAGGCATCCGCTGCCTTCTCGGTCTCGGCGATCACTTTTCCTTCTCCATCGAGGACCCGGATATACAGAGAGTCATCTTCCAGGATGGTCTTTTCTTCTTTACCAATCTGATAGAGGTCTCCCTGGACATCCCGATAGACTTTACTTCTTATGATATCGTTATAGATCTCTTCCTTTTCTCTTGTATAGAAGTCCTCGCTGATCATAAACGCTGCCCCAAACAAAGAGACAGCCAGCAGGCAGGCAGAGAGAACACATACAATGAAACATACGGTCTTGCCGGCAATACTTCTTAAATACTTCTTCATCGTCTTCTCCCTTCTTCCATGATGTATCCCTGTCCGAATACGACTCGGATATAACGGGGATCTGCCGGATCGATCTCGATCTTCTCCCGCAGATGACGGATATGGACAGCTACGGTATTATCGGCTCCAAACGGATCTTCCTTCCAGATGTTCCGGTAGATCTCCTTTGGCGAATAGACTCTTCCCGGATGGCTCATCAGGAACTTCAGGATCTCGAATTCCTTCGGTGTCAGGGACACCGTCTCTCCATCGACCCGAACTTCCTTCTTCTTATCATCCAGTTCGATCCCGCCGATCTCATAGGTATCTTCCTTCTCTTTTCCACTTCCCAGTCTCAGATATCTTCTCAGCTGCGAATGGACTCTGGCCGATACTTCCAGCGGATTGAACGGCTTGGTGATATAATCATCGGCTCCGACATTGAGTCCCAGGATCTTATCTCCGTCTTCACTCTTGGCTGTCAGCAGGATGACCGGCATATTATAATTCTTTCTCAGTTCCGCCAGTGCCTGTATCCCATCCATCTGCGGCATCATGATGTCCATCAGAACGAGATCGATCTCCTGTTCCTGAATGACCTTCAGTGCTTCCTTTCCGTTATAGGCTTCATAGACCTCATATTGCGGATCGTTCAGATAGATCTTCAGCGCATTGACGATATCTTTTTCATCATCGCATATCAGTATCTTGATCATAGTATTTCCCTCGTTCTTATTGTATGACATCGTCTGTTTGCGAATCATCGCCGAACTGCTTAAGATTTGATGAAAAAAGCGGTATTTTCCTTTTCTCTGTTTTTCCGCTATAGTTTAAGTATGAAAAAACTCATGATCCTGATCAGTATCCTCCTGCTTCTATTAGGAGGATGTCAGAAAAAAGAAGAAGATCCTGTGCCTTCTTCCGATATCCCTGCTGAAGAAAAAGAAGAAGAGAAACAGGAGGAAAAGGAAAAAGAAAAACAGGAAGAGAAGGAGGACGAGACCGTGGTATACAAAGGAACGACTGTCATCATCTCCTGCGATGATACCTTCACGGAGGATGATCTGAACGCACTTCTCGAGAAATACGATCTTCAGATCAAATACAGCTATTCGATGATGCACGGCTATGCGCTGAATGCTTCCTATAAGCTCAATGAGAAGGCAGCGAAGAAACTGATCAATGACCTTCTGAAGGAAGAAGGAATCGTCAGTGCCGAGCTCGACCATGAGACGAAGATCGATGATCCGGTGACCTACACCAAGTGATACGGCAGAAATGCCGTATTTTTAATAAAAAGGAGAAGTTATTCTTCTTCTCCTTCCGCTTCTATTTCCTTGATGATGCATTCGTTGCCGGTAACGAGGTAGGTGTGCTCGCTGCTGCAGTATGGACAGATCTTTCCGTATTTTACTGTTTCATATTCCTGCTTGCAGTCTTCGCAGAAGGTCACGGCCTTGATCTCTTCCAGTTTCAGTTCCGAATCTTTCAGTACCTCATAGCGTTTCTTGAAGTAATTCCAGCAGTCTACGAAGTAATCGGTGATGATGCCGGATACTTCTCCTACCTGAAGAGTAACGGATCCGATCTTCTTGAGATGATTCTCTTTCGCCAGTTCATCGAGACTCTTGGCAACATGTGTGACGATCCCTAGTTCATGCATACTATCGGTTCCACTCCTCGCTCTCTGTTAAGAGCCATTCTTCCCATTCCTTCATCCCTTCTCCGGTCTTGGCGGATACCGGGAATACTTTGATTTCCGGATTCAGGAAACGGACTCTGTCATATAATTTCTCCATATCGAAATCGAAGTACGGAAGCGCATCGATCTTGGAAAGGATCAGGACATCGCTCTTCTGAAACATCAATGGATACTTCAGCGGTTTATCATCGCCTTCCGGTACAGACAGGATCATAACGTTCTTGGCAGCACCGGTATCGTATTCTGCCGGACAGATCAGATTGCCGATATTCTCTAAGAAGGCGACATCGATATCTTCCAGACCCATCTCTTCGAGTCCCTGTCTCGTCATGCCGGCATCCATATGGCACATACCGTCGGTATGGACCTGTATCGATCTGGCGCCTAAGGCCTCGATCCTTTCGGCATCGACCTTGGCATCGATATCCGCTTCCAGTACCGCGATCCTCACTTTATCGCCGACATCCCGTATCGTCTGAGACAGGAAGGTCGTCTTTCCGGATCCGGCTGAAGACATGATATTGATGAAGAAGACTTTCTTCTCCTTCAGTTCTCTTCTCAATACTTCCGCATCACGGTCATTGGATTCCGTAACGGAACGGTGCAGTTCGATGACTCTCATGCGTTTCTCCCTTCTTCAACAGCCTGTACCAGCCAGTCGATCCATCTGCCGAATCCTTCTCCGGTCTTGGCGGATAACGGAATGATCTCTGCATCTTTATTCTGCAGACGGACATTCTGTTCAAATCTCTCTTCATCGAAATCGAAGATGACCTTCGTATCGATCTTATTGATGAGCACGACATCGCTCACATGGAACATCAGCGGATACTTCAGCGGTTTATCATCACCTTCCGGTACAGACAGGATCATGACTTTCTTATTGGCCCCTGTATCGAATTCTGCCGGACAGACGAGATTGCCGATATTCTCCAGGAATACCAGTTCTACATCATCGATCCCCATCTTCTCCAGTCCTCTGAACGTCATATCCGCATCCATGTGGCATAAACCTCCGGAATGGAGCTGAATGACTTTGACACCCAGATCGGAGATCTTCTTCGCATCTACATCCGAATCAACATCGGCTTCCATGACAGCGATCTTATACCGGTCTTTCAGGGCATTGATCGTCCTGCATAATAAGGTCGTCTTTCCCGAACCCGGCGATGCCATAAGGTTCACAAAGAAGACGTTCTTCTCCTTTAATACTTTCCGGGTATTCTCCGCAACTTTCTCGTTGTCGGCCGTTACCCGTTCTTTCGTTTCATATATATCATACATATCGCTTACCTCGTATCTATTCTACCCGATTCTCTTCGCTCGTGAAAGAAAAGTCATTTTTCTTCTTCGTATTCCCCGTATTCACAGCCGATATGATCTGCATCAATATCATCGATCAGTTCCAGACCGTTCCCTTT
>JAZPYW010000087.1:0-17980 GCA_045544415.1 Erysipelotrichaceae bacterium
AAAAAGAGAAAAAAGAAATACTGCGTGCCTGCATGAGAATGAAGGAATATCAGCTGATATCCCTGACCGGCGGAAATATCTCCCTGAAGATCGATGAGAATACCTATCTCGTGACACCTTCGGGAATGCTGTATGAAGAGATGGATCCGGAAGATATCTGTGTGATCGATCATGAATGCAATGTCATCGAAGGAAAGAGAAAGCCTTCCAGCGATTCATCGGCCCTCATCTACATCTTCGATCATCTGGAGGGAGTGAACTGTGTCCTGCATACGCATCAGCCTTATGCGACAGCGATCGGCCTGACGAACGATTCTCTTCCTGCCTGCATGGTCACGCTGATCGATGCGGCACATGCGCGCATCAATGTAGCACCGTGGACGAGGTCTTCGGATATCGGTATGGGAAAACTGACAGTAGAATACGCCGGAGATGCCTCCGCTGTGATCCTGAAGCACCACGGGGTCATCACCTTCGGTAAGGATCTGATGGAAGCTCTGTATTCAGCCGTATATCTCGAAGAGGCAGCCAAGACCTACTGCATGGCCCGTATCATGGGGAAGGTACCGGAACTCACGGACGAACAGATCGCCGATGAGGCAGCCGGCTGGGAAAGCTACGGTCAGAAATAAAAAAGAGCGGATATTCCGCTCAAAGTGAATCGATATAGTTCTGTATAGCGGTATTGGCAGCTGTGTAGGATCTCGCTTTATCGAGAGATTCCTTATAGTCCTTCTTTACCGCTTTTTCGATGCGCGCTCTCATCAGGTGGTAATGCATGAGCTCGCGGCTGTTCATCCGGGAGATATCGACTTTTTTGATGGCTGTATAGGCTTTGTCGTATTCCTTCTGATAGAACTCATAGGCAGCTGTGACATTCTCCCAGTTGAAGAAGTAGGAGCCCTTGTACGGCTTTCCTTTGGAGGTCTTCTTCTCATGCAGGGAATTGAGTTTCTTATAGGCAGCCTTCACCTTGGAAGCCTCGTCCCGTTCTCCGTGGTAGATCAGCAGGGAATGGTAGTATACCAGCAGGGTATCGTAGTCGTTCCTGCTTTTCTCATCCAGGGAATCGAGGGCATTTTTCAGTTCCTCTTCCTTCAGCATATCGACTCCCGCCAGCATCTTCATCATCGATGTGGAAGTGCTGAAGGTCTTGAAGAGGTCGATCTTCTCGATCTTCTTCGCGATGGCCATCGCTTCTTCCGGTTTTCCGTCGTAGATGAGACGCTTGGTACCGGCATCGAACATGGACCTCATGATCTCGAAGTAGAGAGCCAATAGACCGATGAGCGTTCCGACGATCCCGACCAGCAGACGGTTCTTCAGTGCTTCCTGATGGGAGGCAAAGTAGAAGATATAGATGAAGAAGAGTACATATACGAGAATATTCAGAATGAATTTGAAGTAATACCAGATCTTTTGTTTCGTCTTCATAACCTGAATTTTAATATAAAGCAGAAGCGGAGTCAAATCAGGGAGAAAGACAGGAATACGTTTCAAAAGATGATCACTCATATATAGATTATTGTCATTATATAGTCATATGAGAAATTCTTTTAGATATTTTAGTAAAAAAGGTAAAGAAATGAATAATCTCATTCAGGAAATGATAGAATGAAGAAAAGAGAAAGAAGGAATATCATTATGAAGGTCAAAGGCATCGGAGATGCCCTCATTCCGGCTGTATACATCGAAAAAGGCTTCGGGAGATGGAGGGAGCTCGGTCATGAAGTATCGGTACTCGACTGGGATACCGGCGGTGTAGAAGAACTGCAGAGGATCAATCTGGCTGTTGAACAGCACGGTCCGAAGGCAGTGGAAGTACCGCAGTACATCCTGGATTTCATCAAAGATGCGGATATCCTGATCACGCAGTTCTGTCCGGTGTCAAAGACTGTTATCGATAACTGTCCGAATCTGAAGGCAGTAGGAGTCCTCAGGGGCGGAGTCGAGAATATCGATGTCGCCTATGCCGGGGAAAAGAACGTCCTGGTATTCAATACACCGGGAAGAAATGCGACGGCAGTCGCAGACTTTACGGTCGGGATGATGCTGGCGGAATGCCGCAATATCGCAAGATCTCACCGTCTGTTAAAAGAAGGACTCTGGGATAAGGATTATCCGAATAAGGACAATATCCCGGATCTCGAAGGAAAGACAGCCGGTATCATCGGCTACGGCAATATCGGACGCAAGGTCGCTAAGAGACTGCGCGGTTTCGATATGGATATCATCACCTATGATCCGTATCTGAGAGAAGCACCGGAAGATGTGAGACAGGTAAGCCTGGAAGAACTCTTTGAAGAAGCGGACTTCGTCTTGGTCCATTACCGTCTGACGGAAGAGACGAAACATATGATCAATAAAGATCTGATCGCGAGAATGAAACCTACGGCCTACTTCATCAATACGGCGAGAAGCGGTCTCGTGGATGAGGATGCCCTGGCAGAAGCGCTGAGGGAACACAGGATCGCCGGAGCAGCGATCGATGTCTTTGAGATGGAACCTCCGGGGAAGGACTATAAACTGGTCGCTCCGGACAATATCACGATCACGCCGCATCTGGCCGGATCGACGAGAGATGCCTTTACGAATTCTCCGGTATTGCTGGAGAAAGATATGAGATATCTCTTTGAGGATGTGAAGAAATGCCGCTATCTCCTGAATGGGAAGAAATGCGGTGAGAATGTCTTTGTGAGGTAAGGATATGGAATACGGTCTGAAAGGAAAGACGGCCATCGTTACGGGAGGTACCCGGGGACTCGGTCTTGCGGTGGCTGAAAAGCTCATCGATGAGGGTGCCAATGTCTGTGTCGCCGCTCATAATCCGTCGGAAGAAGCACTGAGGACCATCGAAGCGCTGAATGAAAGAGGGGAAGCGAAGGCGATCTTCGTCAAGGCAGATGTCGCCGATGAGACATCGGTCGATGAACTCTTCGAGAAGACGCTGGAAGCTTTCGGAGGAGTCGATATCCTCGTCAATAATGCCGGGATCTGGCTCACTTCCTATGTCAAGGATATGAGCTTGGAAGACTTCCGCAGGACTCTGGATGTCAACCTGGTAGGTCCGTTCCTCTTATGCCGGAAAGCAGTCAATTACTGGCTGGCTCACGGCTATAAGGGAAAGATTGTCAATATGACGTCTCAGGCAGCCTTCCACGGCTCTACTTCGGGCCATGCGCATTATGCCTCCTCGAAGGCAGGTCTCGTAGGATTTACGATCTCTCTGGCGAGAGAAGTAGCTCCGTACGGGATCAATGTGAATGCGGTAGCTCCGGGCATCATGGAAACGAAGATGGTCTCGGCCATCGTCGATGATCCGGAGAGAAGAAAGAAATACATCGAACGGATACCGCTCAGGAAGGTAGCTACTCCGGAAGAAGTAGCGAGGATCGTCCTCTTCCTCTGCGGAGAACAGTCGGATTATATGACCGGTGCAACTTTGGATGCGACCGGGGGAATGCTGATGAGGTAAGAATATGAAACTGAAGAGATTACAGTGTCTGGAAGAGTACATCCTCTCCCATGAAGTCTGTTCGTATGACGAGCTCTGCGAGGAATTCGGAGTCTCGATGTCGACTATACGGAGAGATGTCGATACATTAGCAAAGAAGGATATCTTCACTAAGACCCATGCGGGTATCGTAGCGAACGAGGGAGTGGAACTGCCGGAGAAGAAGATGGAGTACGATTACGGGAAAGACCGTATCGCCAAGGCAGCCGCCGATCTCGTAAAGGACAACGATATCATCACCCTGGGATCGGGTTCTACGGTAGCCCATATGATCCGTCATCTGGGCAAGCTGCGCAACGTTACGATCATCACCAATAACCTGAGAGTACTGGAAGGCAGCAAGAAACTGGACAGCGCAGTCGTATCGATCGGCGGCAACCTGGACCGTACGACGATGTCTTTCGTCGGAGCGAGATCGATCCGTCAGATCAGAGATCTCAACTGCGATAAAGTATTCATCAGCTGCAACGGCGTCATCCTCAATTCGATCTCAAATGTCTCGGAAGTAGAGGCCGACATCAAGAGAGCGGCGATGTCTATCAGTAAGGAAGTCATCCTGCTGGTCGATTCTTCGAAATTCGATGTCATGTCCCTCTACAGTTTTGCGGACTGGGAGGATATCGATACGGTCATCACCGATAAGCAGCCGTCTGAAGAATTCCTGCAGCGCTTCAAAGAAGCCAATGTCAAAGTGATCGTCGTGTAATAAAGGAGAAATTATGTTAGGTAAGATCCACACACTTCTCGGAGATATCGATCCGAAAGAACTGGGCTATACGATGGCCCATGAACACATTCTCGATGAACCGGCCATAGGCGGATATCCGGATGCGGATCATCAGCTGACCGATTACGGGAAAGCGAGAGAGATGCTGGAAGTATATAAGAACGGAGGAGGAGATTCCATCATCGAAGCTTCTACCAAACACTGGGGAAGAAAGACGATGGGAATGGCCGAACTCATGAGAGAGACGGGAGTCAATATCGTCTGCTGTACGGGATATCTCTGTGAATCCCAGTGCGATATGGATACCTGGATCGGAAAGAAGACCATCGATGATCTCGAGAAAGAGATGATCGAAGAACTGACGGTCGGCATGGATGATACGAAGTATACAGCCGGCTGGATCAAGGGAGGTACTTCCTACAACTATATATCCGCCAGAGAAGAGAAAGTACTCAGGGCAGCCGCGAGAGCTTCTCAGAAGACCGGTGCTCCGGTACATACACATACGTCTACCGGTACTATGGGTCTTGAGCAGATCGCCATCATGGAGGAAGAAGGACTGGACCTCTCTCATTTCTGTGTAGCCCATGTCGATAGGAATCCGGACTACTGGTATCATAAGAAGATGCTGGAAAAGGGCGTCTATCTGATCTATGACGGTCCTGGTAAAGCCAAATACTACACGGATGAAGTACGGGTGAACTTATTGAGAAAACTCGTCGATGACGGGTACGGCGATAAGATCATGTTGAGCAACGATATGGGAAAACGTTCCCATCATACGGTCTACGGCAAGGGTCCGGGTCTCTTATGGATCAAAAACAGCTTCCTGCCGAGACTTCTCGATGAAGGATTCTCCGAAGAGACCGTCCATCATTTCATGTATGAAAATCCGGCTTCTTTCTACAGCTGGTATAAATAGGAGACATTATGAAAAGACCTTATCTGCAGATCGCCCTGGATAATACTTCTTTAGAGGGTGCCTTAGATTCCCTGCACACCGGAGTCGATGAAGTCGTCGATATCATCGAATGCGGTACGATACTCATCTGTGCCGAAGGAAGAAAAGTCATCGGGGTACTGCGTCATCTCTATCCGGAAAAGAAACTGGTCGCGGACTTCAAGATCGCCGACTCCGGAAATGTCATGGGCGGACTGATACTCGATGAACTTCCGGATTATACGACCGTCATCTGTTCGGCACATCCGGGTACGATGAAAGCGGTACTGAACGAGATCGAGAAGAGAGGTCTCGATACGAAGGTGCAGATCGAATTGTACGGAAACTGGACGATGGAAGACGTCGAAAGATGGAAGTCCTTAGGTATCCGTCAGGTCATCCTGCATCATTCCAGAGATATAAAAGGAGGCTGGAGTGCGGAAGAAGTGGCACGGGCCAAGGAACTCTGCGATGCCGGAATGGAAGTCACCGTTACGGGAAGCATCTCCTATGATGATCTCGAACTCTTCAAGGGACTGCCGTTATTCTGCATCATCTGCGGCCGGTCCATCCGTGATGCGGCTGATCCGAAGGCGGAAGCTCAGCGCATGAAAGACAAGCTCATCGAACTCTGGGGAGAAGATGCGTAGATGAGATACGCGAAGACAGAGCTCGAAAAACAGGAGCTCTGCAGGAAAGCCGGATCGATTGCCAGACAGTATAAATTAGAGACCTATCACTGCCCGGAAGCCCTGATACGAAGTATCAATGAAGTACTGGAACTGGATCTGAGCAGAGATCTGATCCGTTCGGTATGCGGATTCCGGGGAGGAGGCGGAGGCTATCATGACCGCTGCGGTCTGATCGAAGCCGGGATCGTCCTCATCTCTCTTCTTTATGGAAGAGATGATCCTCAGGGAGATGCCTTAGGATACAGCTATCTCGTACGGGAACTGCACAGACGTTTCCTGAAGAGGATGCCGAGCATCTACTGCCGGGATATACTGCCGTTAAAAAGAGCTACGGAAGAATATACCTGCATCAGTTCCTATGAGACCGGTGCCGAAGTAGTGACCGGACTATTGCTGGATGCGGAAGAGATCCTGAAAGAAAAGCCCTGGCTGAATGAATGAACAAAAAAAGACGCGAGCGCGTCTTTTACTTTCCTTTCTTATAGAGCCATTCGTTGATGAACCAGTAGGCACATCCGAAACCGATGCACAGAGGGATGCTCCACCAGTCTACTCTGTATACCGAGAGATCTCTGATGATGAAGAGATACATGGCTTTGAGATACAGATACAGCATGAAGGCATACAGGCTGTAGATCATGATGATGTATAACGGTCCTGCTTTCTGAGCAGCTTCCCAGCGTTCATGATGGGAAGGACGGACCCTTTTCTTCGTTTCTTTTTCGGACATGATTCTATTATAAAGGATAAGCGGAGTTTTCTAAAAGAAAATTGAGACAGGAGGATTATATACCACAAATCATAGTCAAAGTGTGTTCAAATATGATTGTAAAGGCTTACATGATTACGGTAAAATAAGAGGGTAGTCACTCGAAGAATATCATATAGAGGAAATGGATTCTTTTGAGTACTGACATTCTTTCAAAAAGGGGAGGAAAGAAATAATGCAAGTTTTACTTTCGATTTGGAGTTTCTTCCAGACGAACATCCTGACTCAGCCGGCCTTCTTCGTAGGTCTTCTGGTCTTCGTCGGTTACTTACTGTTAAAGAAACCGTTCTATGAAGCATATGCAGGCTTTGTCAAAGCTACTGTAGGTTACCTGATCCTCAACGTCGGATCCGGTGGTCTGGTATCCACATTCCGTCCGATCCTGGCCGGTCTGAACCAGAGATTCAACCTCAACGCTGCCGTCATCGACCCGTACTTCGGTCAGACTGCTGCCAACGCTGCTCTTGAATCTGTAGGAAGAACAACTTCCCTGGTCATGGTCGCTCTGATCGTTGCCTTCTTCTTAAACATCTTATTAGTTGCCTTAAAGAACATCACAAAGATCCGTACATTATTCATCACGGGTCATATCATGGTCCAGCAGTCCACGACAGCTCTCTGGATGACTGTATTCTGCTTCCCGCAGTTACAGGACGTCACAGCTGTTATCCTGTTAGGTATCCTCTTGGGTCTCTTCTGGGCTGTTTCCTCAAACTTAACAGTTGAAACCGTTCAGGATCTGACAGATGGTGCCGGATTCGCGATCGGCCATCAGCAGATGTTCGGTGTCTGGTTTGTTGACAAACTCGCTCCGAAGATCGGCGGTAAGGGCGGCAAGAAGATCGAAGATATCGAACTTCCTGGCTGGCTCTCCATCTTCTCCGACAACGTTGTCGCAACCGGTACATTGATGCTGGTATTCTTCGGTGTCCTCTTACTCATCCTCGGTCAGGACTTCATGAAGACGATCACAAACATCTCTCTGAGCTATCCGTTCTACATCATGCAGACTGCATTCCAGATGGCTGTCTATCTGTCCATCCTGCAGCTTGGTGTCCGTATGTTCGTTGCCGAACTGTCTGAGTCCTTCACAGGTATCTCCGAAAAACTGTTACCGGGTTCCGTACCGGCAGTCGACTGTGCTGCAACTTACGGTTTCGGTTCTCCGAACGCTCCGGTCCTCGGCTTCGCATTCGGCTGCTTAGGTCAGTTCCTTGCGATCCTCGGTCTCGTTGTCTTCAAGAGCCCGGTTCTCGTTATCACAGGATTCGTTCCAGTATTCTTCGATAACGCTACATTCGCAGTCATCGCCAACCACAGAGGCGGCGCTAAGGCTGCTATGATCCTGACATTCTGCTCCGGTATCATCCAGGTTCTCGGCGGCGCAGCTTGTGCAAGTCTGTTCCAGACATACACATACGGCGGCTGGCACGGAAACTTCGATACTTCCACAGTATGGCTCGTAGGCGGATTATTACAGAAGTATGCCGGTTTCGTAGGTTATGCGATCTGCGTTATCGCTCTGCTGGTCATCCCGCAGTTACAGTACAGAGCAGATCCGGATCATTATTTCCAGATCGTAACAGATTACGAACAGTACAAGCAGGATAAGGGTCTCGAATAATCCATTCTTGTGCATTGTGCAGGTTAGAAATAATCTGTTAAAATGAATATGGAGTTAGGAGAACACCTAAACGGTGTTCTCTTCTAAAGTATAAAGGAGGATCATTAATGTTAAGAGTTATTGCTGCATGTGGTAATGGCATGGGTTCGAGCCAGGTCATTAAAATGAAAATTACGAAAGTCTTCAAGAAGTTAAATGTTCCTGTACAGGTCGACCATACCAGTGTCGGTGCTGCTACATCCATGGCTTCCAATTACGACGCCGTATTCTGCTCCACTGCTTTTGTCGGTCAGTTCAGCAACGCTGCTGCCCGCGGTACGAAGATCATCGGTCTGAAGAACCTTCTCTCTGAACAGGAGATCGAAGAAAAGATCGTTGAGAGCGGCTTAGACAAGAAATAGTTTTCGAAAGCAATCGTAAGGCAGCAGTGAAGACTGTTGCCTTTTTTATCTAGGAAAGGAAAGGGATTAATTACTATGTTACTGAAACAGTTCGTTGACCAGAAAGTTACAGCTTACCACGATCATTTTGACAACTGGGAAGATGCCATCTGGGGATGTGCGGAACCTCTGATGAAGGAAGGCTTCATTGAAGAACCGTATGTAAAGGCAGTTATCGAATGCGTCCATAAGTATGGACCGTATATCGTCATTGCCCCGAATATCGCGATGCCGCACAGCACAGAGGGTGCTCCGGGTGTTCTTAAGACAGGCATCGGTTTCATGAAAGTGAAAGAACCTGTCCATTTCGATCCGGAAGATGAAACGAAAGATGCCAGACTCTTCTTCATGCTGGCGTCCAACAATCCTGATGCGCACCTTGAGAATATGATGGCACTGGCAGATATGCTGTCGAACGATGATCTCGTAAACGATCTGCTCAATGCGGAAAACGATGATGATCTCTTAGCTCTCGCTGAGAAGTATCCGGATGCAGAATAAGGCCCATACTATGAAATTTACGAAGAAACACTTAGACGATATCGTCCGCTGCTACTGCACGAGCCATATCGATATCGGTGATGATACTTATGCCTTCTTCGCTTCCGAGAATCCGAACAGCGAATGCTATTCCTATACCGGCGAGAACTTCGATAAGAAGGAAGCCGTATGGGAAGGGACCAGAGGCGGATGCATGTCCATCATTCCTTTTGCGACAAGAAAGGGTGAATTCCTGGCGGTCAATGAGTTCTATCTGAAGATCTCTCCGTCTGCTTCCAAGCTTGTCTGGGGCAAGAAGACGGAAGAAGGATGGGAAGTCAAGGATGTCTTCAATCTGCCGTATCTGCATCGTTTCGATATCTACCACGTAGATGGAAAAGACTATGTCATCTGTGCGACGATCGCCAGAGACAAGAGAGATAAAGGCGACTGGACAAGACCTGGCCAGATCTATGTCGGTGAAGTCCCGGCTGATCTCGACAATGAGAACGTCGTTCTGAGACAGATCGGCGACGGCTACTTCCGCAACCACGGCTATACCAGAGGCTGCTATGAAGGCAGAGTCTGCGGATACTTCGGAAGCGACTACGGTATCGTCCGTGTCACTCCGCCGCATGATGGAGAAGACTGGAAAGTCGAAAGGATCCTGGAAGGAAATATCTCTGAAGTCGCTGTCTGTGATATCGATGGAGACGGCCGTGAAGAGATCATGACGATCGAACCGTTCCACGGCAATAAGATCAACGTCTATAAGTGGAAAGACGGCAAGTATGAAGTCGATTACACGTATCCGAATGAGATCGACTTTGCGCATGCCTTAGTCTCTACGACGCTCTGCGGCAAGCCTTGTTTCGTTGCAGGTATCCGCCGTATCGACTGCGAGTGCTTCGTTCTGACATATGAAGACGGTGCCTACAAAGTCCATATGGTCGATCAGGGAGGCGGACCTGCCAACCTCGATGTCGTCCATCACAACGGAAAAGAATACATCCTCGCAGCCAACCATACGAGAAATGAAGCTGCGATCTATGAAGTCACGGAGGGATAAGACATGTTAGAAGAATTAAAACAGAAAGTATTTGACGCAAACCTTTTACTGCCGAAACACGGACTCGTCATCTTTACCTGGGGCAATGTCTCCGGTATCGACAGAGAAAAGGGACTCGTCGTCATCAAACCTTCCGGTGTCGAATATGATGTCATGAAAGTTGAAGATATGGTCGTTACCGATCTCGACGGCAATATCGTTGAAGGCAAATTAAAACCGTCTTCCGACCTGATGACACATCTGGAATTCTATAAGAACTTCCCGAATATCGGCGGTGTCGTCCATACACATTCCATCAACGCAGTAGCTTTTGCCCAGGCAGGAAAAGATATCCCGGCTTTAGGTACGACGCACGGCGATTACTTCTACGGACCGATCCCTTGTACGAGACTCATGACTCCGGAAGAGATCGGAACGGATTACGAACTGAATACCGGTAAAGTCATCGTCGAGACATTCCAGACGAGAAAGATCGATCCGGATCAGATGCCGGCTGTCCTCGTCCGCAACCATGGTCCGTTCACCTGGGGCAAGGATCCGTATGATGCCGTACACAACTCTGTCGTACTGGATGCCCTGGCAGATATGGCCATCAAGACACTGGCGATCGATCCGCAGGTTCCATCCATGCAGCAGGAGCTCTTAGATAAGCACTTCCTCCGCAAACATGGTCCGGGAGCTTACTATGGCCAAAACTAGACCGTATCTCTTAGGCATGTATGAAAAATCCATGCCGATGACCTTGAGCTGGGAAGAAAAACTGGCTGCAGGAAAGAAAGCGGGATTTGACTGGGTAGAGATCTCCATCGATGAGACCGATGAAAAGATCGCCCGTCTGTACTGGACGGAGGAAGAAAAACAGGCTCTGAAAGATGCGATGAAGAAGACCGGTATGCCGATCTATACGATGTGCTTCAGTGCACAGAGAAAGTATTCCTTAGGTTCTCTGGGAGCTGAGAAACATCAGAAAGCCATGGAGATCATGGAGAAGGCGATCGATTTTGCGGCTGATATGGGGATCCGTATCATTCAGCTGGCAGGCTATGACTGCTACTATGAAGAAGCTAATGAAGAGACGAGAGCCGAATTCATCAGGAACCTGAAGATTGCAACACAGATGGCTGCGAAAAAAGGCGTATGCATGGGCTTTGAGACGATGATGGACCGCCCATTCATCGATACCGTTGAAAAGGGCATGGAGTTCGTGAATATCTGTCAGAGTCCGTATCTCGGTGTCTATCCGGATATCGGCAACCTGGCCGGTGCGAAGAATGACTTCGGTTATGAGAAATCTGTCGTAGATGACCTTTATACAGGTAAGGGACATATCCTGGCCTGCCACTTAAAAGAGACGGCTCCGAAGAAAGACAGAAGTGTTCCTTGGGGGACCGGTCTTACCGATTATGTTACGGATATCAAGGTATTAAAAGAACTGGGTGTCCGTATGTTCAATGGGGAATTCTGGTGTGACCATCCGGAAAGATGGGAAGACTGGCTGAAAGAATCCAATGAGTTCCTCAGAGAGAAACTGGATCAGGTCTTCAATGATTAAGCTGATCGCCTGCGATCTGGACGGGACCGTTCTCGATTCGAAAAAAGTTCCCGATTCCGGATTGAAGGAAACCGTAGGAAAACTGAGAGAGAAGGGAATAAACTTTACGCTGGTTTCCGGTAGAAATGAAGAGATCATGGATCACTTCGTAGACTACTTTGAACTGGATCTCCCTTATGTCACCAATAACGGAGGCAATATCTATCAGAAACACCAATGCCTTCTCAATGACTGTTCTCCTCAGGCCTACAATAACTTCATCACCAGGCTCCTATACGAGAACGATATCGCTTTTAATCTCTTTGCGATCGAAGGTATCTACGGTCACAGCATGACGGATTTCTTTGAGGAGAGACAGGGTCTCTTCAAGAAGGACCGAAAGCTCTATACTCCGGATGTCGATCTGTCTGACTGGCATATCTATAAACTAACCTGCGACTTCGCACATCATCCTGAAAAGGAAACAGAAGTCACAGAGAAGATCAGAAAAGAATGTCCGGATCTCTCCTTTCTGAGGGCAGAACCGCACGTATACTGCGCGAATTCCGCTACCGCAAACAAGGGAGAAGGACTGCAGAGGATCTGCGATCTCATCGGGATCTCTACTGAGGAAGTCATGGCATTCGGCGATAACGGAAACGATCTGCCGATGCTGAAGAGAGCCGGTATCGGAGTAGCTATGGGAAACAGTCAGGAAGATGTACGGTCTCAGGTCAGCTATGTCTGTGAAGACAATGACCACAACGGAGTATCGAAATTCCTGAAGGGTTATTTCTCTTTATAAACACGAAAAAAGCGGAGTGATCCGCTTTTTGTTATGCTTATTCTTCCAGTAGTTTGATGATTACGATTAAGAAAAATCGAAGAATAAATTAACTTAATATAGGTTAAAATCATTGACCGAAATGCTGACTTGATGTATTATCAAGATGGCTGGAAAAGGAGAAAAAAGGAGATTATGAGTTACACAAAATTTGGTGAGTTTATGAGAATACTGCGGATAAAAAAACATGAAGTGATGGGCGACCTTGCGAAAACATTGAGTGTTTCTACGGCTTTTTTGTCTGCTGTGGAATGCGGTAAGAAAAATGTACCTGAGGATTGGGTAGATGTTATCTCGAGCCACTACGAATTATCCAAAACCGAAAAGGATGAACTCGTTCAATCAATTGAAGATTCTAAGACTCAAATAAAGATCAATCTTACTAATGTAGATAACTGCAAGAGAGAAATGGCTCTTCAGTTTCAAAGGTCATTCAATGACATCGACGAAGAGACCGCAAAGCACATTATCAGTATTCTTAACAGTAAGGAGGATTAAACCTTATGGATTATAAAACTTTCCCAGCTTCACGAAAGATGCTTCGGGACTTATCTGCGATTTTCAGAAAAATGTTCGAAGTCGATGTGACTGGTTCTTTCCCTGTGATGGAGGCATTGGAGAGGTTTGGAGTTGTTTTCAAAAACTCTTATTATCATGTAGTCGAAGACAAGGAATTGCCAATTACTGTCCCAGCGAAGTGCAACGTTCTGCTGAATGGTGGATTTGAGATACTAATCAAGCAATCTGTATATGACGGAGCATATAGAGGCATAGGTGCATATCGTGATCATATCGTTCATGAAATGAGTCATGCATTTTTGTATTCGATAGGTTTTACTCCGATAATGGACAGAAGTTTTTCACCAAGAGAACTCCCTTGCTTTTGCAGTTCTGAGTGGCAAGCCAAAGCATTATGCGGAGAAGTGATGATGCCTTTTGATGAGACTGAGGATATGTATTCTGAAGAAATCGAGTTCGAATACGGAGTCTCGGCTGCGCAGGCACGTTTCAGGAAGAAATACAAATGAAGGTGGTGATGTTATATGAGAGCATAAAAGGTTGTAATGATTGCTGCTAACAACCGTTATAACTGAAAACTAATCTGACTCCTATTTGAAAGATGCGACAATCCCTCAATTGGGTGAAGAGATTGTTCACCTTTCATATCATCGACTTTTAAGTGAAATGAAAGGAAAATTAATGAAAAAAATACTATTAGAAAAGGTTGAAGACTCTTTCAAAGCGTTTTTGGTTGAAGGAGCCGAGTTTACGGACGGAGAGGAGTATCCTATTATTCCTTCTCAATACGTAGCCAAGGATTTGCCTAAGAAAATAATGCATTTCTCAAAGGCTATTACGTACAAAGGAGATCTAAGTGATACATTCATCTGCTTTTTCTCCCCGGATAAAACGTTCGAACGGGTTCGAAGAAATCCCAAGAGATATCTCCCGTTTTTCAAAAGAACAGCTGGGATTATCGGATTTGATTATAGCATTCATTCCGACATGCCTATTATTATGCAGAAGGCACAGATGTACGACAACTTATCACTTACATTCTTCTATGGTAAAGAAGGGATCCCGGTAATACCGAATCTGAGATGTGGTATCGACGAATTACAAAGCGAATTCTTCTCATCAATTCCTAGGAATGGAATTGTAGCCGTTGGTACTCACGGTTTTATCAAAACCAAGCATGAGCAGTATGAATGGTATTGTTTCTTAGAGAGAGTTATTGCTGAATTGAAACCATCGAATATCGTTGTCTATGGAACATTAAATGGAGAACTATTTAATGAGATAAAACAACAAACGTCAATAGTGTGTTATGATGCTTGGAATGATCTCCGAAGAAAGGAGATGTCTAATGTCTAATGCATCAAAAGGCCCAAGTAACCACTTCGGAAATACTAGAGGAGGCTCACAAGGCCACCCTACCGAACACACAAACTTTGCTTGGGCAAAAGGGTTTAACAAGAGTACTTTGGACGACCATTTTGCAAAGCACGGAGAACAGATGGGAGCCTCCACAAAAGATGCATATGCTGCTAAAGCAGTAAGCTTTGCGAATACTGTCGATCGAAAGCACAACGTCAGCTTTGTAGATTCTAAAGGTTCAACTCATAAGTTTAATTCGAAAACCGGCGAGTATGCCGTGATAACGAAGGAAGGGGTTGTAATAACCTACTTCAAACCAAAAGAAGGTTACGATTATT
Organism: Erysipelotrichaceae bacterium; assembly: GCA_045544415.1. GTDB lineage: Bacteria > Bacillota_I > Bacilli_A > Erysipelotrichales > Erysipelotrichaceae > Colivicinus. The sequence continues at coordinate 14,847 of JAZPYW010000087.1, forward strand.
ACAAAAAACAGAAGAAGGAGAAGAAGAATGGCAAGTAGTTTTAAGGAATTGTTGTGTCCTGTGTGTGGAAAATATCTATTCGTTGATGAAACTGTAATAGAAAAAGCCGATTCCGATTACAAAGGAAAAGAAAGTGACCGTTGTACTATATGCGGGTGGCAATATGATCTCTCCCAGATTGATGATCCAAATAAAGATGGAGGCAAAAACGAGCTATCTTTAAATGAATACAAAAAATGGTATCAGGAGAAGATCTCTGAAGATCCAGATTATAACTATCTTGATAGTTTAAATGTTAAGCATCCTCATCTTTGTCCCGTGTGTGGAAGACACACCTTCTCGGATGACGGTTCATTTGAAATATGTCCTGTATGTGGCTGGGAAGATGACGGGATTATGGAAAAAGATCCAGATAAGTGGGGAGGAACAGCGAATGATCTTTGCTTGAACGATTTCAAGAAAAGATATATTGAATCAAACAAGAAAAAATGAATAAAAAATACGGTATGCTGCTAACATACCGTATTTGTTTGAAGGATACGATAATCCCTCAATTGGGCACCTTCATTATAGTTTTTTGATTTTACACTGTCAAATGAGACTTGATAATGAAATCAGACAATTATTTAGAATGCGGATTTCCATCCGCTTTTCGTTATGTCTATTCTTCCAGTAATTCGATGATGCCGATCGAGGCATTCATGAAGAAAGTGACTTTCTTATCGTTCAGTGCCGGTGCTTCGTGAGGTTCATCGATCTCTACGAAACCGTTCTTTCGAAGATATTCGATATCTTCTTCAAAGTGATCGGCGATGTAGCAGATATGGTAGGGAGAATTCTTATACCGGTCATAGAGATTGGCGACGATGGAATCTTCCTTTACCTGTTTGATGAGTTCGACACGGGTCTCTCCATTGATCAGGAACTGGATATCGATGCCGCGGTAGTCATCATAAGTGACAGGACCTTCGGCAGAATAGCCCAGTACTTCAAATTTGGCACGGGCCTTATCCAGATTCTTTACGAGATAACCGATGTGATGGACTCTCATCGGGTGTGTTCCTCGATGATATCGACCATCTCACCGACATTCTTCATCGTTAAGACGTTCTTCATCGGGAAACGGATGTGGAAGGCATCTTCTACTTCGGAGATGATCGTGATATGAGCCAGAGAATCCCAGCCGTCCACATCATCCGCAACGGTATCTTCGCTAAGTTCGAGTTCATCGAGATCCAGGGTATCCTTTAAGATCTCGGTCAGTTTTTCCAGTATCTCTGTTCTTTTCATTTTCTTTCCTCCTCAATGAATGTTTTGGAAGGTACGTATTCTTCTACGAGGATCTCGTATCTTCCTTCGTCTATCTTTCTGAAGCCGTGATCCGGATAGATATTCCGTACCATGGCATTTTTCTTTGTCTCAAGATATTCCCCGATCACTCTCTTAAAGCCGTTTTCCTTAGCAGCAGAGATGATCTCGTTGATGATGAATTCCTCCATGCCTCTCTTGAGTACTCGGCAGGACATGAGCCATTCCGAGATAAAGAGCGTATCTTCCTCCTGTTTGTCCATGATGAGGACGGAGATGAGTCCGTATTCGCCGAACTTGTCTCTCAGGGTGAAGTAGCGGGTGATATGGTGATCATCGGCAGCGATCCTTCTGATCTCATCTTCGGTATAGCGTACCGTACGGAGATTGAACTGGTTGGAACGCTGTGTCAGCTGAGCGATACGCGGGAAGTGGAATTCGTCGAACGGTGCTACTTCCGCATGCATATCGAGACTCTTCAGATAATCATCGAAGGATTCGAATTCTTCTTCCAGTTCCTGACGGTTGACTTCCGCCTGATACTGCTGGGTGCGGAGGATATCTTCCTTGGAGTAGGATACGGTCTCAAAGAGATTGAGAGACTTCAGGTATTCTACATAGAGAGACGGATCTTCCGGAAGATCCGGTACGGTGATATCCGGGATCATCTGCTTGACGAGATTTCTCTCGAATGGATTGTCGTCTAAGAAGACGATGGAATCCATACCGATGTTCAGGGTCTTCTGGATATAGCGGAGATTGGTAGCTTTATCATTCCAGTTGGCGACGAAGATGGAGATGTCCTCCATTCTCAGGACCATTTCCGGGTGTTTGAGGAACGGCTCTCTGGCCGTATCGTCGTTATTCTTCGAACAGACACCGAGGATGATGCCGCGGTTCTTCAGCTCCTTGAGCCAGGTCTGCAGATCCGAGAAGGCATGTCCCTGACCGAGTTCGCCGATCTCGATCCCTTCGAGACCGTCATCGCCGATGACGCCTCCCCAGAGGGTATTGTCCAGGTCGAGCACGACACACTTCTTTACTTTCCCGTTCATGGCGGAGAGGACACTGATCACTCTCTTGGCCACATGAGGAAGGATCTCTAAGGAGAAGACCATCTTGGCGATATACAGCATCTTCTGATCACGGAAGTGTTCCCTTCCGGCATTCATGGCCAGATCGTTGAGATCGATCAGATAGACGTTGGCGAATTCTCTCTTCTTCTCCATCAGCAGGTAATTGAGTTTCTTTACCTGATAGAGGAAGGAGATCTCCAGGTTCGGACTGTAGGAGCCGAATACCATGTCGTCTTCTTCAATGAAGAGGAACTGCAGGATACCGGCAGAAGAATACCGGTTCAGATTGGACCAGGCAGTGCTGATCTTCTTGAGCTGTCTTTCCGCAAAGGAGGCTCTCTCTTCGATCGGAGTCTCCGAGAAGGCTTCATGGAGCTTCTCCGTCGAATAGAAGAGAAGGACGTTCTTCGGATCGAACTGATAGAGTTCGGAATGAGGATCCATCGTCTGAGCCTGTATCTGGTTATAGTCGGCATCGAAGAGATCGACATTGTATCCGCTGTACTGTCCGTATCCTCTGATCGCAGCAGCGAGGTGCTGTGTAGCGCTGTCGCCTAATACAGCCAGCGATAACGTCTTATAGGATCCATCACTCTTCTTGGAGAGTTTTCTCAATTCTGTAAAAGCACGAAGTTTTTCCAGCATAGTAACTCTTTTCTAATCGTATTATAGGCTAATTGAGCGGGATATACATGTTTCCATTGAAAAACATGTCGTTGTACGGAAGGGTGACTAAGAGGATATCGATAT
>JAZPYW010000088.1:0-1997 GCA_045544415.1 Erysipelotrichaceae bacterium
GACGCCTTCCGTGATCATCGTGTTTCCGTTTGGAAGTCTCTGTGCATTGGAAACTAACGGAGAATAGAAGTAGTGGGCATTGAATACGGCTTTATGTCCCAGCTTGGAAGGATCGAATTCCCAGACGACATCTAATGTGACCGGATCGATCTCCAGTACTCGCGAATAGTCTCTTCTGTTGATAAGGTTTCCTGTTTTGGATACCTGATCCGGAACACCGTATCCCGACCATCCTCCATTATCGAATACCAGCAGGTTTCCTTCTCCCGGAAGACCTCTCGGAATGATATGAGCGTTATGAGGTCCGATGATGGTTCCCATCATACGCAGTGCTCTCGAAGAGGTATAATCCGGTCCGATCTGCCATACGATCTTCTTTGTCTTATGAGAGACGATGAAGATGATCGACGCTTCTCGGGAGTCCATGATGATGTTGTCGGGATGGAAACGTTCATCTCCGGCATCATACCATTTATTCGGTCCTACATAGGATGCTGTATTGATATGGAATAAGTCTCCCTGTTTATGAGGACCGCTGTCTACAGTATTCGGATTGCGGAAGATCGCATTCTTCTGGATCTCCGTAAAATTGAATTCATTGAAGTGATCGGCGCAGTTCCATTCCCAGAGGAGATTTCCTTCTCTGTCGATTTCGATCAGGCGGTCATCTTCCAGCAGCTGAGGAGAGATCTTTTCCTTCAGTACATCTCTGTGTGTCAGGATGAGGACTTTATTGAAATCGATGGAAGTCTCCTGTTCCGGTGTATAGTATCCTACCGGATTTCCTTCCAGCTGATAATCATGGTGCTGTCTCAGCATCCATCTCGGTTCTCTTCCTTCATCTTCACAGAATTCTCCGTGATCGAATTCCCATACGACCTTTCCTTCATAATCACATACGACGAGATCGATGCGGTCCTGATGGGAGATCGCTTTATCTCTCACTCCTCTGGAGGATACGACATATCCTCCCTTGATGATCTTATTCGGTTCTCCCTGAAGATTTCTCCAGAGATGATGGACCTTTCCGTTCATATCGATGATCATCGGTCCGTATCCTCTTCCCGGGATCAGGGTAAAACCGTTCCAGCACTTCTCCGGTACATATTTCGTTACCCCGGTATAATACACACTCGCTCTTCCCATATCAGTTCCTCAGACTTTCCAGTGCATCTGCATAATCGTCGATATCATTATCTCCTGCGATGCGCTTTTTTTCGTTTCCTTCCTGAAAAAAGAGCACCTGAGGGACACCCTTTAGACGAAAACGGGTCATAAGTCCTGTTTCTGTCTCGCTGTCTATATGGTAGAAAGGAATATCATCGAATTCTTCTTCCAGTTCCTGAAGTTTGACGGTGACGGACTGACATACCGGGCAGCTCTTTCTGGAGAAGATCACCAGGCAGTTTTCACCTTCTTCATCGACGATCTCTTCAAATGAATTTCTGCGAAGATCCTTCATAAAAATGCCTCCTTGCCTTACACGCCCATCATATCAACTCCTCCTTCATTGTGGCCATATCGTTTTTCAATACCCCCATAAAAATCGTGAATGATGTAAGCGCTTATTTCTCCTTTATCATGAAGACGAGGTGATCGAGATGAGTGAATTGTATGACCTGATCATCGTCGGAGGAGGACCAGCCGGACTCGCAGCAGCGATATACGGAGGAAGGGCCAGACGCAAGACGCTGGTGATCGAAAAAGGAAATGTCGGCGGAAGAGCCTACACCACGAGAGAGATCGTCAACTACCCGGGGGTGCCGGATACGACCGGCCCGGATCTCGCAGCTCTCATGAGAAAGCAGGCTGAAGGCTTCGGAGTCCGATTCAAGACAGATCAGATCAAAGAGTATCTATTAGAAGGAGATATCAAAGTACTGAAGTCGAGAAGAAATACCTATGAGGCAAAAGTGGTCATACTTGCTCCGGGAACAGGGCCGAGGATCCTGGGGATCAAAGGGGAAAGAGAACTGGCCGGAAGAGGTGTTGCCTAC
>JAZPYW010000089.1:0-3039 GCA_045544415.1 Erysipelotrichaceae bacterium
GGTCCTACCGGTACTAACGAGATATCTCCGTCGGATGCCATGAGCGTATCGATCAGATACTGTACCGCATGTTTCTCTTCTGCCTTCTTTACCAGCGGTTCGAATACCGGACCATCCAGTCCGCTCTTGCCGTGGACATCTTCTGCCACGACCTGATCCCGTACCATTGGAAGACTCATTCCTCCGTATACCGGGATATCCAGTCCTAAATGCTGACAGACATGAAGCGTGTTCGGCAGCGTCTTATCCAGCGTCTGATTGCCGGCTACTACTGTTACACCGAGAAGTTCGATATCCGGATGTTTTGCAGCCACCATCAGAGCGATCGCATCATCGTGTCCGGTATCACAGTCCAGGATCATCTTTACTTTTGACATAGTTTGTCCTCTTCTTTCGTTTTGATTATAATAAACATGTATCTTCTAAAAATAGGAGATATATCCTATTTCTATGAGAATTCTGACAAATAAAGAGATGCTGAAACGTTATACCGAAGATCCTTCCTACCGGGAGCTTTTTCCTCGTGAAGTAGACAAGTACTGCAGCATCGTGATCTTCGACAGCGAGGAAACAGTGATCAGACAGGGAGAAGAAGCTCTTTATCTGTACTATATGCTGAAGGGCCGATGCAAGATCTCTGCCTATATGGAAAACGGAAAGGAAGTCATCATCAAGAAAGCGGTCGCTCCTTCCCTTCTGGGTGAGATCGAACTCTTCCACAAAGATCTCTCATTATCCGTAGAAACACTGGATCCCTGCACGATGCTGAGGTTCCCTTTAGAAGACTGTAAAGACATCCTGCTCAATGACCGGCAGTTTCTTCTGCAGAACTGTATCCGTCTGGCAATAAAAGAACGGGATACCGCCTTTCAGCTTTCCCGTTCGATCAGTTTTCCGCTGCAGAATCGTCTGGCAGACTTCATTCTGGACAATTCCTATGCCGATATCATGAACATTCCCAAGACCGTCATCGCCCAGAGTCTCGGGGTCTCCTATCGTCATCTCGAGAAAGTGATGAACGATCTGGTGGAAGATTCTGTACTTCATAAGAACGGAAAGAAATACCGGATAATCAATAGAAAAAGACTTGAGGAACTCTCGGAAGTATTGAGGATCATCTGAAAGAAAAAAGAGAGGTCTCCCTCTCTTAGATCTTCTGTAATATTCCTTCGTTCAGCAGGACTCTCTGGTCCGATAAACGGGATACGGTATCGGAGTGTGTGACGACGATGACCGTCTTACCATATTCATGGGCCAGTTCTTCAAAGACCGCGATGATCTCTTTCTCCGTAGCTGTATCGAGGTTTCCGGTCGGTTCATCCGCGAAGATGAGGTCGACGTTGGAAGCCAGTGCTCTGGCGATCGCAACACGCTGCTGTTCACCGCCGGAGAGCTGGGAGACCAGACGGTCTGCTTTAGTCCGAACAATACCGAATTTCTCTAACAGGGCATATGCGACCTGTTTTTTATCTTTCGGCAGTTTGTTGTCGGTCTCGCTCATAGCTACTAAGACATTCTCATAAGCCGTGAGGTAGGAGATCAGGTTGTACTGCTGGAAGACGATCGCGATCTTGTTGCGGCGATACTGTCCCAGACCGATCTTCTTGATGTCTTCCCCGTCATAGTAGATCGTTCCGCTCTTGGCAGTATCCAGACCGGCGATCAGGGAAAGCAGGGTCGTCTTACCGGAACCGGAAGGACCCAGGATCGTATAGAACTGACCGGATTCGAATTCATAGGAAAGATCCTTCAGGATCTTTCTCTCGTATCCGCCATCGATATAGGAATAATTGATGTTTTCCAATTTTAATATTGTCGACATAGAGACCTCCTAGTTCTGATTCATCAGGATCCGTTTCGGATTGAAACGCATGATCATCATCGACGGAATGAGTGTCGAGATGAGGACGATGCCGAGACCTACGACATAGATCTCTGCAATGATGAGCGGAGATACCGTGACATTGTATTCACTGACGAGGTCATCCAGAGATACATCGGTCGTGTAGTCTGTATCCCAGACGCTGATGTATTCATAGCCGTAATCATAAGGATTCTCTTCATCGACGCCGCTCTCGGTGATCTGATAGTCGAGGACCGTGCGTCCGACCTTATTGGCGATCAGAGAACCGCTGATGATGGACAGAGAGAAACCGAGTATCGCCACGATAGCCAGCTCGGTAAAGAACTGTGCAACGATCTTGAACTTGGATGCACCGATCGACAGGAGTACACCGATCTCATATTCTCTGGTCTTCAATGTCAGTGCCGTAACTAAAGTGATGATGACGATCGCATTGATGACGACGAGCCAGACGATGAAGTTCGCATAGAGGCTCAGTGTATCCAGCGGTTTGCTTAAACGCTTGAATTCATCATTGTTGGCGGAGATCTTCTTGAACTGTCCGACCTTTTCCGAGTATTCCCGGACGAAGTCATCTACTTCAAGCGGATCGTTCAGAAGCAGAGTGACATCGGAGACATAGCCTGCATAGCTCTCTTCCGTAGGACGGAATTCCGGATTGCTGTAATACTCATCATCCGGGTTCTGAGCCGCCTGATAATCCCAGGTCTTCTGTTCGACTCTCAGCTGCTGTGCGAAGAAAGTAGAACTCGGCATCAGGATCATGTTGTCCGGATTCTCGAATGGAGACATCCACTGATATTCATCACGGTCCGGAGTGACCGGAGAATGGTGATCATAGATACCGACAACTTCCAGATCTACGGTGATATCTTCCAGTTCAACACCGGCCATCCAGCTTCTTTCCATGCTCAGATAAGATGGGTCATTGCTGTAGAAGGTGATCGTATCGCCGACACGGATATTGTTTGCTTCTGCTAAGGCCGTAGAGATCAGGGCGACATTGGCCTTGGAATCGATCTCTTCCTTTGTATAGAAACGTCCGTCTTCGATGGTATACATATTGTCCGCAAACTCGATCATATTGGAGAAGCCGTTTGCTTTGACGAAGAATGCCGGTTCATGGTATTCCACACAGATCTGTTCACCGCTCTCGTTGTAGTAGCAGGACTGTC
>JAZPYW010000090.1:0-5003 GCA_045544415.1 Erysipelotrichaceae bacterium
CTTGGCCTCCGACTTATAATGGAGTCGAAATGGAGGAAAATATGTACAAAAACAGTATCGTTCAGCAGAAGTTAGTTGTTCAGCCTGTCTTTATCAGTCTGGTCCACCTGAATGCATTCATGGGTCCGTGCCGTTACGGTATCGGGGAAGAACTCACCTATGATTACGAGATGAAAAAGGCTCAGGAGACATTCCAGCATTTCAAGGATGACTGTGATCAGTATTTGGACCGCAAGTATGTAGAAGTCCTGGAACCGAAGTTTCTGGAATGGCATGAAGACTTCGCAGTATCTGAGGAAGTATTGAATGAAGTATTAAAAGAAGATCACCGTACGGATGCCTATCTGATCTCCGGTACGCGCCTTCTTGCCTATGTATCCACTGTTATCGCCAAGAGAGTCAAGAAGCCTCTCCTGTTCGTTCCGCTGTCCGGTTCGAAGTATTCCCGCAGAGGCGGCTATGACGCTTCCGCTCACCTCACTGCCTTGCATCAGGGCTATGAGACGTTCAACGCCCTGAATTACGATGATCTCAACCGCTATTTCCGCATCCTGCGTGCCCGTAAGGTCATCGCCGACATGAAGATCATGTATGCGCTCCGCAACAACGTTTTGTCGTTCGGATGTGTATCCTCCTTCATCAATCTGCAGGATGTCACGGACCGTTTCGGAACCGAGATCGTTCATTTCAATGCCCGTGAGATCCTAACGATGATGGATGAACTGACGGATGAAGAAGTCGCTGAAGCCCAGGAGATCGCTGACGGTCTCTTAAAGGACGCAAACGGTGTCCATATGCCGGCAGAGAACTTCATCAATGATACAAAGTACTTTGTCGCTGTACGGAAACTCATGAAGATGTATGACTGCAATGCCTTCACACAGCCGTGCTTCGAGATGTGCGCGACGATGGAGCTCAACAAACGTCATCTGACCTTCTGTCTGACCCACTGTCTCAACAAGGATGACGGAGTTCCGTCTTCCTGTGCTGCGGACATCAATGCGCTTATGTGTTACTCCATCATCATGACGATCGCCCGTAAGGCTCCGTATATGGGCAATGTCATGGTATGCCTCGAAGATAAGGAGCACAAGCTCTGCCGTATCAACCACGACATGTGTTCCAAGAAGATGAAGGGCTTTGATGAGCCGGATCTGCCGATCGACTACGTATCCTTTGCGAAAGGCAACTGGGGCGTGACGATGCGCTATAACTTCGCGGAAGACCTCGGTCAGGACATCAACCTCATCAACATCTCTCCGGATATGAAGAGACTCCTCATCGTCAAGGCCAAGATCGCGGGATGTGATGACTGGCTGACTCAGGAATGCAGCGAAGCACTCGTCTTCGAAGTATCCGATAACCGCAAGTTCCACAATACGGTCGTTGACTTCGGCCATCACTGTGCAGTCGTCTACGGAGACTACACGGAAGACTTCACGGCCTTCGCGAAGCTGATGGGTATGGAAGCAGTAGTCGTAGAATAATCACTGATAATAAAAGAGCTGTTCCCTTAGGGAGCAGCTCTTTTTCTTTTACGGCAGAGGGATGAGTTCTACATCGTTTCCTTCATCCGGACAGATATCATCCAGAGAGACAGGATCTTTGTATTTCTTCTGTTCCTCTCTTAAGAGATTCCGCATTTCCATTCTCTTTTCGGCATATTCCGGAAGGATGGCCAGATTCTTCAGTTCAAACGGATCTTCATTGAGGTTGTACAATTCATCGAGGTCGTTTTCGGTGCAGTTGTATTTCCAGCCCTGATGGATGAGACATCTGCCGATGATCGTCGTACCGTATCCGTGTCCGTATGTTTCCAACATGATGGTATCCCTTGCCGGGATCGTTCCATCCAGCATATCGGTCAGAGACTGGCCGTCTACTTCGTTATGCCACTGGCATCCCGCTGCCTGCATCATCGTGACCGGTACGTCGAAGGTACAGGTGTAACCGTCAAAGGTCTGACCCGGTTCGATATGTCTTTTCCAGGAAACAGCTAACGGCGTATTCAGCACTTCCATAGCCATGTGGGAATCCTTGTCGAAGTGTCCGCCGTGACAGGAGATCGCATCGCCGTGGTCGGTCGTCCAGATGATCAGGGTATTCTCATCGAGACCGAGTTCTTTCAGTTTATCCAGGATACGTCCTCCGGCTGCATCGACCATGGAGATATGGGCATAGCAGTGGTGGAGGATATCCTGCCATTCTTCATCGTTCAGGGCGCTCTGATCGACAACACCCTTATCGTTGCAGAGAGGGCGGCTTGCCTCGACTCTCAGGATGTTCGGTTTATCGGTCAGAGGATCATGTCTGCTCGGATATGGTTCGATCTTCGTCTTATCGTACATATCGAGGTATTTCTGAGTAGGGAAGAACGGCTGATGCGGACCCCAGAAGTCTGCTCGTACCGCCCAAGGCTTGCCGCTGGTATCCTTTGCGAGTTCTTCAAGCTTATCGCAGACCATGTTGGCTACGAAGAATGCTTCATGCGTATCTTCCGGAGTGACGGTGATGCCTGTCGCATGTTCACCGGAGAAGAGTTCCGTACACTGATAGAGTTCTCCCGGAACCATCTGCGAGAGACGCCGGTAGGTGCTGAATCCCGGCATGACGAAGGCACGGTCGATCCGGGCAGTATGTCTCGGAAGACCCCGTTCTTCGCAGTATCTCCGGTATTCCGGAGTATTGTAGCAGTTTCCGTATCCCTGCTGGGAGAAACCGTCCGTCAGATGGTCATAGGCGCAGCCCGGTCCGGCATGCCACTTGCCGTAATAGAAGCTCTGATAGCCTCCGTCCTGTACCAGGTCATCGAGATAGACATCGTGTGCGTAATGAGGATCGTTCTCATTATGTACCTGGCCATGTGTATGCGGATAGAGTCCGGTCAGGAAGGATCTTCGTGCCGGTCCGCACATCGGCGTTACGGCGTAGTTGTGCGTGAAGTTGGCACCGGTCTCCGCAAAGGCCTTGAAGTTCGGGCGTTTCGGAGTTTCTCCGCTTCTCATCTCATGACCGTAGTAGGCCTGATGGTCCTGCAGGATAAACAACAGATTCGGTTTCTTGGACATATCATTCTCCCTCTTTCTTTAAGATGTCTCTCGTATATTTTTCCAGTAAGACGTCATTCGTCTCTTTCATGTAGTGATGCATCCTCTCCCGGTAATGCTGAAGCAGGGATGCGTATGTCTCGTCCTCAGCCAGGTTTTTCCGGGCATCAGGATCGAAGACGGTATCGTAGAATTCTTCCTTTACCCGATAACGGTATAATCTCACTCTTTCCTGTATCTCGGGATCCTCCGCTTTCTCCATGGCGTTATATGTCAGTCCGGACATGGATTCGGAAGTGTACTTCGTTTCTCCATCGCTCCAGGGATTGTAGATATAGAGATAGCGGTGATTCTGGACACCCCGCATCGGCAGATGAAGTTCTTTCTTCGTGATCTGATTCTTTGCGGTCTTGTAGAAGGAAGTGAATACATCGTCATAATGATAATCATCTTCTTCAAACAGGTGCCGCATGGACATACCGTCGAGATCAGCCGGCGCCGGTATCCCGAGGATATCCAGGATCGTCGGCATATAGTCGATCGAGGCGACCAGTGCTTCGCTTTCTTTTCTTAGAGTGTGTCCCGGCCAGCGGAAGAGGAACGGGGACCTGTTGGAATTGAGGTAGCAGTTGGCTTTCGCAAACGGCATGGCCATTCCGTTATCACTTAAGAAGGTAATGACCGTATCTTCATAGACATTCTCTTCTTTCAGAGCCTTCAGGATCTCTCCGACACACTGATCGGCCCGATATACGGAATTGAGATACTGAGCAGTCTCGCTGCGTATCTCTTTGAGATCCGGCAGGAAACCCGGTACCTTCACATCTTCTTCTGTATATCGTTTCTCATAAGGGAGATTCTTTCCGAAGAAAGAGATCTCATCTTCGCTTCCGGCATAAGGACGGTGCGGGTCATGGGAATTCGCCATCAGGAAGAACGGTCTTCCTTCCTTCTTTGCGTTCTGAATGACCTGTCTCGTATATCTTCCGTATACTTCCGGATCTCTTCCCCAGCCTTCTTCTTCGCAGTAGGTACGGATATATTCATCCCAGCAGAAGGACTCTTTCGGGGCGATATGGTTTTCTTTTCCAATGATCCCGGTATGGTAGCCGTTTTCAAGAAGGATCTTTGACAGGGTGACCGTCTCCGGGAAGATCGTTTCAAATCCTTCCGCTCCGTTATGAGACGGATACTTTCCGGTCATCAGGACCGAACGGGAAGGCTGACATACGGCGATGGTCACAAAGGATTCTTTGAAGAGAAGACTGTCTTTTCTCAGGGAATCGATATTCAGAGTCAATGAGTCTTCTTTCTTGAGGAAGTCTTTAGAATTGTAGTTCATATCATCGACAGTGATCAGAAGTACATTCATGATTCTTCCTCCTTCCTGAAGAGGATCGGAGTATTGTCCTGTTCAACAAATACTTTCTTTCCTTTTCTCCATTCCTGCGGAAGATCGAACTGTCCTTCTCCGTTTACCGGATATCGGGAACCGTCGTTTTCCTCCCGGGAATATTTCGCAAACCATTCATTCATTTCTTTTATTAAGGAATCGATGAGCTCGGCAGACTCGTTTTCGCCTGTGAGATCGTTTCTTTCCTCAGGATCGTCCTTCAGGTCGTAGAGTTCTCTATGACCGCTTAGGCAGTTGTATATCAGTTTGTAGGAGCCTTTGCGGATCATGCGCATCGGTCCGTATTCGTCATAGACTACTACGGAATCTTCTTTCTCCTTCTGTCTCAGGGAAGAAAGGATGCTTCTGCCCGGAAGATCATCATCTTCATACGGTATCCCGGCATATTCGAGGATGGTCGGGAATAAGTCGTAGTGACTGTACGGCACATCGATCCTTGAAGAAGGAAGATCCTTCGCTTTCAGGATGCAGGGGATACGTACGGATGTCTCATAGAGGTTCATCGGATACGTTCCGTTTCCTTTTCCGTAGATGCCGTGATG
>JAZPYW010000091.1:0-9599 GCA_045544415.1 Erysipelotrichaceae bacterium
CTCGGTTTCAGTGCATTATTGCAGTGTCACAATCTCAGCTTCCTGCTGATGTGCTTCCTCTTTGTGATCGTGATCCTCTTCCATATCCGGAGCCTGAATGGAAAACGGATATTGGGGATATTCCTTTCGGCAGTGACAGCCGTCCTGCTGAATGCCTTCTTCCTGTTTCCGATGCTGGAACAGCTGTCTCTCAACATCTACCGCATCAACACCTATTTCGCCAATACGATCAGCGGTGTGACGATCGCTCAGATGTTCGACTGGCATATGGACGGACCGTTCGCTCTAACCTGCGGACCGGTCATGATCGTCTTCCTCTTCCTGTATCCGTTCGTGAAGAAGGAGAGATACATCAGCTGTACCTTCATCCTTTCTTTACTGTGTCTCATCTTCTCTTCCAACCTCATCCCGTGGGCGAAGATCCCTGCTGCCTCTGTCCTGCAGTGGCCGGGAAGATTCATGATCCCGATGCTGGCATGCGTCTCTCTGACGGCGGCCTATTCTCTTTCGAAACTCGATAAGAAGTATGTGACCTATGGATTATTGGGGATACTGCTGATACAGACGATCTATATGGACAGCTGCGTCATAGGGATCAGCGGACCGATCAAAAACGATGCAACTCCGGAACAGCTGAAAGACGTTCTCTACTATCAGGGAGAAGGCGCGAAAGATATCGCCTGGTACAACATGAACGAAGTCTCCTCGCCGGAATATCTGATCAAGGACGCCGGGATCAACTATCGGGAGAATCCTCGTCTGATACTCAATAAGAGCACCGGTACCTACCCGGATATCGCCGGCATCTGGTATAACTACATCGCCTTCACTCCGAAAGAATATGGAGAATACCGCATCCCGTACTGTTACTACAGAGGCTATGTCGCTCAGGTCTACATCGACTGGGACTACGACCGTACCTTGAGCACCTATCCGGATCTCGAGACCGGACTTACCGATTTCGTCCTTCCGGAAGATATCGATCTGGACCGGGAAGTCGTCGTCTCCATCTCCTACATGTCTACCGGCATTCAGAAAGCATCGATGCTGATATCGGCAGGAAGTCTTCTTATCTTCCTCGCAGGTCTCATCTATCTGAAAAAGAAAAGTGTATAGATAAAACAAGGGCCATCCGTACGATGACCCTTTTCTTTACGATAAACGTTTATATAAGTAGTTTCCCAGCATCTGTACCAATTGGACGAAGATGATGAGGATAACAGAGCAGGCTACAAGGTAAGAGAACTGGTAGCGCTGATAGCCGTAGCGGATCGCTACGTCACCGATACCTCCGCCTCCGACCGTTCCGGCCATAGCTGAGTAGCCGATCAGGGATATCACCAGCATGACCACACTGTTGACGAGTCTCGGTACCGATTCCTTGAAGTAGACTCTCCAGATGATCTGGGCATCGGAAGCACCGAAGGATCTGGCCGCTTCAATGACACCCGGATCTGTTTCCCGCAGTGCCGTTTCAAACAGACGCGCGACATACGGGATGGCTGATACCGTCAGCGGTACGATCATCGCCGTAGTACCGATGGCCTTTCCTACTAAGAATCTCGTGAACGGGATGATGATGACCAGCAGGATGATGAACGGGAAGGAACGGAAGATGTTGACGATCAGAGACAATGTCTCATAGACGGCCTTGTTCGGACGAAGACCGTCCGGAGCCGTGAGGGTCAGGATGATCGCCGGCAGCAATGCCAGAAGGATAGAGAATATCGTCGAGAAGAACACCATGTATAAGGTCTGTTTCCCGGCTTCCAAAATCATCGGCCACATACTAGAGCACCTCCCATAAGACACCCATCTTGTTCAGATAGGCGAGCACATTCTCTTTGTCTTCTTCCTTGACGTTGATGACGAGACTTCCATAGACACTGGAACGGAAATCTTCCAGTTTTCCCCAGACGATGGAGAAATTGATATCCAGTTCCCGGGCCATCATCGTGATGACCGGATCTTCGGACTTATCGGTAAAGAAGAGCTGGATATTGACGCCCTTGTCCGGCAAGAGATTGGAGTCGGACTGCAGGAACTTCTTGATGTCCTTATTCGGTTTGACGAAGAGTTCTTCCGGTCTTCCTTCCGCCAGGACGTGGCCGTGCTTGATGAAGGCGACCTTGCGGCAGATCTGCTTGACGACTTCCATCTGATGGGTGACGACGATGACGGTGATGCCGAGCTCTTCGTTGATCTTCTGGATGAGGTCCAGGATGCCTCTCGTGATACGCGGATCGAGGGCACTCGTCGCTTCATCGCATAAGAGGATCTTCGGATCGAGGACCAGCGCTCTGGCGATGGCAACTCTCTGTTTCTGACCGCCGGAGAGTTCTCTCGGACGGGCATGGAGCTTATCTTCGAGACCGACCATCTTCACGAGTCTCTCTACCTTCTCCTTCGCTTCCGGTGTATCGGTCCTCATGCCCCAGAACTTCATCGGCAGGGCGACGTTCTCATAGACATCGAGTCTCTCCAGCAGGTTGAAGTTCTGAAAGATCATTCCCATCTCCTTCTGCAGAAGTCTGAGTTCCTTCTTATCCTTCTTGTCTACGAGTCTTCCATCGACCCGTATCTCTCCCTTCTGGTAATCCTCCAGACCGTTGATACAGCGTAAAAGCGTCGATTTTCCGGCTCCGCTCTGTCCTATGATCCCGTAGATATCTCCATCTTGGATAGTGATGCTGATATCTTCCAGGACCTGCAGATCCCCGAAATTCTTATATACATGCGACAGTTCGACCATACGACCTCCTCAGTGAAAGAAGCGGCAGATCCCCTGCCGCCGGAATAGATATGTTTCTATAATAGCTTATTTGATGTCATCCTGAGACAGGAAGGACTGGATGACGGAACCCTTGTAGTTGGATTCGATGAACTTGGCGACTTCGTCCGACTGGATGGCTTTTACCAGAGCCTGAGTCTTTTCGGAAGCTTCGTTTCCTTCTTTGACGACGATGAAGTTCGTACGGCGAATGGATGTCTCTTCATCGAAGACTTCGACGAAGATCGCCGGATATGTAGAAGGAAGACCGGCACCTAAAGCATAGTTACCGTTGATGACTGCAGCGTCGACATCCGGCAGGTTGTTCGGCAGGTTGGCTGCTTCGATCGGGCTGATCACGAGTCCCTTCGGGTTCGTCGTGGCGTTGCCGTTGAAGTTGTTCTCATCGAGGTAGCCGTTCTTATGCGGATCATTCAGAAGACCGGCAGCGATCAGGACCTGAAGAGCTCTGTCTTCGTTATCGGCATCGTTCGGAACACCGACGACAGAACCTTCACCCAGTTCGGAGATATCTTTGACCTTCTGAGAATAGATACCCATCGGTTCGATATGGACACCGCCGACAGCTACTAAGTGTAAGCCGTTGGTGGAATTCTGGTCATTCATATAACCCAGAGTCTGGAAGTAGTTCGCATCGATCTCTCCGGATTCGAGAGATGTATTCGGCAGTACATAGTCAGTGAATTCTACAATCTCCAGTTCGTATCCATCCTTCTCAAGTACCGGTTTTGCGGCATTCAGGATATCGACCATCGGGACCGGATTGCATCCTACGACGATCTTCTTGTCTGCACTTGCATCTTCAGACGGTGTGTCGGAAGAACCGCAGCCAAATAAGGATAATACGATTGCGAGAACAGCGATGACTCTGAATAATTTTTTCATACGTTTTTCCTCCTCTTTCTGATCTTCTTGAAAAGGACGATTCAGATGGATAGAAAATAAAACTACGCCCTTATAAGGACGTAGTGTATTTACGTGTTACCACCTTACTTCAAAACAGTTTCGCAGCTGTTTCCTCTTCAAGTACGCTGAAATCTTCAGATATACTTTGTGTCTGTAACGGGACCGCCCGGTGTGATCTACCTATCGACCACACTGCTCCGAGACCATGTTCATTCCGGATCTTCTTATTCCCTCTCAGCCTTCAGGAACTCTCTGTGAAGCTTCCTCGAAACTACTCTTCTCTTCTTCGCTTATCTACATGATGACAATGAATCTGAAAATTGTCAACATGAAATTTTCTTTCATTAATGGTACTGACTGTAGAAGTCCATCGCATGAGAACCGCGGTTGCCGGTAGAGGCTGCCCGTTCATACTGAGTACAGAAGATGATGGCCGCATCATAGGCGCCGCTTGCCGAATCTTCCACCTCTCTCAGGGCTGCATCGACGCTCTTGTAGCCTCCCGTCAGTTCATTCTCCATGAAGGCGATCTGTCCGTCGATCGACTCCGGATCGAGTCCCTGTTCCGGACACCAGGAGAAGAGCCGGTCTCTTCTTCCTCCGCCCCACTGACATAAGCCGTAGTAGATCCCGGTACCATTCGTCGGATCGAATCGGGATTCCGAATAGATATTGGCCAGGATACCGCAGGCAGCGGCACTGTTGTAGCCATAGGTATTTCTCAACAACTGATAGATATAGGCTGCCGCTTCATTGCCTCTCTTCGGTGCTTCCTTGACGTTCAATGTATAGGAAGCTTTCGTCTCCAGACCGTTCTTATCAGCTGCCGTGATCGTGACGGTATATTCTCCCTTCTGAGAAAGATCTGCATCGGTCTCTACCTTCAGGCTTGCCGGATCGATGTCTCCATCTACCGGATCATATACATTCTCAACCAGAGAAAGATAATCAAAGTCCCGGTTCACATAGACCGTCTCTT
Organism: Erysipelotrichaceae bacterium; assembly: GCA_045544415.1. Classification (GTDB taxonomy): domain Bacteria; phylum Bacillota_I; class Bacilli_A; order Erysipelotrichales; family Erysipelotrichaceae; genus Colivicinus. Next base: position 4,677 of record JAZPYW010000091.1, read on the forward strand.
CTTCTTTGGAGAGTTCCAGGACCGGCGGTTTCGTATCCGTCACATGGATCGTCAGAGGATAATCTCTTCTTACGACCTGATGGAATCGTTCTTCTTCAGCCTCCAGCGAATAGATGACTTCATAATCTCCCGGAGTCATCGGATCCGCTTCACCGCTGTGAGAGAGCCTTCCCCGATGTGTCTTGATGAAATCGTAGACATTATAGGAAGAGCCGTATTCCAGAGTATCGGAACCAGAGAATATAAGTGTCAGAGAATCGTAGGTATCCTCATACCAGGCTTTGCGGTTGAGAAAGACACCCAGTGCCGTCAGGGCCGCAAAAGCGAGAAATGCGAGGATATACGCTGTTATCTTATTCTTACGCATGCGTCTATCATACAAAAGAAAAAGTATTTCTGGCAAGTCTGCCTCTGTGGACAAATAAAGAAAAGAAATACTACAATAAAGTATAGGTTTATGAAGGAGGAATACAGATATGCCGGATCTCCATGATTTCTCTTCGATCATTGAAAAAGCCAGATCGATCGATAAACCTCTGAGAGTTGCCCTGGCAGCCGCAGACTGCGAAAATATCCTCAAGGGACTCTTCGATGCACAGCGGGACGGATTCGTCGAGCCGATCCTGATCGGCAATGAAAAGAAAGTACTCGATACGCTGGAACGTATCGGTATGAAAGACCGGAAATATGAATTCCATCCTATGCCTCATGAGACATCTCCTGTACAGTATGCGATCGAGATGGTCGCTTCCGGACATGCGGATGCCCTGATGAGAGGCAATACACAGACCAGAGACTTCCTGATGCCGATCCTGAATAAAGGAAACCACCTGATCGCACCGGGAAAACGTCTTTCCCATGTGACCGTGCTTCAGGTACCGGGACTCGATAAACTGCTGGCGATCAGCGATGTGACGATCGCGGTAGAACCTTCGGTAGAGAACCGCAAAGAGATCACGAAGAACCTCGTGGAAGTGCTCAATTCCCTGGGCATCGAACGGCCGAATATCGCTCTCCTGTCTCTTGTCGAGACACCGAGTTTCCGTATGGGCGACACCATCGAAGCTCAGACCATCGTAAAAGAACACCGCCGGGATCCGATCGCCGACTGCAATCTCATCGGACCGATCTCCTACGACCTCATCATGTCGAAAGAGGCCGCCCGTCTCAAGAACTATGACTGTGAATACTGCGGAGAATTCGACGGCATCGTTGTACCGAATCTCATCTCCGGAAACCTCATGGTCAAGATACTCGAACACAACGCCGGAGCTAAAGGAGCCGGGATCATCGCCGGAGCCACTGTTCCGATCGCCATCACCTCAAGAAGCGACTCCGAGGAGCATGCCTATCTCTCCTTAGCTGCTATCACCGCTGCATCTATGAAATAACTCATGCAGGGCACTCGCCCTGCTTTACATTCCAGGTACTCAGATATGAAAAATTCCAAACACATTTTACCCGTGATGATCATCGCGACGATCCTCGTCGTACTGGCATCGCTCTATCTCGGAGGTCTGTTTTACTTCGAAGACCACTTCCTGCCGCGCACCAGTGTCAATTCTCAGGACATCTCCTTCAAGAGTCTTGAGAGCGCCGAAGCACAGCTTTCTACCGAAGGACTCGGTGTCTCGGTCATCCAGAAGGGAACAGACGGAAAATCCGTCGTCGAACTGATCGACCTCACCAAGGAAGCCGGAGGAGAGCTTTCCTATGACCTCGGTGATCTTTTACGCGGTCAGAAGACCAGGATCTGGTTCACTTCCTTCTTTCAGCCGAATGAACTGAAGACTGAGAAGGTCAAAGGGACCTACGATGAGGCGAAATTAAAAGAAGCGATAAAGAAGCTCTACTGTCTGCAGGAAACCAATATCGTCGCTCCTCAGGACGCAAAGATCGGTTTCGCCAACAACGAACTGACGATCGTACCGGCGGTAGACGGAACGACCATCTCCCCGACCATCGTCGAGAACCGCATCCTGTCGGCAGCGAAATTCTACGTGCAGGGAGAGAATACAAATATCGTCGATCTCACCGATGAATACGAGACAGCCAAAGTACGGGAAAATGATGAGAGTCTCAAGACTCAGCTCGAAGAATTGCGTCCGATCCTCTCCAAGACCATTACGATCAATATCACTTCTTCCCAAAGAGAAGTCCTCAGCGGCAATGAACTGAGCGAACTCTTCCTCTTTGAAAACAACACCTACAAGATCAACGAGACGAAACTCGATTCCTATATCGCATCTATCGCTTCCAAATACAATGTCTCCTCTTCGGAATACATCGATTCTTCTTCTTTGAGAGCCGCATTGAACCGCTACCTCCCTTCCAAGGAAGATGCCTCGATCACTGTATCCTGGATACAGGAATCCAAGGGCCTCATCGTCGTCTCCTACTCCCAGCAGAAACTCTGGTATTACGAGAACGGCGACATCCTCTTAAGTTCCGATATCGTCACCGGAAACGCGGCTACCGGCACTCTCATCCCGTACGATACCTACTACGTACGCAGGATGAAACAGGGAGCTACCCTCTCCGGATCGAACTATACGGAATATGTCGACTACTGGATCGGTTTCGATGATGTCCAGGGCAACTGGAAAGGCGGAGGTCTGATCGGCTTCCACGATGCCTCCTGGAGAAACGGACAGTTCGGTGGAGATATCTACCTCACCGACCCTTCTCACGGCTGCATCAACATGCCTACCGATAAAGTCGCAGCCCTCTACGATCTCGTCGATATCGGTACCGAGATCCACATTCAGGAATAAGCCAAGACCTCTTCGGAGGTCTTTTTCTTTGGGCATTTCGCACGACAATAAACAGCCGCAAAACTATAATGAACTTGAATAACGGAGGTATTTGTATATGAATGCAGCAGTAAGATACTACTCCCGGTCCGGAAACACGAAGATGGTCGCAGAGGCACTTGCAGACGTCTTCGGAGTGAAGGCCGTTTCTGTCGACAGTACCGAGGCAAAACTCGAGGGAGAAGTCGATATCCTCTTTGTCGGAGGAGCTCTCTATGCCTACGGCATCGATAATAAACTGAAGGATTATCTCAGATCAGCAGATCTTTCCGGTGTAAAGAAAGCAGCCGTCTTCTCTACTTCCTGGCTCTCCAAGCACGCTCTGGACCTCATCCGCAGGGAACTGGAAGCCAAAGGAGTCGAAGTAGTGAACGAGACCTGTTATGTACGGGGGAAACCGGGCGCAGATGATCTGAAGAATGTCAAAGCATTCGCAGAAGGCTTCAGATAAAGGAGGACTTATGATTAAGAAACTGGTAGCGTATTTCTCGGTAAGCGGTGTTACGGAAAAAGCCGCGCAAAAGCTCGCAAAAGTAGAAGATGCAGACCTCTTTGCGATACGGCCTGCCGAAGACTATACGGCAGCTGATCTCGACTGGACGAACAAGAAGTCGCGCAGCACATTGGAGATGAGCGATCTGAACTGCCGTCCGGAAATGAAAGAAAACGTATCTCTCGAAGATTACGATGCCGTATTTGTCGGTTTCCCGATCTGGTGGGGAAGAGAACCGAGCATCGTCGATACCTTCCTCTGCAGCAACGACTTCACCGGTAAAACAGTTATACCGTTCTGTACCTCGGGAGGAAGCGGTGTCGAAGCAGCAGTATCCCGTATCCGTACACTGGTAAAGGGAACGGTCGAAGAAGGAAAACGTCTGGGCGGAGACATTCAGGAAGAAGATCTGGAAGTCTGGACGAAAGGCTTATCTCTTTAACGGAAAAACATACTTGTCAGAAGAGACCTCCGGTCTCTTTTTTTTAATTTCCGGTCCTCTTTTGGTTCACTTTTTCGGGAAACAGGCCGTTTTCAGGTACTTGACCATGTGATCAAAGGAAACAAAAAAGCCTTTATTCAAGGCTTAATGTCCATGGTGGAGGCTATGGGATTCGAACCCATGACCCCACCCCTGTGAAGGCTTTATTTCTTGTTTTCTAACGTTTTGTAATTTTGTGAAAATATCAAAAAAGCCCTATTTTAAAGGCTTTTTGAAATGTATATCATTTTCTAACTTTTGTACTATTTTATTTCATAGGTCCGCTTTTGGTCCGCTTTTTTAGGCTTGAGCTACGTTTTCCCCGTCTCTATTACTGAAAAACAGATTTTCTAATAGATCGCTGGCTTTCTGGTCCATGCCCTTTAAAGCATGTGTATATCTATCAAGTGTAATTGAAGTCTTAGAATGTCCCAGCCTTGCGGATACAGTGGCAGCGTCCATACCGTGAGCGATCAGCAGAGAGGCCCCGCAGTGCCTCAGATCATGGAAACGTAATATAGGCAGTTTTTCAGGATCCGGCACAGTAGAATTATACAGGCTTATGATCTCTGTTATCTTATGCGTAGGGCTGGAAAGGTGAAGCTGCTTACCGTTCCACTGTGTAAAGATGAAGTTTTCCCTGAAATGATCCGGGCCTTTTCCTTCCCAAAGGTTACCGATCTTGTAATAAAGATCTCTTTGCTCCTCTTCCCATTCTCTCAGCTTCATTATTACTTCTTGCGGTACTGAAATAACTCTATTACCGCTTTTTGTTTTTGGGTCCTTGATGATCTGGCCTTTTCTAGTTGATGCCGTGGCTTTAGTTATATAGATTAACCCCTTTTCCATGTCTATATCTTCCCATGTTAAGGCTATAATTTCCCCTCTTCTGGCACCTGAAAGAACAGCAACATAGAACAAAGCCCGCCACATTTTAGACACGCTTATTCTTTGCTCATAGGAAGGCACAAAATAAGCCTCTCCCGTTGTTTTTAGCGTTCTCATGTGTTCCTGATGGTCTATTACATAATCACGCTCTAGAGCCTTTAAAAATGCCTTTGTTTGTTCTTCTGTAAAAACTTTTAATTCTGTTTTATTACTTTCGATCTTAGGCAGCTGGACTCTAGAACAAGAAT
>JAZPYW010000092.1:0-34637 GCA_045544415.1 Erysipelotrichaceae bacterium
AGACGGGCTTCGGGACACTCCTGATCGCCCACATCGTCTTCTGTATCCCGTATGTGATGCTGTCGATCAATCCGAAGCTGAGACAGCTCGATGACAACCTGGCCGAAGCCGCCCTTGATCTGGGCTGTACCCCGTTCCAGGCTCTCTGGAAGGTCATCGTGCCGCAGATCAAGGAAGGTATCGTATCGGGTGCTCTGGTAGCCTTCACGATGAGTTTCGATGACTTCGTGATCTCCTACTTCACTACAGGTCCGGGTATCAACAATATCTCCACCTACGTCTATTCCACATCCAAGCGTATCAATCCGTCTGTGAATGCCTTATCGACCCTGATCGTCGTCGTCATCACAGCGGTGCTCATATTCGTCAATGTAGTCCCGATGATCCGGGAAAGGAGAATGAACAAAAATGAAAAAGCTCTTTAGTATCTTAGTCATCGCTGCATTATTATTATGCAGCGCCTGCTCCGGCAGCAAACCTTCCGGCGGAGAATCCGGCGGCGAACTCCAGATCTTCATGCCGGGAGAATATATCTCCGATGAAGTCATCTCTGCTTTTGAAAAGGAAACAGGCATCGAAGTCAAGATCACGAACTTTGATTCCAATGAATCCATGTATACGAAACTCTTAGGTGGTTCTGCCTATGATATCATCATTCCTTCCGATTATATGATCGAAAGACTGATCGCCGAAGGACTCGTTCAGAAGATCGATAAGTCCAAAGTTCCGAATCTCTCTGCACTCTATGACGGAGTGAAGAATATGGACTATGACCCGAACAACGATTACTCGGTTCCGTATTTCTGGGGCAATGTCGGTATCGTCTATGATGGTACTTTAGTTGATGAAGCAGATGTCACATCTCAGGGATGGGAAGTACTGCGCAATACGAAGTATGCCGGTATGATCTACATGTATGATTCCGTACGTGATTCCTTCATGATGGCATTAAAGGCTTTAGGCTACTCCATGAATACGAATAACCAGGATGAACTCAATGCGGCTTCCGACTGGCTCATCCAGATCTCCAAGACGATGGATCCTGCCTTCGTTACCGATGAAGCGATCGATGGTCTGGCTTATGGAGAAAAGGCTATGGGTATGATGTATTCCGGTGATGCGGCCTACATCCTCTCCGAGAACGAGAATATGAGATACTATGCTCCGGAAGAAGGAACGAACTACTGGGTCGATGCCATGGTCCTGCATAAAGATGCCAAGAACCTGGAGAATGCCTACAAGTTCATGGACTACATCATCAGCTATGATGCACAGTTTGAAAACTCTGCCTTCGTAGGGTATGCTTCGGTAAATGCTGAAGCGCTGAATGATCTCTCTCATGAAGACTTCGACGGAAATGAAGCCTACATCCCTCGTCAGCAGACGGCTAAGGATGAAGTCTTCCACAACGATGAAGCAACGCTCAAGATCATCGCTGAGATGTGGGTCAAAGTCAAAAACAACTAAACCAGCACTTCAAACACGCAAAGCACTGAGAACTATTCAGTGCTTTTCTTTTGACCTCATTTCAGGCTCTTTCCCGTATCTTTCCATATATATGACTAATTTATTCGTCTTCTTTCAAAATAAAGAAACAGAGGCTTAAATAGCCCCTGTATCACCATTCTTTTATGATCTGATCCAGTTTCCTATCGATATCCTTACGTGTCTCCTGACATTCTTTCTTATACTTTCTTCCTGCCTCAAACATCATGCTTACCAGTAAGGATGATCCTATCGGCAATGCCTTCTTCAGCATGGATTCCGGAAAGACGAAGTGTGTCCCGTGTTCATACAATAATGCCTCATAGATACATTCATGAGGAAGGGTAGAGAGCCTTTCTTCCATCCGTCGGATATAGCGGCAGGTATCCCACAGGACATCGTCTTCTGCACCGACGAAGACGATCTTTCCCTTTATCCTTTCTACTTTGATCTTCTCTTCTTCCTGAAGGGGATGTCTTCTCTCCGATTCATCGAAGAGTTCTCTTGAAGCAGTGAAGTTATGGGTCCTTTTAGATTCTTCCTTGATCTTGAGCCAGTATTCCGGATGACGGTAGGCATAAGGGAGGTAAGGAAGTCCTTTTCCCTGATAGGATACCGAGGATTCGCCGTCTCCCGGTCTTTCTTCCGCCCCGTCTTTTCCGTCCCGATAGAAGCCTTCCATGATGAAATCGGAAGGGGACATAGCGATGGTCAAAGAGATCTCCGGATAATAGGATGCTGCCACTAGCGCCAGCATACCGGTAGTCGAAGCACCGGCGATCCCGATCTTTTTACAGCCGCTCTTCTTTAATACATCTATTGCCTTCTCAAAACGTTCCAGAGGGTAATTGTGATGCCCGTAGTCGCTCTTTCGAGGAGCCATCGCCAATACATGACAGCCTTTCTCATGGAGATACTTCGCACCTGTTCTGGCCATGAGATCTTCTGCCGAGTCTCCCAGCATCACGATCATTCCCTTGTCCGTATCCTTCTCATTCCGGTAGAGAGCTCCGTAGAATCCGTCTTTTTCTACATTGAATAATATCTTGTTCATATACTTTTATGCCTTTCCCAGCCATTCTCGCTCTTATGGCGGACAAAACGGAAGTCGCAGAGATCTCCTCCCTGACACAGGGTCCTGGTCCGGATAAAATCAGTATACGGAAGTTCTCCGTAATTGATGATATCCGCATGACAGCACATAGAACCCAGTTTCAGCAGATCTCTTCTTCCCAGGATCTCTTTATAGAGACACTTATTGCATTCAAAACGGAATTCATCCTTCGGATCATCTTCATGCCAGCTATACTTCCATCCCTTTCCGGATCCTTTCTGAAACCCGAAGGGAACGATCTTTTTCATCAAAGGCAGAAAGAAGGGAAGTTTCGCCATCTTCTTCATCCCGGAAGGATCCAGGAACGTCCACATCTCTTCCGAAACGAGACGATACGCTTCTTCTTCGCTTTTTCCGTGTTTCTGCAGTATCTCGTATAAAGCGATAGAAGCGAGGATCTGGGCCATATGTTTAACATTGCCCTGATCGCAGTATTCTTTCTCTTCCTGAATGAGCTCCTCCATCCTCTTTTAGACATCATTCCGGATATCTTCAGACAGAGTCGGAAAATAGTTCTGATAGCGGCTGATCTTCACCAGCTTTTCAGCAGTATATTCTTTCATAGAGTCTCCTGTAGACATGTTAGTTACATCTAACAGTACAACATATTTCCTCTCTGTTTTCAATAAAAAAAGGACGGGAAAGACCCGTCCGGTAAACAGTTTCTATCAGAATTTCTTTTCGAATGTCACGATCACCGCATCCATCACGGCTGCCCGGAAGTTTCTCTCTTCCAGTACCCGCACGCCCTGTATCGTCGATCCGGCAGGGGAACAGACAGAGTCCTTGATCTCACCCGGATGCTTGCCGGTCTGTAAGATCACATCCGCCGTCCCCTTCAGCATCTCAGCCGCATAGCGGAAGGCTTCTTTTCTCGGAAGTCCGCAGGCTACGGCACCGTCGGATAATGCTTCAACGAACATTGCCGCAAAGGCAGGGCCGCAGCCCATGACACCTCCGGCACACTTCATCGTCCATTCATCCTGTTCCTCCAGCAGTCCGGCCGGAGCCATCAGATCATGGAAGTACTTCTTCTCTTCTTCTCTGACGTTATCTGAAACATGATAGAGGAGTATCCCGCTTCCTACGGCAGTCGGAATGTTCGGATTGGCCCGGATGATCGGAGCTCCCTTGAACATCTTCGAGAGCGTCTCTACATCTCTTCCGGCGACCATGGATACGATGATGTATCGATCAGTCCGGCTGTCCAGGATATCCCATAACGGCTCCATCACTCCGTTCAGCAGATGTGGTTTCACCCCTAAAAAGATATAATCCGCTTCCCGGACGACCGTCTCATTATCGCAGACTTCCCCGGTCCCCAGTTCTTCTCTGAGTTTCTCAGCCTTTTCTCTGGTCCGGTTGGCTAAGAGTATACGATCCGCAAGTCCGCTCTTTACAGCAGCTTTAGCGAGTGCGGAACCCATGTTTCCGGTTCCGATAAATCCGATAGTCGTCATCGATGGATCCTCCTGTACTATATGATTTTATTATAATATACGAAATGAATTCGCACGCCTGTTCCTAAAACAGTTCCCAAATCGAAATAATAAAAAAGCCTGGTGGCTTTTCGCTATTCTTCCGCAGCAGCGGATGCTCATGTTCTTCAGTCAAAATCATACACAGTTTTCTGTTTGGTATTATTGTCGATTATCTCTATTGTCCTGTTTTTATGATCTATCGTGTAGCTTTTTGCCAGCCAGAACTTTTCAAAACGTCTATCTCCTGCAGAAAGTCCTTTTAAATCTGTTTCACCGAATCTGTAATTCTCTACCGGAAAATCACCGTAATATGCTCTCTGTATTTCGTCCATGCCGAAGAAAAACAGACTCTCCGGATAATTGAGCCCATACGTCGGATCGGCATGATAGTATTGCCCGTCAAGCTTGAAAAAGACCCATTCGTGTGCTTCGCTTTGATCCTTGTTTAATGAGGAACAGGTCAATGCATCGATTCCGGTCTGAAGCAGATAATAGATATATTCCCGGGCGATTTCCTGACAGATTCCGGTATCATGCATGATTGCCCGATAGGTTCGCAGATCGAGCGAATCTTCCAGAGAATAGGAATAATCATAACTGTCCTTATGCAGCAAACTGGTGTACAGCTCCATGGCTTTTACATAATCAGGCTCTTCATATCTGACAGATCCTTTAATAAAACCGGATACTTTGTCTATAAATGATGTGATCTTTTCCCTTGTTTCTTCTTTACTGAAACGATAAACGAGATAACATTTTCCATTTTCAACTCCGGTCTTATTTTTATCTATCAGTTCATCGGCTAAAGGAAAGCAGGAAGAAGAAACAGATATAAGCTGATAGAAACGCTCTCTGGAAGAACAGTCAAAAGAATCTTCTACATTGAGTATCGCATCGCAAAAGGCGAAGAATTCTTCTTCGATCCCGTCACCATACACCTGATTATACTCATCAGATAGGACATGCGGATCAAAGGAATACTGATATTCAGCTAATGCTGTTTCCTGCTGTTCTGTTTCGTTTTGTTTTGCGCAGCCTGTCAGAAGCATAAGTATAACCATACCTAACAGGATCAGTCTGTTTTTCCGTTTTTCAATATTCATAAACTAATCACAATTATACGGCATCGATCAGTTGCAGATAGTAAAAACTGTTTCAAAAGGCTTATTATACCTTTATCCTCAGTGAATAAAACACCTCTTTCGAGGTGCTGAATGACCTGTGTCTATGCCTTTCCGGGGATGAGATGAAAGAACGTTCTTCAGAGGTCGCTTTCCTCAGTTTATCTACATTCCTCCGGCTGCCTTTCACTTCGGAAAAGATCGTGACCTTTTGGATTGCCTGCAGTCTCAATGGAATCGTATCCGGTGATAAAGTACCTCTCAGGTATTATTCACTACCTGTTTTCGGGATGCCGCAGTGATCCCTTGTATGTCTTATCGCAGGGATCACAGCACTGACGCTTCGAAAAGGAACGATCAGATCGAAGCATCCTTGCGGATCCTGATCCTGCTGAAGAGTTTCTTAAAGAAGAGTTTGCTGAGCAGCTTTTTGTTTTCAATAAACAGAACGATGTCATTTTCATCGACGGTCCTGCTGCCGTAGATCACTTCTTCATAGACTGAAATGAGATCTGCAGTATAAGAATAAGGGGTGTTCTCAAGTCTTAAGGAGTATTCGCTTAAGGTCTCGTTTTTTCTGAGTTCTGATCCCATTCGTTTCAGCAGTCTGAGATTCTGCTTAAAAAGGATCCTGATCTTCTCCTGCGGAGTTAACCACATAAAATGCATTTTATTGATCACTTTGACGGCCAGGATCAGAACAGACACGAAAGCGATGCCGACAAGAAGTATCTGCATAATACTGTATCGATCCTTATTTTCATTATCTTGAGAATGATCGTTTTTATGATCTGTCGTATTATCAACGACGGAAGTTTCCGGCGTGCTGTCTGCTGAGCGTGAGGAGGGAGTCGGTTCAAAATCCAGCCATCCGAAGCCATCCAGATAAACTTCCGGCCAGGCGTGCGCCATGTAAGAGCGGACATCCGCATGCCCGTTTCTTAAAGAGAAAGCATAGCCCTGAACATAACGGGCCGGCAGTCCCTGGGATCTGGCCAAAAGGACAAAAGCCGTCGCGTAGTGTACACAATAGCCTTTTTTACTTTCAAAAAGCAGGTAGTCAAGAAAATCGGCAGCAGTATCTACGTTTTCCGGCAATTCACCGGGTTCCAGAGAGTATTGCAGAGAGCTGAGAAGTTCTTCGATGGCCAGCAGTTTTTCATAGTCGCTGTCAGCATCTTTGCATGTCTCTTCCAGAAGTTCAGAGGTTTTTGCGGACAGCAGAGGTTTTTGACTATATGTGTCATAGATCGTTTTCTGATAAGCCTTATATCCCTCAAAGGTGTAGATCTTCGGGTCAGCGGAAGAGACGATCTTCAAAGCATCATTGAAGGTGGAAGCATCGACAGGTTCCCGGTTGACGATCATGTTTTTGAGATCCTCGTCATTGCGGAAGAAGCGGAAATAACGGATCTTGTAGGTCGGTTTGATCGATGATTCAAAAAACAAGTCGGCACCGGATTGACGCAGCGGCGTCTTTTCGATATAGGGTAAGGACTTGAGCGGATGAAAAATGCGAGAAGTTACGATACCGTTGCAGTTGATGTCAAGATAGGTGTTCGCCAAATGGTTGAAATAAATGTCTCTGCCCGATGGAATAATGGCACAGAGGGTCTCAAGAACGTCGTAGGTGTGGTAATCAAGAGTGCTTTCATCTGTCTTGATCCAGTGCAGATCTGTGAAGGTATCAAAAGTCTTGCCGCTGAGTTTGATGACATCCTTTCCGTAATAACCGGAATTGATCGTCATGACCTTCTTGGAGCTTTTATAGATCCTGCTTTCCATAGTAGAAACATCTGAAAAACCGACAAAAAGACTATCGCTTTCGTCGGAAGTGGCGAAATCGAATTTGTTGGTAAGGCTTACCCATTTGGCTCTGATCCACCAGCCGGAGTCCTTGAGGAACCCCCATTCGTAGGGCCTGTCCGGGATCTGGAAACGGGCGAGCATCAGGACCATCAGCAGGATAAAAGGAGCCAGATAGAGACTGTGCATGTTCAGATCGGTGTCTCCTTGCTTATGCCAGCGGATCTGAATGATCTCAATGATGTTGATCAGCAGATAAAAGAAGAACGGCAGGAAGACGATCTTATCCGTTTTGGTTTTCGTGACGACCGCTAGAACGATCAGGATCAAACAGCTGAAGATCATCAAATAGCGGCCTATAGTATGATGTTCGATCACTTTGATGATAAGAAGACCGGACAGACAGATCACACCTGTCAGAAGATAGCTGACGGCATCACCCGAGAGGCCGTTGATCAGGAAATAGACAAGGACTGCGGCAAAGAAGGATATGCCTATCAACAGGCGCCATTGTTTTTTCTGATAAAGCAGAAACAGAAGCAGAAGGTCCAAACCAAGGCAAAGAAAAGCGATGTTGATTTTCGAATCAGAAAAAAGGCGCAGGCAGATCGCCAGGCTTAAAGGCAGCAGATGGACGAGGTCGCGCAGAAAATCAGACATCATAACACTTCTCTTAAATCAGCGTCTGTTTTGACGAAAATGATCTCGGGGTATTCATTGTTGTTTATAGGATCGACAGCAGTATCGGGCTTATCGCCGATCAGGATGACAGTCACCGGAATGTTGTGCTGCTGCAGGTGTTCTGCTAAAGAGGAAAAAGACGGATCGATCTGACTGACGATCAGAAAGACCATTGCTTTATTGAACAGCGCATTTGAAGAAAGGATCTCGCTGCAGAGTGCGGAAGATCTTTTGGTGCTGCTGAAGCGGAAAGAGGAGAGTCTTTCATAGATCGCCTCAAAGCTTTGAAAGGAATCGCCGGACAGTACTTCTGCGCTATCTTCTTCAACATAAACAGTTGTCGGAATCGCCTTGAGTAAAAAGAAACGATCCAAAGCAATGACGGTTTCCAGGATCTTGTTTTCAATAGGCAGATAATCTTTAGGGTCTTCCGTATAACGGCAGGAGTCCATGATCAAAGCGATGCCTTGTCTCTCTTCACCATTCAGCTGCCTTACCATCGGTTTGCGCATAGCAGCAGATACTTTCCAGTTGATGAACCTGATATCATCGCCGGGCACATATTCTCTTAGGATAAGGTCAGTGACGTTATGTCTGAAATTGTTTTCTCTTACGGCATTTACGGTCTCTTTGTTCGATGCAAGATGATCCAGCTGTATAATGTCCGGTTTTACTCTGACATACAGGGGCCTTTTGATTTTGAGGGTGAAACTGAAGAGCCGGAAAAAATCTTGGATCACAACAGCTTTGATGCCGACGCGATAATCACCGCGATAGTGGCAGACTAAAGAACGCCGCTTGACGATGCGGCTGCCGAAGAAGAGCTCATATTCGTTTTGTGTATCCTGTCCGCTGATGGAAGAAAAATCCGGGAAGAAATGGATGCGGAGTCCGGCAAAAGGAATGATACTGTCATTCTGCAGGATGAAATCATAATCGGATCGGTGGTTGGCGATCAATTCACGATCGTTGATGTGCTGATGGATCTTGAAATAGTGGTTGACCAGAAAAATATAAAAAAGCGACAAAAGCGGGGTCATCGTAAGCAATATGAAAAAGGCATAAGCAAGCTGAGTGCCGGAAACGGTGATAAAGATCAGGGAAAGGATCCATAAAAAAACTAAGATGATACGGTTTTTTCGCATCCGCTACTCCATTGGGATATCGATAGAAGATATGAGTTTTTTAAGAAGAGGATCAACATTCTTATTGAGGATCCGGGCTTCAGAGGTCAGGACAAGCCGGTGGTGAAGGACATTGACTGCCACTTTGCGGACATCGTCCGGTTTGACAAAATCCCTTTCTTCGATCAAAGCTCTGGCCTGTGCAGCTCTAATCAAGACCAACATAGCTCTGGGGCTTGCGCCTAAGACAAAGTTTTTATTATCTCTGGTTGCGGCAATGATCTTTTGAATATATTCCAGAATGCTGTCACTGACGTGGATCATTTCTGTCTTTTTCTGTAAATTGACGATATCCTCACCCCTGCAGACTGCCGGAGGTATTTCAATGGTTTTTCCTTTAAGATAATCTTTGCCTAGTCTTATCTCTTCATCCCTATCGAGATAGCCGATCGAGAGTTTCATCATGAAACGATCCAGCTGCGCCTCCGGCAGAGGATAAGTCCCGAGAAATTCGATCGGATTCTGGGTCGCAATGACCATAAAGGGACGCGGGAGCTGATATTTGCGGCCATCAACACTGACTTGTCCTTCAGCCATGGCTTCCAACAAGGCGGCCTGTGTCTTCGGCGATGTCCGGTTGATCTCATCTGCCAGGATCAACTGATGCATGATGGCACCTTCTTTGTAGTTGAACTCCCCCGTAGCCATGTTGTAGATCGAAACACCGATCACATCAGAGGGCAAGGTATCGGGAGTAAACTGTATCCGGCCGAAACTGCAGTCGATGCTGGAAGAAAGAATTCGGGCCAGTGTGGTTTTACCGACACCGGGCACATCTTCAAGCAGGACATGGCCACCGGAAAGAAGGCAGACTAAAAGATCATCCACAACATCTTCTTTTCCTACGAAATAAGAATTGATCTGATCTCTGAGTTTCTTTATCATTGCTTTATAATTGTTACCTTATAAAATATTATATACAAATCAGACACATAAGGACAAGCAAGACGTTTCCGATGTCTGTGCCGCTTATCCTCACTGCCCGAAGTCGAAACAGATCGGCCGATCACAGTCAGGCGTTCTGACCGATAGATCTGTAAGACTGTTTGACCATTGCGGCTTCAGGAGTTCACCCGGGAACCTCGTTTTTTCATGTGCAGCTATGCATCGATTTCATCAGTTTTATGAAATGCATTCATCCGTTCGGGCATTCACATGCTGCAAATCTGTTCAACGATGGAGTCAATGCTGCTGTTGTTTCTGAAAGGTTTATTCTACGTTTATCTATAGCTAAATAAAACATCTCCTTCGAGATGCCGAATTCTTATGGAGCAGGCGACGGGAATCGAACCCGCGCTTTAACCTTGGGAAGGTCAAGTTCTACCATTAAACCACGCCTGCGTGCATACTTATACTACCACAAACAGGACCTGATTGTCATATTTTCAAAAGAGGACAGAGTGCTAAAATAGGGATGATTATTAAGGGGGACAATCATTTTATGGGAAAGAAATATTTTCGCTTTCTGAGCGGACTGTATGCGTTTTTCGCACTGGTCACAGCCGGCTTCTGTATCTATCTGATCGTATCGGGAAAGGCGCCTGAATACGCTGCGAAATATCTGGATATCAGAGCTACGGCACCGGTCGAAGTCGATCTGAACATCCTTGTCGGCATCATCTTCACGTTAGAGACGCTCGTCAACTTATGGCTGAGCTGGCTGGTCGGACGTATCGGCAAGGGCACTTCCCGAGGCACATTCGTAATGGTCTTCGAGATCCTGGTCATCGCTCTGAACATCTATGCGCTCTTCCGTACCGGTATGAACTGGGATACGATCGTCAAGATCGCTCTGGCAGCACTCACACTGGTCATGGTGATCAGCGCCCGGAACGGAAACTAAGAAAAACACTAATGAGGGAAGCTTTCGAAAGAGAGCTTCTCTTTTTTCATGCATAATATCTCTGTTAAAATTGATTTGTATAAAGGAGAAAAGCCTATGAAGATCGCACTCATCACCGGCGCTTCCTCGGGACTGGGAATATTTTTTCTCGAAGAGACCGTCAAAGTATACAAC
This sequence comes from Erysipelotrichaceae bacterium, assembly GCA_045544415.1. Lineage (GTDB taxonomy): Bacteria > Bacillota_I > Bacilli_A > Erysipelotrichales > Erysipelotrichaceae > Colivicinus. Next base: position 10,890 of record JAZPYW010000092.1, read on the forward strand.
GACCTCGATGAGATCTGGATCCTCGCCGAACGGGGACTGGATACGATGGAGGAACTATCAGACAGGTATAAGGAAACAGTGAAAGTACGTCCGCTGCTGATGGATCTCTCGAAAGAAGAGACTTTTACAGAACTGGATGAACTTCTGAAGAAAGAGAATGCAGAGATCTCTCTTCTCGTCAACAATGCCGGAGTAGAGACTGTCAAGTCATTCGCGGATACACCTATAGAGAAACTGGAACTGATGATCCATGTGAATGTACGGGGCGTGATGATGATGGACCGTATCTGTATCCCGTATATGAAAGAGGGCAGTTCCATCATCCATACTTCTTCGATCTATTCCTTTGCGCCGGTACCGGGAGATGCAGTCTATGCCGCATCGAAGGCCTTCGTACGTCATCTCTCCATTGCCCTTCATGAAGAACTGAAAGATAAGGGGATACAGGTACTGAGTCTCAATCCGGGATCCATGAAGACGGCCCTGGACCGGAAAGATCTGAGAAAAGGTTTCTCCATGCCGTATCTGGATATGAGGACCGTCGCAAAGTCCGCCTTAAAGAAAGTGAAGGAAGGAAAGGCGAATCTTACGCTCCATCCGTACTATAAAGCCTTTGCGGCTTTCTATAAGACACTTCCTGCAGGTCTCAGCGCAAAGATCCTGGGAAGAAATTATAAATAAGACAAAGCTTCTGCCTTTTCCGATATAAGGAAAGAAGAAGAGGAGAAATACGATCATGAAATTACTACTGACTGGCGTAGACGGCAATCTCGGCAGTGTTGCGGCAGAGATCCTGCTGACCCTGGAACCGAAAGAGAATCTCGTTTTCTGCGGCTACAATCCTGATTCATTAAAGAAATATGCTGATCTCGGTGTAGAGACACATGTCACCAACTTCAACAATCCGGAAGGCCTCGTAGAAGCATTCCGAGGTGCGGATGCCCTGGCACTGATCTCCATGCCGTTTGTCGGCGCAAAGAGGCAGAATGCGCATAAGAACTGTGTCGATGCCGCTAAAGAAGCGGGTGTAAAGAAGATCATCTATACTTCTCTGGTAAATGCCGGAGATGAGACGAACCCGTCTGTCGAAAAGAAAGACCATATCTTTACGGAAAGATATATCGCCGAACAGGGACTCGATCACATCTTCTTACGGAATTCCCAGTATGCGGAAGCGATGATCACCAACTATTTCACTTATGTCAAGATGGGCGGTCCGCTCATGAACTCTCAGGGCGACGGACTCATGGCCTACATCTCCCGTAAAGACTGTGCCAAGGCTGTTGCCTATGCGCTGCACCGCGCTTTTGAACCGCAGTACGATCATGCGACACTCGATATCAACGGTCCGGAACTGATGACGATCGCAAGATTCTGCGAGATCGGCAACGAAGAGACCGGAAACAATGTTTCCTATAAGTACGTCACAGACGAAGAAAACTATCAGATCTTCGATGCGATGGGTGTTCCGAGAACGACAGACGGCGTCTTCCTGAAGGGAAGCGAAGCGCCGTTCTCTTCCGATGGTATGGTGACATTTGCCCAGGCAATCCGGGAAGGAAAGATGGATGTCTGGACGGATGACTTCGAGAAACTGACAGGCGACAAACCGATCACCGTACGGGAAATGTTCGCGAACAATGCGGATTACCAGATCGGCGACCGTCATTCCAAAGACAACTAAAACATTCAACAACGACTTCATGAAACAGACCCCGACAATTCGGGGCCTTTTCTTATTATTAAACTGTTTAGAAGGCACAAAAAAACTGCTTTTCAGCAGGGATTTTCTTCTGGAGCAGATGATGGGAATCGAACCCACGTAGTCAGCTTGGAAGGCTGAAGTTCTACCATTGAACTACATCTGCAGTATAGGTGGTGACTCGACCGGGAATCGAACCCGGGACCCTCTGATTAAAAGTCAGATGCTCTACCGCCTGAGCTACCGAGTCAGTGGCTGGGATGGCTGGGATCGAACCAGCGAATGACAGAGTCAAAGTCTGTTGCCTTACCACTTGGCTACATCCCAAAGTGGTGGAGGGGGGCAGATTCGAACTGCCGAACCCGTTGGGAGCTGATTTACAGTCAGCCGCGTTTAGCCACTTCGCTACCCCTCCAGTAGGTCAGGTTTAACTAATGCCTATAAATAATATCACAGTTTTTCCTTTTTGTGCAATAGAATCCCAAAAAAATCTCTTTTTTAAAACTGTAAGCGATTACGCTTCACAAATACATTTTCTTTGAGAAAAATAAGTCTATAATAAGAATCACCATGAAAAGAAAATATATCGACATGGTCAACGGAAATCTTCTTTCCGGGATCATGAGTTTCTATATTCCGCTGGTGCTGAGTTCCATACTGCAGCTGCTTTTCAATGCGGCCGATATCATCGTCGTCGGGAAGTTTGCGGGAGATCTCTCCCTGGCAGCTGTCAGTTCTACCGGTTCATTAGTATCTTTACTGGTGAACGGCTTTATCGGTATCTCGACCGGAACCAATGTCGTCGTCGCAAGACTCTTGGGTGCGGATGAGAAGGATAAGGTCCATGATGCGATCCATACATCTATTGCCTTCTCCATCATCGCCGGTGTGGTCATCGCCATCATCGGTTTCTTCGGAGCCAGATGGATGCTGGAACTGATGGATTCTCCGGCTGATGTCATCGGCTTATCGGCATTATACCTGCGCATCTACTTCCTGGGGATCCCGTTCTCCCTGATCTACAACTTTGCGGCAGCGATATTACGGGCGAGAGGGGATACGAAACGTCCGCTCTACTTCCTGACAGTGGCCGGTGTCGTCAATGTCCTGCTGAATCTCTTACTGGTCATCGTCTTCAGGATGGATGTCGCCGGTGTGGCGATCGCTACGGTCGCTTCCCAGCTCATCTCGGCCGTCCTCATCGTCATGGCATTACTGAGAGAAGAGTGGTATCTGCGTCTTTATCCGAAGGAGATCCGCATCTCCGGGGAGTCGCTGGCTGCCATCATGAAGGTCGGTCTTCCGGCCGGTATCCAGTCGTCTCTCTTCTCTATCTCCAACATCATGATACAGTCCAGCATCAATTCTTTCGGTTCGACCGTCATGGCCGGAAACGGTGCTGCCTCCAATATCGAGAACTTCTCCTATGCCTTCATGAACGCCTTCTATCAGGCCTGTCAGACTTTCTGCGGTCAGAACTACGGGGCGAAGAAATACGACCGCATCATTAAAACGATCTGGCTCTGCGAAGCATTGGTCATTATCGCCGGACTTCTCTCAGCCCTCGTCGTCCTGGGCTTCGACAGAGAACTCCTAAACATCTATACCGATTCGGAAGAAGTCGTCCTGGCCGGGATCGATCGCTTCCAGATCATCCAGAAGACCTATGTATTATGCGGCATCATGGACGTCATGTCCGGTGCGCTGCGGGGAGTAGGCTATTCGATACTGCCGATGTTTACGGCGATCTTCGGGATCTGCGTCTACCGTATCGTCTGGCTCAAGACCGTCTTCGTCGCCAATCCGGTCATCCAGAACGTCTATATCACTTATCCGATCTCCTGGATATTGACCTTCTGTTTCCACGTGATCACCTTCCTGATCATACGCAAGCGGATCAAAGCGAAATGCGAAGCATAAAGAAAAACACTCTGCATCTTAAGATACAGAGTGTATTTTTTTGTGTTACTTGGTGATCGGAGCGGTCCAGTAGGTCTGCTGGTAGATGTCTGTAAACTTATAGGAAGCGACGATCTTGTTGTCGAGATTGAGGTCGCCGATGTAGAAGACATCATCTGCCTTTAAGGTCAGCGGATCACCTAATACGTGGGAAGCTTCGTAGTTTCCGTTATAGTCGTAGTAGTCGCAGACGAAGGTGATCACATCGCCCTCATTGAAGGTATCTGCGAGCTTGCCGACGGTGACGCCGTCTTCCAGGTCATAGCCATAGCTGTAGCCTACCAGGACACCGTTTTCTTCTTCATCCGAGAAGACGATGATCAGGTTTGCTTCCTCGCCGTTGATGAGACAAGGAACTCTGCCGGTGATCTTGTAGTCTTTCTCATCGCCTACTGTAGATACATGGTAGTACGGGATGACCTGCCAGTTCTCATTGTCGGTGCTCATACCTAACCAGGTGACTTCTTCCGGAGCCAGAAGGTTATTCTTCTCATCGATCTCGAAGAGAGTATCGGTACCTAAGTCGATATATCCTGTTCCATCGTCGACGAAGACGTTGAGCTCCAGTTCTTCGACCATTTCCCACTGCTTATTCGTGAGATGGATCTTGCCGTCTTTCCAGGTGAGGTCTGCATCGAAGTGATTGTCGGCGATATACTCAGCCATCTGTGCCGGATCGACGCTCCTGCCGAAGAGGAAGGAGAAGCCCGGTGCAGAATAGTAATTCGAATAGGAAGAGTTCGAAGTCATCGAGGAATCAGATCCCAGGAAGAGATTCAGCAGCTGCAATACGGCATCTGTTGAGGACTGGGAGGAATAGTTCGAATTCGAATAGGAGGAAGACGTGAGGGAGGAATACGGATTCGTATAACCGCCGGAGGCTACCTGTCCGCTCGTCTGATAGGAGGCGAAATTGCGGACGACATTCGAATAGGAAGAGTTCATCTCGATCGCATCATAGGTCTTCAGAACGGTTCCGGTATATCTCGTATTGCGGTATGGGAAGTAGATGGACAAGCCATAGGAATTCGCCATATCGGAAGTCGTGGAGTTGTATTTGATGGAGCTTAAGAGGGCATCTGCCAGTTCCTTGGATTCCGTCGTATTCATGAGGACGGCCATATCTACCAGGTCTACCTGATCGATACGGGAATCGGAGGCAAATTCTCTCGCACCGCTTCTTGCGGAAGCGATGGTCTTATACTGTCCTTCCTTCAGCATGCTGGCAGCCTTCTCGGAGAAACCGGTCAGTTTTTCCGGAACGGTATGTTCCAGTTCTGCCAGGTCGACGACAGATAAGGTCGCAGACTGGGAAGGAGTGTACTTCTTGCAGTAGGCAACGAAGTCATCGACGATATTGATGCCGATATCGAGTGTCGGCATCGAGGTGTTCTTGGAGAGTTCGCTCAGCCAGTTGGTATAGTACCATCCGGCACCCGGTTCACTCTCTTCGGAAGCGATCATATAGTCCGCATGTTCCGCCAGCATCAGTCCGGTCTCGGCCGTAGCCATCAGACAGGCATCGAAACCGACGAAGTCGAACTGAACACCGGCCTCTGTCAGAGCCTGATCGATCTTTTCCAGGCCCATGGATCCGGCCTTCGGATATTTCTCATCATAGCCGTAGCCGCTGATCGTACCGGAACCGTGGTCCCAGAATATCAGTCCGTAACGATCTGCTTCATAATTCTCAACGCCCCATTCGATGAAGGATACCAGCGTTGCCGGATTCACCATCGTGGAATTACCGGCGTTGTCTACGAGTCTTTCCAGGGTTCCTTCTCTTACTCTGTAGATCTGGTTGACCTTATTGGAGATCGCATCGATATGCCAGGTCGTAGAACCTCCGGTATAGACCAGGATATTGACCTTATCCGAAAGAGAAGCTTTCGCCATCTCCTGCAGGTCATAGACTCCCATGGCCGACTTGGATTCCAGGTCGCTTCCGCACATATACACTAAGATCGTAACGGTATCTTTTCCATCTCCGACGATCTCGGTATACTTCTCACGGGAACCTTCCGCTACCGAATAGTCTGCCAGTCCTACATTGGATTCGGCATTCCAGGTCTTCGGATAGGTAGAACCTCCGGAATAATATCCGTAACGGTAGATCACTTCTTCGTCATCATCTTTCTTCTCTTCCTCTTTCTTCTTGCAGGAAACGAGGCTTACTAAGAGAAGGACGCTGAGAAGAAGGACCAGAAACTTCGTCATCTTCTTCATCGTTATTTCCCCTGAAAGAGACCCTTGAAGAAATCCCTTAATGTTTTCTTTCTGCCTACCGGACCTCTTGTCTCGACTTTTTCACCCTTGGTAACGGTAACGGTCTTACCGACGACATTCTTCTTTCTGCTTACAGGTTTGCTGCTCATTGTGTTTCCTCCTCATGATTCAATACATTCATGTAGCGCATTCCCAGTTCAAAGGCCTTCTGTTCCTCTTCGGAACCTTTGGCGATCCCCGGGAATTCATTCAGACGGAAGTTGATCGAAGAGAAGTCTTTTCCCTTCATCTCCACTTTCATCCATACATCACAGTTCTCTTCATTGTCCGGATCCTTTTTCTCATAGACCTGAATGCTCTCATAGTCTTCCAGAGGCAGTACATCCGGATTATCGTTGTTTTTATTGAAGTAGAAGAGCTTCTTCGCATCATCTACACAGAGTTCATACTTTTCATCTACACAGCGGCTTATCGCAAAGGTATTGAGAACGTTCTTATTCTCTTCTCTTTTTTCCATGTGAACTTTGATATCTTCTATGCTCATTTCGGCAACTTCTTCGTCGCTAAGCCATGGAGAGATCAGTTTGATACATTTCCGGCACAGGATCCCGTCTTTCAGGATCTTATTGCCGAAAGGCTTCAATGGTCTGCCGCAAACACTGCATACATTTCCCAGTCGTCCGGCATTATCTCCCAGCATACCAACACCTCCTCAAAAAATACTTCTAAGTAAATTATATTATATTTTTCTTTTTGACGTGAATATTACAATGTAAGTATGAACGGGAAGAATATACGGAAAATACTCATCATTCTGTCTGTGTTTTTCGTACTGTCCGAAATAGCCAAGCAGATCCTGCTCACCATAGACAGAGGTTCCTATGACTTCTGGCATTTTCCTTTCCAGCTCTGCAGTATGCCGATCTACCTTCTTCCTCTCTATCTTCATACCCGCAACAAGACTCTTGCGGTATTCATGAGAGACTTTTTCCTCCTGGGAGGCATCGCAGTCTTCTTCGATCAGACCGGGATGCATTACGATCTTCCGATACTGACTTTTCATTCCTACCTCTGGCACATCCTGATGATCCTGACTTCCATCCTCTTATTCTTCTATGAGGAGGATATCGATGATCTCAGATCTTTTTTGAAAGGAAGCAGTTTATATCTCTTTCTGGCTTTCATTGCCGAGTGTTTCAACTTCCTCTTTCACACTCTGGGAAGCATCGACATGTTTTATATATCGCCTTTTACCCCTATGGATCAGATCATCTTCCGCGATATCGCCAAGCTGATCGGAGAGATCCCGGTGATCTTTCTCTACCTCTTCATTAACATCCTGGGGGCAGGATTCATCCACTATGTCATGTCTCTGATAGACCGAAAAAAGGGCCTTTAGAGCCCTTTTTCCGGAAAGGAGTTATGAAAACATGAAACTAGTCGATATCGTCTGCAGGAATGATGCGGGCAATGATCTTGTCTTCGAGTGAGAAACAGACCCGGGCTACGCCCTCATCGGATAGATCCCGGTAGATATAGCCGGCAGAGTGTGTCCCTCTGGCTACGGTATATACAGAATTGGCGACATAGCCGAAACGGACTTTATGGAGATTGTAGGCGGCGATGGCTTCATCGTCATACTCGTTCATGAAGTCCTTTTTCAATAGGATCTTCTCGCCCGGTCTCGGCATTCTCATCATATCTTTTCCTTCTTTCAGCACGATCGTGAAATAGAGATCTTTATCATTCATAGGAGCACCTCATCTTTACACCATGATGGTAAAACGGAAAGATGTACGGAAAACCCGACAGGGGAGGAATAAATGAGGTAAAATAAAGAAAAAGAGGGACATATCATGGCAGAGAAGAAACACAGTGCACTGGCGTTGCTGGATATCCTGGAGAAGTATTCCGATAAGGAACATATCCTTACAGGGAAAGAGATACGGAAACATATGGAAGAGGAGTACGGTCTGCAGATTGAAAGAAGGACGCTCTATTCCAATATCGATATCCTCGAACAGGGAGGATTTGAGATCAGCCGCTATGAAGATAACGGGAAGGGATATTATCTCAAGAAGAGGAAGTTCGATAAAGCGGAAGTACTCTTATTGTGCAATGCCGTACATGCCTCCCATTTCATCTCTCAGAAACAGAGCGATGAACTGATCAAAAAATTATTATCGACCCAGTCCAAATACCAGCGGGCCGAGTTCTTCAATAAGGTCTATATGCCGAACCCCAAGAAGACAGCGAACGGCGAACTGCTGAGGAATATCGAGATCGTATCTTCCGCCATCCGCAACCGTCATGAACTCTCCTTCGTCTATCTGCGCTATGACCGCAATAAACGCCTCGTCGCCAGACGGAAAGAGAGATATACGGTAGAACCCCGCTATATCGTCTATGCGGATTCCAGAGCCTATATGGTCGTCACCAGTAAGAACCATGAAGGATATATCCACTACCGCCTGGACCGTATGTCCAGATGCGAGGAAGGGGAAGAGATGGTACGTCCGCTGCCGAAGGAAGCGGATGCCTACGAGTATGCGAAAAACAAGCTCTTCATGTATACCGGAGAGGTGAAGAGCGTACTGCTTCGATGCAAAGATCTGATCCTGGATCAGATGATCGATCTCTTCGGAAAGGACCTCATCCTGATACCGGAAGAAGATTCCTTCCTGATCCGTATCAAGACCTCCGATACCGGAGCACGATACTTAGCTCAGCAGTATCTGGATTCTATCGAGATCCTGGAACCGGAAGAACTGAGAGAAGAGTTCATAAAGGAACTCAAAGAGACATTGAAAAAATACGAAAGGGCTTAGTTAAGCCCTTTGTTTACGTTATTGACGTTTATTCCGAATTCTGCCGGCATGAAGCGCGGACAGACACTTTCACTCGTCGCGATGACGGAAGCCGCCAGTCTCGTACCGATGCTGCAGGCTTCTGCCAGCGTCTTTCCATAGGTCAGACCGATGGCGATCCCCGCAAAGAAGGAATCACCGGCACCGGTCGTATCGATCACATCGACTTTCTGCGGAGGGATGTATCCGAATTCTCCTCCCTTGGCCGCATAGACAGCACCCCGTTCCCCCATGGTGACGACCATCTTGCCGATATGAGCCGCTTCAACCTTTTCCTTAATGGATTCCAGAAGTCTCTCCGGTGTATAGTCATGGTATTCTTCCGAGAATAATAATCCTGCTTCCTGATCGTTGCAGACGACACAGCTGACTCTCGAGAAGAGATCTCTTCTCTCCATCGCGATGGACATATTGGAGACGACCGCAAATACCTGCTTATCGTATTTCTCGGCCAAATCGAAGATCCGGTTCAGGATATCGTCTTCCATATCGATCTCGACGACGACGGAATCGCAGTTCGAGATGATCTCGTCTCCGTGTTTTTTCAATACATCTTTGATCGCCGAGAGGTCAGGTCTCTTGGATATGGAAGCGACCACATCTCCGTTGTTGTCGAAGATGGCCAGCCAGGTACCCAGACCATCCGGTGTCCGTACGATATAGTCGGTATTGACCTTATGCCTCTTCAGTTTGTTGATGACATCATCGCTCAAGCCGCTGTCATCCACAACACTCACGAAGGTCGGTCTCAGTTCGATATTGGCGATATCTTCCGCCACGTTCCGGCTGACTCCTCCATGGACCTGCAGAACTCTTCCTACATTTCTTCCCTGCGGTATATACTGTGCTAACGGATATCCCTTGATATCCACGAATACGGCTCCGAATACGACGATCCCCATCTGTAATCTCCTCTCGTATGCCTTATATTATACATAAAATAATGATGGAAAAAGGAGATGTTTTCATCTCCTCAGTCAATTCTTTTCCGTCTTTTTATACAGCGTCTTATCGAGGTAGACTCTCATCTCCTCCAACATATCGATGATGGTGATATTGCCGTCATGGCCTACTTTCGGATAAGTGCGGGAATAGCCTCCTGCCCGATACTTTTTCAGTACTTCCGTAAAGCGGTAATGTCCCAGATTGAGATAGAAGTTGTCCATATCTCCGGCCCGTAAATGGAACTTGCCTCTGATCTTCGGGATCAGCCATTCATGATTGCGTTCGAGATAAGCAGTGAGATCATAGTGCTCACTCCAGTACTTTACGACATCCTTATTGATCTCTCCGGTCAGCGGATCATAGACATTGAGCGGATAACCGTCTTCTCCCTGCGGAGAAAAGACTGCCTGATAGATGCCGAACTGCCCCAAGCCGTGCGCCAGGTCTCCGCCGATCGCCAGTTCCTGATAGGTCTCTTCCCGCATCGTCCACAAGACGTTTCCTTTGGTGTCTCTCGATCCCGGACGTTCGATGCTTCTCCAGTTCTGCTTCAGGGTAAAGACATTGTCTTCCTCGTAGAGGTCGACCAGCTGATAGGCATGGAAATCTAAAGAGTCCGCAAACCCCGGCCAGGAGCCTCCGAAGAAGTCCGGATAGAAGAGCTGCAGGGCTACTGAGATCCATCCTCCGGTAGATCCTCCGGCGAGTATCCTTCCTTCCGGTACTCCGATCCCTCCGTACTTCTTCTCGATAGCCGGTATGATCTCTTTCACAAAGGCATCGCCCCAGGGACCCAGATTGGTCGAATTGACCCGGTAGGAATCATCATAAAACATATTCGCATCGCGGAAATTGACACAGATGGCCTCCGGTGCCTTTCCGGAATTCCAGTACTCGGTAAGACCCTTTTCTCGTTCTCTTAATTCCACATCATAGCGAAACGGTGCCGTTCCTCCCGGGAAGTGTCCCTGACACAGGATCAAAGGATACTTCTTCTTTTTATCGTAATTGGCCGGAAGTAAGACGTTGGCACCGATATAGATATCTTCACCCCAGAAATCCGAAAGCAGTTCGGACTTCATCTTGAAGTACTTCACCAGTCCGTGGTTCTTATAATTTCCCTGCTGGTATACCTGTCCCTTTTTCAGTTCATAGCCCGGTTCGATCATCTTGTCGATCGTGAGCTTCACATCTTTCTTTCCATAGTGGACCGTCTTGACATCGGAATACAGATTGAACGGATTGGCGGCATAGTCTCCTCCGCCTCCGTAGTCCTGCATTCCCCATATCACAGAACCGTCTTTTCTTTCAAACTTATGCCAGCGGATGAAGAATGCCTGGAATTCCAGTTTCTCTTCCGGGATATCTTCAAAACGGATCGGAGATCCGAAGATATTCTCTTTCTGCTCCTCCAGATCGATGACATCTCCTCCCTGTAGTCCATAGAACGTCACTCCGAACACAGGACAGCCCTGCAGTCCGAATCCGTTCCTCTTATACAGCATAGGTTCTTCGCTGCCGTTCTTCCGATCGACAAAGAGTAATAATCTTCCGTTCAGTTCTTCCTTGAACTTCGGAGAGATCCGGATGATCACAGACATATACAATACCTTCCTTTATGAAAGAATCGTCTCATGTTTATTGACTGAATTCAAGTTTCCCATGAAAAAAGGAGATGTTTCCATCTCCTTTGACGAATCTCTTTTCGAAAGATTAACGGTAGTAGCGTAAGTTCTCGAAGTATTTGTTCAGAACGGTATTGAATTCATTCCAGAGGGCGTCTTCATTGTCTCTACCGGCATTACCGACAGCCTTCCACTGGTTTCTGAGTTCTTTGACCGCATTGACTTCTTCATCAGTGAATTCAGAGAGGGCCAGATATCTCTTAGCCTGAGCGATGATCTCTCTCTTTTCGTCTGCACGCTTATTGAAAGTCTCTCTCAGGTTGTCATAATAAGCAGAACGGTTGTTGAAGAAAGTCTTTCTTTCATCACGGAATGCAGCCCATAACGTATCGTCGTTCTCTCTTCCGGCGCTTCCCGTCTTCTTCCATTCTTCCATGAGGTCATTCATGATCTGATTGATCTCTTTGAAGTTTTCGAGTTTATTGGCTTCTTTTGCCTTTTCGATGATCGCTTCTTTCGCTTCTTTATTTACCGCAAAAGATTCTCTGAGGTTTTCGAAGTAAGCTTTCTTGTTGGCGAAGAAAGTATCGCGGACTTCCTTGAGCTCTGCCCATAAGGAATCATCTGTTTCCTTGGATGCACGTCCGGCTGCTTTCCATTCGTCCATGAGGTTGTTCATGGCTTCCGTAGCCTTCTTGAAGTTCTTCTCGTTCAGGATCTCTTTTGCCTTGCCGATGAGTTCTTTCTTCTTCTCTTCGACTGTAGTGTACGCTTCTGCGCCTCTTGCGGAAAGTTCATCCATGTACTTGTAGAACTGATCGCTCATTTCCTTGTCGTACATCGATTCTTCTTCGCTTCCTGTACGTCTCCACTGCTTTCTCAGATTGTTTAACTGAGAAAAGAGATTCGGGACGTTTTCACTTTCTGCGAGCTCTTTTACCTTCGCAAGTAATTCGTCTTTAGTTGGGTAGTTATTTTCTTCCATAGTGTAATAGGCCTCTCATTTCAACCTCTATTATACCTTTTTCAAAGATTGTTCTTCCATACATTTTTTTAAAAAAGTTCGAAATAATCCATCATTTTCCCATTAAAATAGGGTTTTTCATAAGATGAATTACTATTTTAAGCGCAACACATGACCTCCGGCACATAAAAACGCCCACAGGTTCAAATGATAGAATGTGAGTGACCAAACTTACATCATCAGGAGGACCTATGGACTATTATCATCTTAACATACACGAGAGGACCGTGATCTGCCAGCTGCGCACTTCCGGCCTGTCTGTCCGCGCTATCGCCGGAGCGATCGGAAGAAGTCCTTCGACCGTTTCAAGGGAGCTCAGAAGAAACAGCTACCGTTCAGGAATGAATTATCAGATCTCGCGCTATATCCCCTCGACAGCGCAGAGATACTATGAACAGCGCAGGACTCTCTGCGGAAGAAAAAGGATCAGTGATGATAAAATCCTGTCTTATGTAAAGAAACGGATCGAAGAACACTGGTCTCCCGAGCAGATCAGAGGCAGAGGAAACAAAGAACTGGATATTCCTTCCGTTTCTACGATCTACCGGATGATACACGAAAGAAGACTCGGCATCATCACGATGGAGAAACTGCGCAGGAAAGGCTGTTTCAAGCGGCCTGCCGAATCCAGAGGAAAGTTCAATGACGGAGGCAGAACGATAAAGAAGAGAGACAGATCTGTTTATAAGCGGAAGGAGCTGGGACATTGGGAAGGAGATACCGTAGTCTCCGGAAGAGAGGACCGTGCGCCGAAATCCAAAGTGTGCTTCGTGACACTGGCCGAAAGAAGAGCGCGGCTCTATATAGCCGTCAAAGTACCGGACAGAACAGAATCATCCGTGACTCCCGCGATCATCAATGCGCTGAAGGACTATCCTTCAGAACTGGTCAGGACCATCACCTTCGACAGAGGAAAGGAGTTCTCCGGTTACGAGAAGATCGAAACGGCTTTGAACTGTAAGACCTATTTCTGCGATCCCTACTGTTCCTGGCAGAAAGGTACTAACGAAAACTTAAACGGATTACTCAGAGAATTCTATCCGAAGGGAATGGATCTGTCGAAAGTATCAGACGAGGATCTCAGGGAGAAGATCGATCTCCTGAATAACAGACCGAGGAAATGTCTGGGCTATCAGACTCCGTCAGAAGTATTCAACAGCACTCACTGAAAGTGTTGCGCTTAATTTGACAAATTATCATAAGAAAAAGGGGATGCATTCTGCATCCCCGTAACAGATTATGTTATGTTACTCTTCTGTCGCAACACCGGAGATGGAATCCTTGTTGGCACAGGTCTTGCAGAGACGTACTCTTCCGGCAGCGATCGCTTCTTCGACGCTTCCGTATGTGAGGGTCTCGGACTGGTTCAGATGCGAGCAGTCATCATGAGTATGATAGACTTTACCGAATGTCGTCCAGTATACTGTTTCATTGCCTAAGACATCGACAGCGGCAGCCTTCTGTTCGGAGGATACCGGGTTGAAGTCATAGGAGGCGACACCGCCGATCAGTAAGGCGATGACGGCAGCGACAACAGCGATGGATTTTGTCTTCTTATCGACATCCTTGTTGACTAAGGCATAGATCGCAAACGGAATGAAGCAGATCGCACAGACGATGACGCCCATGTTGTTCCAGAGCCAGAATTTGACTTTGTTTGCTTCGGATACCGGATCGATGTGGTTGGCTTTCTTCCAGAACTGAGCACCGACGATGACTAATACCAGGTCGATGACGAGGAAGGCGATGAGCTGAGCGGTGCCGGACATAAACTTGAGTTCGAATTTACCGGCCAGTAAGAGACATGCCAGGACTTCAAAGAGAAGGGCGAATACCCAGCAGACGACAGCACCGATACGATACGGTGTCGGATTGCCTACCGGCTTAGCTTCCTTGCGGACCTGCTTTGCCTTTTCTTTTGTTTCATCGCTGGCAGCGACATATGTTTTCTTTTTCTTTTCAGCCATAATTGTTTCTCCCTTAAAACTCTATGTTCATTATATCCTTTTTTGATCCTCTTCGACACAAAGGGAATCAATTTTGATCGGATATCATGAAAATAATTGACAGAAAACAATTTTCATTCTAGATTGATGTCATACAGGAGGCGGAAGTATGAAGCTTTATATCTTAAAAGGACATCATCACCATCATCATACAGACCGGGCTCCTGGTTCGTTTTAACGTTTAGTTAAACAGAAAAGAGTACACGGTCCGGAATCGATTATCCTTCATTCCGGACCTTTTATTTATCTGCTTCCTCCTTCGTCTCCTGAATAGAAAGAGGAAAAGAAAATGCTGAGAAAATTACTCGTATTATGTCTGACACTCGTACTGTTTGCCTGCAGTGCTCCAAAAGAAGAAACTTCAGAAAAAACAGATGTCGAATATATCAAAGAGAAGGGGACGCTGATCGTCGGGATCACGGACTTTGCGCCGATGGACTATAAAGACAGTAACGGTGAATGGATCGGTTTCGATGCCGATTTAGCCCGCATCGCTGCAGAAGAACTGGGTGTGAAAGTGGAATTCATCGAGATCGAATGGGATTCCAAGATCCTGGAACTCGACAATAAGAGTATCGATGTCGTCTGGAACGGAATGACGCTGACCGATGAAGTGATGAATGCCATGTCCTGTTCCAAACCGTATTTAAATAATGCACCGGTCGTCATCGTAAATAAGAACGTATCTGATCAGTATCAGACCGTCGATTCTCTGAAAGGTCTCAATTTTGCGGTAGAGGCAGGATCGAGCGGACAGGGAGCTGCGGAAACTAACGGTCTTTCCTTCCGTCCGGTATCTTCTCAGGCCGATACACTTCTCGAAGTGGCAGCCGGTACTTCCGATGCGGCGATCATCGATTCGCTGATGGCAGCAGCCATGGTCGGAGAAGGAACGAGCTATCCGGATCTCACGTATACCGTATCCTTTGAGGGAGAACAGTACGGAGTAGGATGCCGCAAGGGTTCCGACCTGGCCGATGTTTTAAACAGTTTATTTGATAAGCTTTCTGCTTCCGGAGAACTGGAGAAGATCGCCGTTAAATATGATGTTCAGGGAGCGCTGGTGAAATAATGCTTGGGACAGTCACTCTGTCTTTACTGAAGGGATTTCTCGTTACCCTGGAACTCTTCTGTCTGACACTTCTCATCTCTCTGCCTCTGGGACTCTTATTCGGACTCTTTCTCAGAAGCCGGTTCACCCCGCTGTCTATCACGATGAAAGTCATCGTCTGGATCATACGGGGAACACCGCTCATGCTGCAGCTGCTGGTCGTATATTACGGTCCGGGAATATTCTTAGGAAACAATATCTGGGGTTCCGGTGATCAGGGGAGGTTTCTTGCCTCCCTGATCGCCTTTGCGTTCAATTATTCCTGCTACTTTGCCGAGATATACAAGGGAGGCATCGATTCCATTCCGAAGGGACAGTTTGAAGCAGGGGAAGTGCTGGGTCTATCATCTTCCCAGATCTTCTTCTCTATCATTCTGCTACAGGTCATCAAGAATATCCTGGCTCCGATCTCCAATGAAGTCATCACCCTCGTCAAGGATACTTCTCTTGCACGGACCGTCGCCGTCTATGAGATCATCTGGAGCTCTCAGGCCTTCATCCGTTCTTCCGGGATCATCTGGCCTCTCTTCTATACCGGAGCCTTCTACCTGATCTTCAACGGACTGCTGACGATCCTGTTTGAAAAACTGGAACGCTCGCTTTCCTACTTCCATTAGGAGGAACTATGTCATATCTGGAAATAAGAGATCTGAATAAGAAATACTCGGATACAGTAGCCTTACGGAATATCTCCTTCTCTATGGAACAGGGAGAGACGCTCTCGATCATCGGTTCCTCCGGCTCAGGAAAGACGACGCTTTTACGCTGTCTCAACGGCTTGGAGACCTATGACAGGGGAGAGATCATCCTGGAAGGAAAGAGCCTGCAGAAGGGAAATAAAGGCTTCTCAGAGCGTCCCTTCGGACTGGTCTTTCAGAACTTTCAGCTCTTTCCCCAGTACACGGCATTAGAGAATGTGACACTGGCTCTGAAACTGAAGAAGACAGCTTCTGTAAAAGAGATCGAAGAGAAGGGACTCTCTCTTCTGAAAAAGATGGGACTGGGAAACCGCTGGGACTATTATCCCTGCGAACTCTCCGGAGGTCAGCAGCAGCGTGTCGCCATCGCCAGAGCCATGGCGCTAGGACCTCAGGTCCTCTGCTTTGATGAACCTACTTCCGCCCTGGATCCCGAACTCACCAACGAAGTGCTCAAAGTCATCGAAGAACTCTCTCGGGAGAAGATGACCCTCATCATCGTCACTCATGAGATCTCCTTTGCAGAATCCGTTTCCGATCATATCCTGTTTATGGATGAAGGAAGTATCGTCGAAGAGGGAGGAAGAGAAATGATCTCCCATCCCCGGAACAAACGTACAAAGGAGTTTTTACGCAATTATCGATGATAATATAGAGATATGGATGAAAGAGACCTGCTGATAAGAAGTCTCACGATAGACTGGAACGAGATCGAGAAAGATTCCTATCTGAGAGAGATCCCGTCGCTTCAAGATCTGAAAGAGATCTCTTTTCATCGTCCGGTCACGATATTCACCGGTGAGAACGGATCGGGAAAGTCGACGCTTCTCGAAGCAATAGCAGTCGCCTACGGTTTCAATCCGGAAGGAGGCACACGGAACTATTCCTTCTCTACCTATGATTCCCATTCTCCGCTCGCCAATGCCCTGACTCTCTCCAAAAACAATAAGAACCGGGGCTGGGGATACTTCCTCAGAGCCGAGAGTTTCTACAACGTAGCGACAAAAGAAGAAGAATACGCCCGGGATTCCCGGAAGGGATCGATGAACTACCACAAGAGATCTCATGGAGAAAGCTTCTTAGCTTTAGCACAGGAGACCTTCTCCTCGTTAGGGCTCTATCTCCTCGATGAACCGGAAGCAGCTTTATCTCCGCAAAGACAGATGACGCTTCTCTTAGAGATCGATGAAAGCGTCCGAAAAGGATCGCAGTTCATCATTGCGACCCATTCTCTGGTATTATCGGCCTACCCGGATGCCGAGATACTGTCTTTTGACGGACCGTTACATACCTGTACCTATGAAGATACCGATTCCTATAAGATCACGAAGATGTTCGTGAATGACCGGGAGAGGATACTCAAGCACCTCTTGAATGATTGACGAAATCATTCTTTTCATTTGAGAGAAGTGTATAATATTACATAGAATAATACCCAATAATGGCAGGAGGCATAAAAAACGAACACCTTCAGCCTCTAAACTATCATAAAAGGGAGATCACTATGGAAAAGTATACACTGGGCTTAGATATCGGTATCGGTTCTGTTGGTTGGGCCGTTATCGATCAGGAAAAGGCGAAACTTATCGAAATGGGAGTTCGGATCTTTGAAGAAGGAGAACCTGCTTCCAACCCCCGCACAAAACGCTCTGCAAGAAGAACTCTTCGAAGAAAACAGTGGAGACAGAAACAACTCCTCAATGCTTTCGAAGATTTCGGCATCATAGATAAGCAAGAGATCGAACAGCCAGATTATCTTTCTTATACTGTCACAAAAGGCGACCTGAAACGCCCGAAAGACAGTTCAGTTTATCATCTGCGTAAAAGAGCTATTAATGAAAAGGTGACCAAAAGAGAGCTTTTGCTGTGCTTATACAGTATCTGCAAGACTAGAGGTCATTTTCTTTTAGAAACAGTAGACTTCAATAAAGACGGAATTACCGAACAGGTTTTCTTTGACAAATTCTATGAATTTCTAGACCGCTACGGTGTTGAACTTGCAGAAGATAGAACGGAATTAGAGAACAAATTGCTGCGCAGTGTTTTCTCCGGAAAAATCAAAGCGAACGATATCAAGACTGCTGTTAAGAACTGCCGCTTTACTGCTGATGCAGATAAATATGATGATATGCTGGATGCTGCTGTGAGAATCGTTTCCGGATTTAAGGGGAAAGCGTTCCTGTTTGATGAGAGCCTTGGAAATGGAACGAAGAGCGCTGAAGACCTGAAAAAGAGCGGTGTTTCTAATGAACTTTTTGATTCACTGATAGAGCTATACGATCTGTGTAAGGTCGCACAAATTCTCAGTGAAGGAAACAATTACATCTGTGAGGTCGCAGTCAAGAAACTGGACGCACTGACACAGGCACAGATCAGCGGCAATAAAGAATACGAAGCGGAAGTTGCCAAATCTAATAAGAGTGCAAAACACAGAAGAGCCGTCAAAAACCTGGACAACAATTATCCAAACGGTCTGTATGTAAAAGAAGCATCTGCTATTCTGCATGAACAGCAGAAATACTATCCGGAGATCACAGATTCGTTTATTGAAGTTGTCTGCTCAATCATCTCTGCACGTATCCCGTATTACATCGGGCCTTTGGCTGAAGATGCAAAAAACGCCTGGCTGATAAAAGAAAACAACTTTAAATACAGCTATCAGTATTCCATCCAGAACCTCCATTCTGTAAATGAATTTGAAAGCATCAAAGAATGGAAAAAGAGAATGATATCTCACTGTACTTATTTGCCGGAAGAAGAAGCTCTTCCAAAAGGCTCCTTCTTAGCGGAAACATTCAGCATTCTGAATGAGCTGAATATCTACCGCTGCAAAGACAATACAGAGAATGATTATTATTTGAAGAAAGAAGATAAAGTATCTGCTTTTGATAATCTCTTCCTGAAGAAAAGGGAAGGCGTTACCTTTGGAGAACTTAAAGATCTGTTAGATCTGAGCGAATATGGTCCGAAAAACGGAAAAACAAAGAAGTTCAATAATAAATACACACTTTATTTTGATATCATCAGTATCCTTCCTGAGCTGAAGTTAAATAGTATTTTGGATATCTATAACGAAAGAGAAAAAATCGAAAAACTAGAGAAGATCATTTTGGACATCAATCTGTTTGATGAAGAGAAGTCCAAAGAAGAATATTTCTCCGATCCGAGATACGGTTACGGCTATACAGAAGATGTCGCTAAAAAACTGGCAAAACTGAAATCGAAGTCATTCTTCTCATTCTCCCGGAAGTTTATCTTTGAACAAGGCTTCAATGAGCAGGGAGAAACGATGATCGATATTCTTTTTGATGATAACAGCGAAAAGAGAACCAACGAACAGATGACGATCATCACAGAGGCAGTAGACAAAAATGGTGAACCGCTCGATTTCCGTTCCAATAAATATATCTCCAAATTAAAAGAGAATAAGGAATTAGGAATAGAACTGCTCTTAGATAACGGGAAACCGGTCATTCCGGTATCTCGAGCTACCATTCGTTCATTGAATGAATGTCTGAAGATGTATAAAGCGATCGTGAAACTCTACGGAATTCCGGAAAGAGTCGTTGTAGAGACTGCAAGAGGCGAAGACAGTATTAAGGACTTCACTACAGAAAACGGATCTCCGGAAAAGCATTTCGATAAGGTAGAGAAATTATACGATTATCTTTTGAAACAGTTAAAAGAAACTGAGTCCAACTACATTTTCAGAAGTAATATCGAGCAGAAGGAGACCATTCTTGAAAGCTACGAAAAGCATAAGGATGCAATCGAATTGTATATCCGTCAGAACGGCATTGACCTTCTTACGGGGAAACCGATCCGTCTCAACAATCTGAACGATTACCAGATCGACCATATTCTTCCGAGAGGTTTCGGTGACGATTCCATGGATGATAAGATGCTGATCAGCAGAAAAGCGAATGCACTTAAGGGTAACAGAACTCCGATCGAATTCCTGGAAAGCAGCGATGCAGATCCGAAGGAGTACGTTACTACCGGACGTTTTAAAACCATGGTCGGCGCTCTTTATGAAATGAAACTGATCTCCGACAAGAAACACGAAAGACTCATGCTGGAGAACCAGGAAGATTTAGAGAAGTTTATCAACAGAAACTTAGTAGACACTCGCTATATCATCAGAGAATTCATGTCTATTCTGAATGCCTATAACGAGGTAAATGGTTATGACAGTCATATCGTCGCGCTTAAAGCGGCCTTTACGTCTACTTTCCGAAAAGCCTTCAATTTAAGGAAAGATAGAGACCTGGGTGATCAGCACCACGCAATTGATGCAGCTACGGTTGCCATGGCTGACAAACTTCTTTCCACTTACTATCCGAATTATGATCGAAGGGGCGATTTTAAGGCATATCAGAACTTTATCTCCGGAATCGTCAGCCATGATCAGGGGGTTGATGAAAAGAAGAAAAAAGAAGATCAGACAAAGAGAACTATCTTGAGTGCCTATTACCGCGCATATGGACAGGATCACAAACTTGCCGGTTCGCTGTTGTCTCAAGTAAAAGAGACAGTTCCTCTTTACTCTCATAAAGTTGAGAAAAACTGGAAGGGGGCATTCTTTGAGGCGACAATACAGCATAAAGGAAAAGAAAGCAAGACAGCGCCTTTAAGCGTTTTGGGTATCAACAAAGATATTCACAGTTTTAGCGGAGTAGAATGCGCCGCTGTAGATTTCTATAAAGTCGCAACACCTAAAGGAAGAAAACACATTGCGATCCATATTCCTAAGGCAATCATCAGTGAAGGCGGAGTAATCAATAAAATGCAGTATCTTACTCTAGTAAAAGATTATTACAAGTGTCCTGAACTGATCGATGAAAAAGGAGAACTAAATACTCGTTGCTTCCGCTTTAGGGCTTTCCGAAACGACATTGTTTACGATACGAACAGTAACGTAGCTCAATTGTTTAACCTTGGAAGTATTGCTATTAAAAAACTTGAATTAAAGCAAGTGCAAAATTTTTCTTACAACCAAATATACTGCGTCGCAAATGATGTTCGATCAAAGATAGTTGATCATTTTAAGCTCAAATCTCGTGATAACCCTCAAGGTTTTTACTTCAGTGATCTAGATAATAACGAGGTTATCGATTGGATCATCGATAATTATTTGCCATTGCCCGATGAGGAAAAAAGAAAAACGATTAAGAAATCTTTAGAAAAATGCAATAATATCCACGATTTTAGTAATCGTTTAGTGTTTTTAACTGAGATTGGCAATAGAAAAAATACTCCGCCGACTATTATTGGGCAGTATTTGCCTACGGTCCATAACAGGGAAATTGCTAAAAACGAAAACGCTTATTATGTAAAACTGAAGTACAGTCCTCTTGGCTTGAGATTCAGCAATAGTGAAAAAGGCAAATTAATCGTTACTGGTCCAAAGAAAGATCCTGGAAGCTATTCTAAGATCGTGCGTGAGGAATTCTCTTGGAAAATATCCAAGTACAGCGTATAATAAAAGTGTTCAAATAATACGAATTAATGCAACTGTGAAGAACAAGATTAATTCGCAAACTATCAAGGCAGCTAAGTGTGGCTGTCTTTCTTCTATTAAGGGTTATTTATGGGTTGGAAAACTATTGTAATCGGTAGTGAGTGCAACACATCAGTAACAATGAATAGGATGAAAATCAAGATAGGTGACGAATATCATACGATTCCATTAGGAGATCTGGATACGGTTATTTTTTCGCATGACAGAACCGTTATTACGATTCCGCTCTTATGCAAATTGGTCGAAAACAATGTGAATGTGATTATCTGCGACAGCAGAAATGATCCGGTCGGAATATTTCAGCCGTTTAACGGGCATTCACTGGTTTTTAAACAGTTAAAGAATCAGCTTGAGTGGAAAGTGACGCGAAAGAAGAAACTGTGGAAGTCTATCATTGAAATGAAGATCCAAAGTGAGATCGATGTTTTAAAGCTGTTGGGGAAAGGAGAGAAAGAAATAGGCCTACTGACGACTTATAAACAATCGGTTTATACCGAGGATCAGACAAACAGGGAAGCGATAAGTGCACGAACTTACTTCAACGCTATGTTTGGAAGAGATTTTACCAGAGATGAGGATAATGCGGTTAACTACGCCTTGAATTATGGCTATAAGATTTTAGCAAGCCACATATCTAAATGCATAGCATCCAGAGGCCTTTTGACCCAACTGGGTATTCATCATATCGGGGAATCAAATCCTTTCAATCTCACATATGATTTTATAGAACCGTTGAGGGCAATCATTGATATGTGGGTCGTAACAAAAGTTAAGGATGAATTCAACACTGCTCTGAAGCTTGAAGTCATTGAATTACTTGAGGCAAAAGTAAAGCTTGACGGTAAATGGATTCGCCTGAAAGATGCGATTGAAGATATAGTAGATAACTATATTGCCTTCCTGAATGACAATACAGATAATCTGCTGAAACTCGATCTTTCGAAAGGCCTTCGAAGAGATGAGCTTTGACCATTTTATGAGACTGGTAGTATTTTTCGATTTGCCTGTTGTTACGAAGCAGGAAGTAAGGGAATACCGGAAGTTTGTAAAATATCTTTCTAATGAAGGGTATATAAGACTGCAGTATTCGGTTTATGGGAAACTTTGCATAAACAAGGATGCGATCATTACAGCTTCTAAGAAACTGAAAGGCAATACTCCGGTAAAAGGTGATGTTCGGTTTACGGCAATGACCGAAAAGCAGTATTTAAGTATATCGAACGTCAATGGTATTTATTCGCTTCAGGAGCAGGTAACCACTATCGACAGAACAGTAATTATAGGAGGTATGAACGAAAATGAAGATAGTGAATGATGAAGATACATTCATTCTTCCTGATAGTATCCGGATAAAAACTGTTGTGTTTGGCCCGTATAAGGATAAGTGGGTAGACAATATGACAAGTTATTTTGTCCAGAGGAAAAAGAATAAATGTATCATATACGACGACGAAGGAGATGCGATGAATAATAAAGAATTCAGTTTTATATATGTTCCAAAAGACATCTCTATTCTTGCGAATTATTCTTTCAAGCCTAAAAGCATATTCAATTCTGAAATAGCAGAAATCATAAGATCTAATCCGGAATTATTTCAGTCTTTGAATCAGATCAGAGATGCAATCAAAGAACTCTTAACCGATTCCGGGGTTTATAGACTTCGGAAAATTCTGGGAAAAGGATTGGACGAAACCGTTTCTTTCGAAGTAGCGGAGCTGACTCCGGAGTCGATTCTCCAGATGTTCTATATAAGTTCTGAATCGCTCTCATCTCTTCAGCAAAGGCTTGTAATCTATAACCTGCTGCTTTATGTGAACCGAGATAAAACGAATTATGTACTATTAGATGATGACATTAACGAAGAGATCTCGGAATGGCTCGAAACAGTCTCTGATCATGATTTCATTATCATTGATAACGATTATTGCGATCGCCTTGAATCGGAATGTATGATTCTTCTTTCAAACCAGGATTTCCTGGAAGAACAAACCGTCACCAAAAAAGAACTTGAGACCCTATCCTATTTAAAACATCCGATTATATCTAGGTTTTTGAAGTATCAAA
>JAZPYW010000093.1:0-17496 GCA_045544415.1 Erysipelotrichaceae bacterium
CTTCTGAACATCCTGTAGTAATAGATTTATCTGGAATTGATATGACTAATACTACTGATATGCAGTTCATGTTTTGCAATGGCGGATCAATAACTCAGATTATCAATTGTAATTTAAACTCTGCAACAAATATGAACAGCATGTTCTATAACTGTTCCGCTTTAACTTCTCTTAATGTTTCCGGGTTTGACACAAGCAATGTAACAGACATGCGTAACATGTTCTATAACTGTTCCGCTTTAACTTCCCTTGACGTATCGAACTTTAACACTGCCAACGTCACGGATATGGCATACATGTTCTATGATTGCTCTTCCTTGGCCGATCCTGACGTATCGAACTTCAACACTGCCAACGTCACGGATATGGCATACATGTTCTATAACTGTTCTGCTTTAACTTCCCTTGACGTATCGAACTTTAACACTGCCAACGTCAAGGATATGAAATACATGTTCTATAACTGTTCCTCTTTGACGTCTCTTGATATAACTAGTTTTAATACTGGTTGCGTACGAAATTTTAATAGTACATTTTGTAATTGCTCGTCACTTTTAGAATTGAAAATAGGGAAGTTAAATATCAATGTCTCATCGACCAATCACGCATTGGATTACATGTTTGCGAACTGTTCTTCTTTGCAATCTCTTGATGTTGCTTCGTTTGATGTTGAAGATGGCGGATTTTGGGCAACGGGAATGTTTTCAGGGTGCTCTTCTCTTAAATATCTTGACGTTTCCAACTTATCACTTGATATGTCTGGGTACGGAGAAAATACTCCTGAAAAACATTTTGACAGAATGTTTGAAAATTGCACCTCATTAACTTCAATTAAGATGGTAAAAGACAATGCAAGTGGTGAAGAAATCTATAGCGGTTTTCGTTTTTTGGATGGCATGAGTTATATGTTTTCTGGTTGCTCCTCATTAGAGTCTATAGATCTTCGTGGAATGGGGTACGGCAACACTGAACATCTATTAGATGGTTGCGATAGTCTAAATACTGTTATTTTAGATGGTTTTGGTACTATTGACTTCTATCTTCCGTTTGGAGTATGGACGAACGAAGAAACAGGCAAATCAGCAACACATTTAGATTTGTACAAATACAATTATTATCTAGACGAAGCAGCAAAATCCACTTGGACTAGGCATAAGACTGGTGTTATCTCTGATGCCGTCTGCTATATACCTTACGGCTATTACGAAATACATGTTTATGATATGCTTGGAAATCCTCTCGAAGATGCAACAGTTAAGTGGAATTCTATAGAATTGCAAACGAATGAAAATGGTTTTGCTCGTTTTGATTCTTCGGATACGAACCCGAGTATATCTGTCGATAAAGAAGGCTACTTATCGTGGAACAATTTTACAAGTAATTGGACAAAAAGCAAAACGAGAGTCAGCAATGTAGTGTTATTTCCGGATTCATATTCACCGTTAGCATTACAGACCGTAACTTTTGATTATTCAGATAGTTTTTCTTCGATCAATAAGTGTGATCTGCTGGCGGAAACAAAAAAATTGTATCTAAAGAGCGAAAGTCCTTATTCATTGGATGCTGATCCGGACTTTTATTTGAGATGTTCAGCAATGGATCCTTCGGTTGTTTCCAATTATCAGCTATGGCAAAACGATAATCCCATTGAAGCAGACCCGGATGGGATTTTTCCGATGATCTCTGTTAATGATGGCTTCACAGATGGCGGTGGGGTATTTATCAGAACATATGATTATTACGGGAATTATGTTGACACTCATATCAATCTAGAATTCGCACAGGACGTTATCAACAACGAGACATCTGTTTCCTATGATGGGAATAAAATAACCATTGCAGTCGCGGACACTGTTCCTTATGTTGGAGGAAGCAGTTTGGAATTCGAACTGCCGATAAAAACAGCAGGGACACTTTATAAGTCTGGAGATAAAATTCAAGTTGGTTTCAATATAAATATCGACAGCACAGATAAATATAAAGAAAATGGTGAACAGTACACTAAAGAGGAATATCTGGAAAAGCAATTTAAAGATGCATCTGACTTATTATCAAAGCTCAAAGGAATACAGGAATTTGATCTTCTTGACAACAGCAAGTCTGCACAAAAAAAGTTTAAAGAATTGGTAAGTAATGAAGATACAGAACCAACTTTCTTTAAAAAGGCTTCTCTTGATTTTATTGGACTGGTAGAAGCAGACAAAGGTAGCCATATTGCAAAAGGGAATATAATGCTGGTATTGAAAATTACCGCTGCGGAAGCGACATATCACGTTTTTGCCGGTATTGTTCCAGTAACTGTTGGGTTCAAAGCTGATTTGGGTGCGAGTGTAATCGGGGAAATATCATATGATTTTGAAAATGGCAGTTTGTCTGGAGGAACTGAGTTTGACCCTTCGATTTCGCTAAAAGCCTTTGGAGGGTTAGGGATTCATAAAGTTGCTTCTTTAGAGGTATATGGAGAATCGACATTGGACAGCAAAATATCACTTTTTCATTCTGCTGAGGAAGTATTCAAGCCTCTTTCGGTAACCTTGACTGGCAATTTAGGAGTAGCAGCATACCTGGGCTGGATGACTTACGAGAAGCCGTTTGCACATCGTACTCACTCTATCTATGAGGCGAACAGCATTGATGGAACAGCTACAAAAATCCAGAATGAAGATTTCTTAGAAGCGTTTGACAGTGAAGAAATCCTCGATCCTTCGAACTGGAAAGCAGATGATTTAAGTTACCTGAGTAAAGAATCGGATTGGCTAGGCAGTCAATTTGATAATGGTGGATTAGCATATTCTGGATCGCATATCAATAATATACATAGTGTAGTAACATCTTTTAAAAACACCGGGAATGTATTTCATGAATACTCTAGATTATTGACTAACACCTATCGAAATGCACAACCGGTAATGGTTTCTGATGGCAATAATTTGTATTCTGCTTTTGTCCGAGCGGACGAAGAGTCGGGCGCAAGGTATCTTGTTGTTTCTAAATACAGCGATGGAATATGGACGGAACCAGTGAAAGCAGATGAAGGTTCTATTCTTGACAGTAATCCTAGTATGGCTGTTTCCGAGGATGGCACACTTTATCTTTCCTACAGCAGGACTGTTTCTGAATACGATGATTCGCTTCTGAAATATGCGCTCAATCAGGAGATTGTGGTCGGTACTGTGGATAAAAATTCATTATCTTTTTCTGAGCTGTCTTCTTACAAGACGGACGATGAATTCTCCTATAGGCCGATTATAGCTAATGTAGATTCTACTATTGTTCTCGCATGGGCATCATCACCTGTAAATGACGATGATTCAGTTCTTGATCCTGATTCCTCAAGAGTGTGGTTTACGATTGCCGAAAACGGCGTTTTCTCAGAAAAACAACTACTTACAAGAATCAATACTGCGGTGGAGGCCATTGTTCCTGGTAAAATTGGTGGTCAGTTATGCATTGCTTATCCTGATAATGATAACCTTATTGCCGCCACTCTTCTCGGATCGGAAAAAAGTGTTCTAGCGGAAGGCGTTTCAGGGAGAATTGCCTATGGGCCATTCCCGAGTGTTAATGGCGAAACTTTCTACTGGAATACAGAATCCGGTATTCGTACAATTGACGAAGATAATATTATTATCGAAGGCATAACACGCGAATTTACAGTTATCGATAATGAAGTCTATTATTCTAAAGTCACCGAGGACGGAGCAGTTTTCTCAATGATCCAATATGATGAAGAGAGTGATTCTTGGTCCTTGCCGGTGGAATATACTAATGAAGCAGGTTATCTGGAAAATCTCTCGGTAGCCAGAGTAGGAGAAAATACTTTCCTTCTTGGCATGAATGCTGTGGTCAGTATCACTGAAGATTCAGTTAATGATGTAAAAGATCTTGTTTCTTATAGAGTTAATGATATTTACGATTTATCTCTTGATGATATTGAGTATAACTATGATGCTCTTGTTTCCGGTGAAGCAGTCCCTATAACACTTTACGTAACGAATCATGGCGATAGCGAAGTCAATAGTATTGATGTTTCAGTTGACAATGCTTTAGCAACTGCTATAGATTGTGTTATTCTTCCTGGAGAATCAAAAGAGATCCGGATTGACCATATTTTGACTTGTCCGTCAACATTGACGAGCCATTCTATTGAAATATGCGAAACTGACAACGAGGATTATTACCATAACGATAATCTGCTTAATATATCGATAGGTTATACAGATGTAGAAACGACACTGAGTTATGAACAGATTGGCCAGCGGAGACTCCTTGTAGCACGAATTGAGAACAAGGGAATCGAAACAGCTAATGGAGATGTTATTCTCTATGATGCGAATGGAGAAGAAGCAAGCAGGGTAAGGTTTACCGATCTCGCTAAAGACGATTACGCTTCTGTTTCTTTTGACATTTACAATATCTTCGAGGGATATTACGGCGGAAACGTAAGTGTAACAGCAGTTACTGACGAGAAAGAGCTGTTCCAATTGAACAATTCGGACGATTATTACATTCTTCCTAACGAGGGGAAACAATCAACATATTCAATAAAGTGGTTGAACTATGATAATACAATCCTAGAAGAAGATGTTGTAATGGAGAAAGCTATCCCTCTATATAACGGGGAGACCCCAACGAGACTTGATGATAATATCTATACTTACAAATTTACCGGTTGGACTCCGGAAATAGAAGCAGCATCCCGTAATGCGACATATACGGCTACATATGAAGAAATTTACATTGATTACACTGTAGAATGGGTTTCTGAGGGGTCAACACTTTTAAGTGAAGCATATCATTACGGAGAAATTCCTGCCTATACAGGCGATACACCTGTCAAGGAATCTGATGATCAGTATGATTATGTCTTTGTTGGTTGGTCTCCGGAACTTACGAGCGTTACAGAGGATGCTGTTTATACTGCAGTGTTTGAGGCAAAAGAAAAAGAACAGGATGTTCCTGTGTCTTCCATCTCTTTAGATGAGTCAGAGATAACCCTAAATATCGGAGATACAAAACAGTTGACTGTTCTGTTTGACCCAGAGAACGCAACCGATAAAGCTCTTACCTGGTATTCTACGAAGCCAAGTGTTACGACTGTAAATCAGAGTGGTCTTGTGACTGCTGTGGCAGAA
The DNA here is from genome assembly GCA_045544415.1 of Erysipelotrichaceae bacterium. GTDB lineage: Bacteria > Bacillota_I > Bacilli_A > Erysipelotrichales > Erysipelotrichaceae > Colivicinus. The sequence continues at coordinate 5,136 of JAZPYW010000093.1, forward strand.
GGCACGGCAACGATCACGGCGTTCTCTACAAATAATCCATCGATCCTTGCGAGCTGCACCGTTACGGTCGAGGACCGCCAATTGGTATTCCGGGATTTTGAATGGATCTTGGAACCGGGAAATTATTCCGCCAGAGCTGTCTATGTTGATTCGACAGACGAGACGCAGCTGACTTATATCGATGCTGTGATCACTGTTACCGAACATCCGGCAGATTGCGAGAAAAACGCTGAAGACGAGATCTTCGCGATCGTCTATGCCGAAAACAGCCCGGACGGTTATGAACACAGCGATACAATCATTTATACATATGAAGGCACAGCCGGGCATAAGTTTGATACTGTATGGACCTGGGGTTTTAATTATTTGTCCGCTTATGTTGACTTGACCTGCATGGAGTGTGGTCACGAAGAACGAGTAGATGCTGTTGTCACATCGGAAGTCGGAGATGTGGAAACGGTCTTTACCGCAACCGCTGTCGCATCTGATGGCAAGACTTACACGGATACGCAGGTTGTAAATAACGGCGAAATCTACACGATCCTGCCGCTCAATCTCGATGAATCTACGACGGTCTCGATCGAAGATTCCTCGTCATTCGTTTGCTACAGCTTCACTCCGTCGGAATCCGGTCTCTATAGCCTTTCCTCCTATGATGGTTATGATCCTTGGGCTGAGTTATCAGATCGTTTCATGAATATGTTGGCTTCTGATGATGATTCCGGAAATAATATGGATTTCTGCCTCGCGTATCAGTTGACAGCCGGAGAAACGTATTACTTTAAGATCTATGAGCGTAAGGATCTGACAAGCTTTGTGATCCTGCTGAAAAAGATTCCTGCTGTCACCGAAGTAACGATCGACCCGCTGACGATCTACGAAGATAGCGGACATATCGAATCAACAAATGTCTACAACGAAGAGACCGGGGAGTACGAAAACGTAAACTATAAAGCATATAGTATTTCACCACGATCCCTCTCGATCACATTTGAGGACGGAGAAACAGTTTCCGGAAATACCGATTTTGTTTCTGAGGCGCTTCGCAATCTTTATGGATTATCATTAGATCTCAAATATGACAATCCTCAGAGTTATGACAATGTTTGGGGCGTAGGGGAGTATACAAATAAAGCCAGTTTGTTTGGTACTGAATATGATTATTCGATCAGTATTCTGGAGAGTCCGATCAATGATGTCCGAGCGGAAGACAGGCATCATATCATCGGATCAGGCGATAAAAACAGTTATACAGATGAGACCGGATATCACGAATTCATGCGTTATTCGTGGGAACCATCTCAATTCACTATTGAAACAGATGATGGAAGCTATACCGGTGATTATTATGATGCCTTGAATTGGTTCCGAGGGTTGTACGGCTACGAACCTTCTATATCCGTTGCCGGAGACGATCAGGGATATGATAATGAATGGGGCATTGGAGAGCATCCGATCACGCTCACTTTCGGTATGTTCCCAGTGACGTATAAAGTCATCATAGACGAGAATCCGATCGCCTCTATTGAAATCGAAGATACTGAGATCTACGAAGGAACCGGTTATCGGGGCTATGAAGCGGTTGATGGAGTATGGACCGGCTACATGCATTATCAGTACGGGCTGAAGAATATAAAGATCACCATGAGGGACGAGGAAAAGACCTTCGCAGATATCGGTGATGCCATCGACTATCTGAATGGGAAATATGAAGGCGACTTCTCGTATAATACTCGAGACGATCAGAGTGCACAGAACCCATGGACAGGCGGAAATACCTATGATGTTACGTTAGAATTAGCCGGAATTGCAGCAACGATGAAGGTCAAAGTCCTTCCGTCTCCGATCTTGTCTGTAACGGCCGATGATCTCAGCGTACTGGAGAATACGAATGGTTCTATATCATATGAGTATGATGATGACGGAAACTATTATGAATTTTTCAGATATTATCCGCGGCCTCAGAATATTACGGTAAATACAGAATCCAAGGAATATTCGGGTAATATAGACAATGTGCGCGATCAGCTATACGAGGATTACGGATGCTGGTTTACGGTGGAAATCGAAGGAAATGATCAGCATCATGACAATCTATGGGAAGTAGGAACGACCCACGATCTGACATTCCTTTTTGCCACTGTACGGGATGACTATACGTTTACCATCACAAAATCTCCTATCGAGACGGTGACAGTGGATCCGGTCAGCGTATTTGAAGGTGATTATAGCACCTGGGATACGGCTTGGGATGGAGACAATGAGTCTGAACCGTTTGGCATCTATGACAGTTTTGATTATATTGTCACCGTTACGACAGAAAACAAGACATACACCGGTTATGTATCTGATGTACTGAGTGATCTCAAGGAAGATTTCGGAAGAGACTTTGATTACACTACAGATCTTTATCAAAAACAATACAATGATAGAGGTTGGGGAAAAGGTGCCCATGAGGCAACCTTTACCTTTGGCGGCGTCTCCTGCGTTTTGACCCTGAACGTCATCGATAACCCGGTCACGGCTATCTATGTCTCGGATATAAAGAAGGCAAATGAAGATTTCGAGACAGAATATGACGGAAATGGCGAACCGTTCTCTTACTATGAAGTATATCCAAGCCAGATCACGATCTATCTCGGGGATGAATCCCGGACCGGAAATCCTTATAATCTGGCAGAATCGCTCGCGAGGGAGTACGGTGTTCGTATGCCGAATCGTGGGTATAGTAACGATCAGTATGAGAATCATTGGACAGAAACAGATGTCCCATATGAGTCTGTATTCACTTTTGCGGGTATTTCTTATACTTATCACGTCACACTCATCGAAGACCCGATCGACTATATCACGGTAGAGGATCTGACCTGGACATTAGGGGATACTCATACATACTATCGTTGGGATGATGAGACAGGAACAACAGTTCCATATGAGAAATATGAGACTTATCCTCAAACCGTCACAGCCTTTATGAAAGACGGCTCAATTCTTTCAGATGATCCATACAGGCTTATTGCAACGATCCGCAATCAGTACGGTATTTCGATTGGCGATTACTATTCCGATGATGGACAGGAGGCAAATCCATGGACCGTAGCCGATGACTATCCGGTCACGTTCCACTTCGGCAACCACACAGCTGTGTTTATGGTACACATCATCGATAATCCGATCAGAGAGATCTCTGTAGCTGATCGGACGGTCTATGACGGGGAACAAGTCAGAACCACCGACAACGGGGTCAACTATTACATGGCGTTCCCATTATACGACAATGAAGTCACCGTAACCTTGAGTGACGGCACTGTGCTCAGCGGATATGAATACACCGTTTTAGAGCAGCTGAGATCTGCCATCGACGGATTTGACAGCTCTTTCCGCTATTCTTCCGATCAGTCCGCAAGCAATGTCTGGACGCCTGGCAATACTTATGAGGCAACGGCGTCGCTGTCCGGTGTAGAAACGACCTTCCACGTGACGGTAGAAGAGAACCCGTTTGTATCGGTAACGGCAGATGATTTCAGTATCCTCGAAGGCGCAAAGAACGATTACGATTACGATGAATTCGGCCAGTATCCGATCTATGACGCTCTTCCAAAACACATGGTCGTGACAGACAAGGATGGGACGGTCTATGAAGGAACGTACTGGTCTGTAAATGAACAGATCCGGCGGAAATATGATCACAACTTCATAAGGGAAGTGATCACCGATCAGACCCGCAACAACGAATGGGGCATCGGTCCGCACGAAGTCACTCTCAATTTCATGGGCTTCTCAGTGAACTATACGGTCACGATCACGAACAATCCGGTCGTCTCCATCTATATTCCGGACATGGAAATCTATGAATGCAATAAAGACAAAGTGACGATCGCCAGCACCGGAGAATTCTTCTACAGATACCGAGCCGTTCCTGAATACGTTGAGATCACGATGATCGATGGAAAGGTATACAAAGGACAACCATCTATCGTAGTACGGAATATCTGCAGTGCCTACAATATGGAGGGAACCTTTACCACTACGAACAGCCAGTATCTCGGCCATGAGTGGAGCGTAGGCAATACCTACAGCGAGACCTTCACGGCATTCGGAATTTCTCAGGAATACTACGTTACGATCGTTGAAAGTCCTGTCGCTTCCATTGAAGCAGAAGATCTGAGTGTTCTTTTGGGTGTCAAAGACGATTACGGATTCGATGAAGAGACTCATCAGGAGTACGACAGATACGATACGCGTCCGAACATGGTGAAGATCACAATGAAAGACGGGACGGTATACGAAGGACCTCTGATGGAAGTGAGCGAGCAGATCGAAAAGAAATACGGGATCCTGTATTCCAACATTTCGGACGATCAGTCTCCGGAAAACGATTGGCAGGCAGGTGATCATGAAGTGACCTATACATACGGAGGTGCTTCCTGTACTTATATCGTCACAGTGGTCGATGAACGTTTTGAAGCGTTCAGCGCAGAAGATTACAGTGTCTTCTACGAAAGTGCAACCAAGATGATCTACTGGGATGAAAATGACGTCATGCATGAATACGACTATTATGAATATACACTGCCGGACGTCAGCATCACGGTACAGGGCAAGACCTACACCGGCCAGTGCTACAAAGTGATGAAGGATATCCTGAAAGAACAGAATATCCGTATTGCCTTCACGTTCACTCCGGAAGAGGATCAGGAAGTCACCAGATGGGAATTAGGTCCTCATAAAGTCACTGTTCGATTCGGTTCCATGACGGCAGACTACTATGTCAATGTCATCGAGTTCCCATACGAAAGCATAACAACCGATGATATCTCTATCGGTGGTGATCAGTATACGGTCATCGAAGAGACGATCGGTGGAAATCCCGTCGCCTGGAAGAAATACGCTTATGAAACAGATTCCTTCACTCTGACGAAGAAAGACGGAAGTTCCTTCACGGGTACGATCGAAGAGATCGTCGATTGGGTCAAGGAAGATGTCGGCGCCAGTGTGACGATCGATATAAGTGATACGCAGATGTACGGCGGTGAATGGGAAGGAAACAACACTTATGAAGTACCGTTCCAGTTCAACGACGGCTTTGGCACTTCATTAGACGGCACTTATCACGTCTCTATCGGGCATACCTACAAGTTCCTGCGCTACGAATGGGCAGACGACTGTTCCTCCGCTAAGGCGGTATTCGAAAATCTCTTTGACAGTTCGGATATCCTCTACAAAGAGATGACGATCACGGCCGAAACGTCGCCGGCGACCTGCACCGAAGACGGAACGACAACATATACCGCAACGGTACACTTCGAAGGCGAAGACTATGCAGATGTGAAAGAGAACGTAACGGAAGAGAAACTGGGCCACGACTGGAGTGAACCGGTATGGACCTGGAATGCATCCTTCACGGAAGCTTCTGCGACCTTCACCTGCGAACGCTGCGGTGAGACCGAGACTGTATCGGCTCAGATCACTTCGGAAACGACAGAACCGACCTGTACGGAGACCGGAAAAGTCACGTATACCGCTACGGTAACATTCAATAACGAAACATATACAGATCAGGGAGAAGCGGTCTTAGAAGCTCTGGGCCATGAATACGGTGAACCGGAATGGACCTGGGCTGAAGACCACTCTTCTGCAACGGCGACGTTCTCCTGCACGAGATGCGACCATACGGAAACGATGACCGCAACGGATATCACTTCTGAAACGACAGATCCGAAGTGCGAAGAAGACGGAAAGACAGTCTACACCGCGAAGGTCACCTTTGAAGGCAAAGAGTATTCCGGTCAGGATACTGTCGCCATCCCGGCAACAGGCCACAAGTATGGTGAACCGGCATGGGAATGGGCAGATGATTATCTATCTGCAACGGCTGTATTCACCTGCGAGAACGATCCGGAACATGTGGTAAGCAGACCTGCAGGAGTCAGCTCCAACGTTCAGGAAGCGACCTGTACGGAAGACGGACAGGGTACCTATACCGCGATCACCGTATTCAACGGTGTGACGTATACCGACAGCAAGACGGTCATCTTCGATGCCTTAGGTCATGACTGGTCCGAACCGGCTTGGGAATGGGCAGACGACTATTCCTCTGCAACAGTCACTTTCACCTGCAAACGCTGCGGTGAAACAGTGACCCTCAATGCTGAGGTCACATCCGAAACGACAGAGGCAAGCTGCGAAGAAGACGGTTCGACTGTCTATACAGCTACTGCTTCCTTTGAAGGAGAGAGTTATACCGACGTTAAGACGGTAGTTCACGAGGCTCTCGGCCACGTATGGAAGTATGACAGCTTCCGTTGGGTCGGAAATGACGAAGACGGATATACTGAAGCATATGCGGTCTATAAGTGTGAACACGATACAGAACATCGTGCTGAAGTGAAAGCACAGCTTGTCAGCAACTACATCGGAGAATGCGAACAGCCGGGTATGACGATCTATACCGCAACCGTCACTTCTGCGAACAGTCTGGATTCCAATTCACATTCTGATTCGAAAGTCATAGAATCCGAAGTTCTGCATCACGACTGGGATGAACCGGTATGGACTTGGACAGAAAACAACACTGCTTCTGCAACCTTTACATGCAAGAAGGATCCAACTCACAAGAAGACGGTGAACGCTCTGATCACAGCTGAAAAGACTCCGGCGACCTGCGAAGCAGACGGAAAGACAGTGTATACCGCAAAAGTAACTTTCGAAGGCAAGGAATATACAGATAACAGGGAAGTGACCATCCCGGCAACAGGCCATGACTGGGATAATCCGACATACGTATGGGCAGATGACAATTCCACAGTTACCGCCACCAGAGCATGCAAGAACGACGGATCCCATAAGGAAACCGAAACAGTAACTGTCACTTCCAGAGTCACTGCTGAACCGGCCTGCGAAGAAGAAGGAACAAGAACTTACACTTCCGCCTCCTTCGCAAACAAAGCCTTTGAAGTTCAGACAAAAGAAGTGACGATCCCTGCCTTGGGCCACAAGTATGGAACTCCGGCATGGACCTGGACGGATGACTATAAGGCTTCCGCCACCTTCACCTGTGAAAGAGATCCTTCTCACACATTGACTCTGGAGGCAGAGATCTCCATCGATGAGACCGAAACTACTATCACCTATACGGCGATCGTACGCCTGGATGATGAGGTCTATACGGATACAAGGACTGAAGAGAAGGCTCCGGTCCACGAAGGCGACATCCTCCGTCTTGCCGGCTCCAACCGCTACGATACCGCCATGAAGGCAGCCGACTATCTCAAGGAGCTCCTGCATGTCGAACAGTTCGATACCATCGTTCTCACCACCGGCGAAGGCTTCGCGGATGCCCTGGCAGGATCCTATCTTGCGAACAAGAAGGATGCCCCGGTATTACTGATCAGGGAAAAGGCGAAGGACCGCGATGCCGTCATCAACTACATCAACGACAATCTGAAGGATGACGGAACGGTATACGTCCTGGGCGGAGAAAGCGCCGTCAAGGACGAATGGCTTGCGGGTCTCAAGGTAGAACCGGAGAGACTCGCCGGAAGAAACCGCTACGCCACCGACGTCCTGATCCTCGACGAGGCGGGCTTCACCGGCGGAGATATCCTGGTCTGCGTCGGCAAGAGTCTCAACGCCGAAGGAAAGGATACGGCCTATGCGGATTCCCTGTCCGCTTCTGCCGTAGATATGCCGATCTTCTTAGTGGACAAGACGAAGGACTTCAATGCGGCCCAGAAGGACTTCCTGAACAGACATAAGGGTAAGCTCCGCTTCCGCATCATCGGCGGAACGAATGCCGTGCCGGAGGAAGTGGCGGCAAAACTCAGGGAATACGGCGTCTGCGAAGAGTCCGACCGTCTGGCCGGCTCCAACCGCTACGACACCTCGAGGCTCATCGCCGAGACCTTCTTCCCGGACGGAGACAAAGTGGTCCTGGCCTATGGCGAAAACTTCCCGGACGGCTTATCCGGAGGAACCATCGCCTATCATCTGCACTCTCCGTTACTTCTCTCCATCAGTGGAACCGATAACGGAAAGAACACCGTCAAGAAGAGAGACAAGGCTCTGCAGTACACCTCAGCCCACGACATCCATAACGGAGCCGTCTTGGGCGGAGCAGGACTCATCGACGATGAATCCGCATCCCTCATCTTCGATACCGAACTCTCGAATATCCATGTGTATGGAGAATAGAGAAGACAAACATCATTATCATTACATAAAGAGGACTGCAGAAGCAGCCCTCTTATCCTGTATTTCCTTTTTGTTATATTGAATCATTTCAAATCTTTCTACAATGCCTGAAATCGTTTGACAATGCTTCGGGAAGGGGGTTATTCTTTCTTTAGATAGAAAGAACAGATATTATTCATTTCCCTGCTGCTGTACACTGACTGTTTCGTTTATTCAATGTTCTCGGTGTAACAGACTGATTGTTCTCTTCTGAACAGACCTCTGTTTGGACGAACTGATAGATACGATTCTTCAAGGAGGGTATAGATAATGAAGAATGCACTGAAAACGATTCTGCTGAGTCTCCTGATTGCTGTCCTTCTGATGGGCATCGGATCCGGAAAAATACTGGCAGAAGACGGCGATATTGCCAGCGGTGATTACTGGAGGATCACAGCTGAAGGAGAACTGATCATCGGATCAGGGACACCTGTAGAGGTGCCAACGTTCCGTTCCTACAGCGATGTTCCATGGTATCCAATAGAATATAGACGCGCTATCACTTCGGTAACGGTAAGACCGAATGTTTCAGCGACAGCGACGGATTACTGGTTTTATTCTTGTGGAAATGTAACGAGAATGGATCTGCACAGCCTAGACGCTTCCAATGTCACGTCGATGAGGTACATGTTCTATAAGTGCGACTATCTGACTTCTCTTGATCTCAGCGCTTTGGACACCCGCAATGTCTCAGACACGAGCAATTTGTTTGCAAACTGTCTGGAACTGTCAGATCTGAAACTGAGCAGCTTTGATACAGGCAAACTGACAAATACGAACAGAATGTTCATGGGATGTTCCTCATTGAAGAACCTCGATTTGAGTCGTCTCAACACATCGAATGTTACAGACATGAGCTACATGTTTTCCGGATGTTCAAGCCTGTCTTCTCTGGATCTCAGCGGTTTTGATACCGGCAGCGCAACAAATATGGAAGGTATGTTTAACGGCTGTTCGGGTCTGACAGCTTTAGACGTAAGCAGTTTTAAGACCGGCAACGTTTCAATAATGGGCAACATGTTTGCGAATTGCAGAGGCCTGAAATCCCTGGATCTCAGCAGTTTCGATACGAAAAACGTCACGAACATGAACTCTATGTTTGGCTCCTGCACGGGATTGACCTCCCTGAATGTTAGCGGTTTTAATACCGGAAACGTCGTCTCCATGACCGGGATATTCGGAAACTGTTCATCCCTGCCGTCTGTAAACGTCAGCAGTTTCGATACTGCCAATGTTAAAGATATGTCCCAGATGTTCTATAAATGTTCCAGTCTGTCTTCTTTGGATCTCAGTAATTTCAATACTGCGAAAGTTACGAAGATGTCTCAGATGTTTTCTGAGTGTTCATCCTTGAAAAATGCCGATCTTAGCAGTTTCGACACATCGAATGTGACAACATTGGACCGTCTGTTTGAAAAATGTTCCAAGCTGACTAAAGTGGATCTGAGCAGTTTCAGCACCGGAAAAACGACAAGTATGAGAGATATGTTCGTTGGGTGTTCAAGTTTGATCTCTCTGGACTTAAGTAATTTTGATACTTCTAAAGTAATAGATATGTACAGAATGTTCTCCGGCTGTTCAAAACTGGACTCTCTGGATCTGAGTTCATTTGACACTTCCAATGTCTCTCTGATGAGCGAAATGTTCAGGTGTGAAAAACTTCGGGAAATTAAATTAGGAAACGGATTCACGAAATGGCTGCAGAATGCTTATCTTCCTGAGGGAACTTGGACAAACGGTTCCTTACGCAAGACAGAAAAAGAACTGTACGCGGAATATCCGAACAGCGTAGCCAACTATGCCGGTACCTGGGTAAGAGAGGGAGTAGAACCTGTACCGGTCGAACCCGAAACGGACCGTATCGCCGGAGACAACCGTTATGATACGGCAATACAGTCTGCCGAGTATCTCAAGGAGCTTCTCCATAAGGACAAGTTCGATACTATTGTATTAACTACCGGAGAGAACTTCGCCGATGCCTTAGCCGGATCCTACTTAGCGAATCATAAAGACGCTCCGATCCTGCTGATCAGACAGAAAGACAAAGACCGTCTCAAAGTACTGGACTACATCAACAATAATCTCAAGGAGGGAGGACTCTTATACATCCTGGGAGGAACGGATGCCCTGCCGGAATCCTGGTTGGACGGTCTCGATACTTCCAACAGAAAACGCATCGAAGGATCCAACAGATACGCGACCGGTGTCAATATCGTCAGGGAAGCGGGATTCAAGGGAGGAGACATCCTGGTATGCGTCGGAAAGAGCGAGAATGCGGATGGAGTGGATACGGCCTATGCGGATTCTCTGTCTGCCTCTGCCGTAGATCTTCCGATCTTCCTCGTCAATAAAGCGAACACCTTCAACAAGGCCCAGAGAGAATTCCTCAATGAATTCAAGGGAAAACTCAACTTCATCGTCATCGGCGGAAAGAATGCCGTACCGGAAGAAGTAGTAGACAGTCTCCGGGAATACGGAACTGTGGAAGGAAGGATCGAAGGCTCCAACCGCTACGATACCTCGAGACTCATCGCCGAACGCTTCTTCCCGAATGCAGACATGGCAGTGTTAGCCTATGGAGAAAACTTCCCGGACGGCTTATCCGGAGGAACCCTGGCCTACCATCTCCATTCTCCTCTTTTACTCTCCATTTCCGGAACAGACAACGGAAAGAATACTTCCAAGAAGAGACAGAAAGCCCGTGACTATACCTCATCCCATAATATCCATGAAGGAGTCGTACTGGGAGGAGAGAAGCTCATCGATGAAGAATCGGTAGACTATATCTTCGGAAACAGCGTCATAAGTGAGACAAACAGGTAGAGTTCCGTTAAATGATTGCAGAAAGAAGACTGCCCGATCGTAAAGAGCAGTCTTCTTTTTTTGTGCAAGTTTGCATAGATCGTTATGGTCTATTGTTTTGAAGCGAATACCTTTCCGGAGATCAGCGCTGTGATCGGAACAGAGAGGATCGCTCCGAAGCTGCTGGATAATGCAGAAATGAGCTCAACTGATAAATAAGAAGAACTCATTAACTGATAGGTGCCCAGATTCAGAGAGTACAGGTAGAGGATCAGAACGAAACTGCTTCCCAGAAATGCAAGAACTAATGTAGATGTCATCGTTCCGACCATATCTTTTCCGATATTCATACCGGAGAGGAATAACTGCTTTGAAGTAAGAGACGGATCTGTTTCATGGAGTTCCGAGATCGAAGAGGAAAGACCCATCGCTACATCCATGACGGCTCCCAAGGAACTGATGATGACGCCGGCTGAGAGGAGTCCTTTCAATCCTACTTTGTATCCACTGCTGTTCAGCTGCATGATCGCTTCTACATCATCCAGTCTGAGACCGTCGATCCTCAGGATCTTCTGAGCGATATAAGCGAACAGGAAAGCTGCTGCAACTCCGGAAACTGTTCCCAGGAAGGCGCAGATGGTCTTGCGGTTAAATCCGCTCATGACGGTAAATGAGAATGCAGATATGATCACACAGACTAGGAAGGTCATCAGGACGGTAGGAGCCCCCTTCATGAGAGAAGGGAGGAGAACCAAAAAGAGGGATAAGGCAATGAACAGAAGCCCGAGAAGAGACTTGGCTCCGCTCTTTCCTCCGATCAGGATCGCTGTTAAAACAAATACTGCTGCAATAATGAGAACACCCGGGAGCCGGTTGACTTCGTATACGGTCGCATTGTGATCACCGTTTGCATGGGTAGATATGATCAGAGTCACATGTTCGCCGGAGTGTACCGGGACACTATAGACCGGCCCGACATAGTTATAGGCCAGCAGCGTCTCTCCTTTGTACCTTCCTGTGTCGATCCTTACGGTCAGCATCTGTTCACCGCGGTAGGCGCCGTCTGCATTATCATCCTGATAGATATTATCAGAGAGGATGTCGATGACTGTTCCGTTTTCATATTCAGCAAATTCATCTGGCTGAATACCCTCTTCCTTTGTTCCGTGATTGGCCCATATGGCAAGACCGGCAAAAAGAAGAAGGCAGACCGCAATGACAATCAGACTCCGGAGTTTATTGTTTTTCCATTTATTACTGCTTTTATATCCATAATTCCAACTTTATCATCCATTAACTCTTTTTCTGTTATTGTTTTATTATTTAA
>JAZPYW010000094.1:0-2324 GCA_045544415.1 Erysipelotrichaceae bacterium
ACTATATCCTCGACGGCAGCAAGGGCCTGGGCGATGCGGATGAAGAGATCCTGGAGAAGCTCTTCGTCTATGAGATCCCGGTCTTTCTGCTGGTAAACAAGATCGACGAGATGGACCGCAGTCTGCTGATCGAAAGACTCAGCTATGCGTCCCGGAAATACTATTTCGCGGAGATCATCCCGATCAGTGCACTGAACAGCGACAATATCGATGAACTGCTGAAGACGACGGAGAACTATCTCCACGATGATATCCTCTATTATCCGGAAGATATGAAGACCAGCATGTCCCGGGAATTCCAGATCTCCGAGATCATCCGTGAAAAAGTCATCCTGAATACCGAACAGGAAGTACCGCATCTGGTTGCCTGTCAGGTAGAAGAAGTCAAGGAAACGGATAAGAGAGTCTTCATCGAAGCGACCATCATCTGCAATAAACAGACGCATAAAGCGATCATCATCGGCCGAAACGGAGCGATGCTGAAGAAGATCAATGACGCTTCTACTGCCGAACTGAAAGAGATCTATCATAAGAAGATCATCCTTTCCCTGTATGTCCGGGTCGAAGAAGACTGGCTGAATAAGGAAAAACGTCTGTTTGAACTCGGATATTTCAAGGGGGATCAGGATGAATGACCGGATCTCGGCCATCGTTCTATCGGTCTCCGAATATAAAGATAACGACAGTATACTCCGGGTATTGAGCAGGGAATACGGAGTTCTTTCTCTCGTGGCGAGATCTGCCCGAAAGATCAATTCCAAAAACCGTTTTCTTCCCTTATGTCTCTATGAGTTCCTCTTCGATCTCAAAGAAGGGAAGACGATATTCACCCTGCATAACGGAAAACTGCTGGAAGATTTCTATGCCGACAACGATATCGAGGAACTTGCCTACCGCAATATCTTTCCCGATGTCTGTCTCAAATTCAGCGACTTGGCGGATGCGGAATATTATGATGCACTGCTTCATACGCTCCGTCATATGAAAAAAGAAGAGAAGTATCTCTCGGGAGCTCTCTTCTTCTCGTTTCTCAGCAAAAGCTACGGTGTAGCACCAATGGTCGACGGCTGTGCGATATGCGGAAAGAAACAGGTCGTCGCCTTATCGAACAAGCACGGAGGCTTTCTGTGCAGTGATCATCTCTATGGGGAAGAACCGGTCGATGTGGTGACTCTCAAGAAGTTCCGTCTTCTAAACAAAGCATCTTTCGAACATTTTTCCATCCTTCTGGATTACGATTATGACCGCCGGGATTTCTTCCTGATGGCGGATTTCTTTTTTGCGAATGCCGATATACATCTCAAGAGCTATGAATTCTACCGCAGTCTTTAAAAAACTCTTCGTATCGCTGAGCATACTCCTTCTTTCGACGGGCCTTTTCGGCTGTGCGGTGCGCAGTGCCTATGAACAGAAAGTCTCCGTGAAAGATATCCATATACCGGATTACAGTGAAGCAAGGGAGTTTCCTTTTGAACTTCATTCCGAAGAGTATCTGCTGATCCGTCTCAACGATATGAAAGTCTTATATGAAAAGGACGCCGATAAAGAGATCTATCCGGCTTCCCTGACGAAAGTCATGACTCTGGATGCGGTATTGCATCTAGCTGAAGATCTGAAGGATACTTCTTATATCTCCTATGCGGATATCGGAGCTCTCATCGAGATGAATGCTTCGATCGCAGGTCTCTCCGGGAATACCGATTACACGATAGAAGAACTTCTCTATGCCCTGATCCTTCCTTCCGGAGCCGATGCGGCGATCGCTTTAGAGAACTATGCGGCAAAGATGGGGACTGATCTCATCAAGGAGATGAACTATCTCAGCAAGGAGCTCGGGCTGGACGCTCATTTCGAGAACACGACCGGTCTGCATGACAGCGATCATGTGATGTCTTTGAACGATCTGTTAGCGATCTATCTCGATACGCTGAGCTACCGTACCGGCAGAGAAGTCCTGGAATCGCTCTATTATTCTTCGGAACGCGATACCTATTATTCAACCGTCAATCCGGTGAATTCCGATCATGTGGATGTACTGGGAGGAAAGACCGGATATACCGGCATGGCCGGGCAGTGCATCTCCATCCTCTACCGTCAGGGAGGCAGGTCTTATCTGCTGCTGCTGGCAGGAGCACAGGGAAGTCCGGGATATGGCGAATATTGGCATTATGAAGATGCCGAGACGATATTTGAAAGGCTCTACTGATCATGGGAAAGAAGTTTCATATCATCGGTGCGGCGAACATCGATATCGCTGCCAATAGTACCGAAAGCGGAAAGGGCGAAGAAACTCTCTCCGGGAGTGTCCATATCCGCTATGGCGG
>JAZPYW010000095.1:0-13901 GCA_045544415.1 Erysipelotrichaceae bacterium
AGTTCTCTTTTCAATAACTTCGCGAATAATGAATACTACTTGATGATCGAGAATTGTCTTCTCGGGTTATCTACCAGCATCTTATGGATATCCTCTTCCTTGACGCCCTCTTCACGTAAACGAGGAACAAAGTGATCAAGAATGTAACGATGTCCATATGCTCCGGCATATTCCTTCCACATGCTGGCTCTGCCGTTGTCTCCTCCCAGCATGATATTGTCCGCATAACCTGCGTCGCACATGCCGCGGATGAGTTCGATCAGTACGGAATCCGGCCAGTACTTCGCTCTGGAAGGTCCGTCGTAACCCAAAGTGACACCATAGGATGCCATCTTCTTATGGTAGGCAAGGTCCGGATTCCGGTCGACATGTCCCAGAGTGACTCTCTTAGGATCGACACCTCCGGCAACGACTGCTTCGATCGTTTCCAGGCCCATGGTACCGCGTTCTGTATGCGTAGATATCGGAGCTCCTGTGCGCAGGGAAGCCATGCAGACAGCCTGTAATACCCTTCTCTCCATCGGCTTGATCATGTTGTAATGTGTAGCAGCCTTGATGACACCGGCCTTAGCTGTACTTCTGGTAACGATCGGTCCGTTGTAATTGTTTACTTCTATACCGATCTCTACTTCTTCTGCGATCAGCCTGGCGATCTCTTCTACCGGATATTTATTTACCCAGTGTTCTGCATCATAATAGATGGATCTCTGGAAACCGGTACAGGAGATGATATGTACTCCTGAAGCTGCCGAGATCTCTTTCAGCATCTCGATCTGTCTTCCGCAGTCGATCGGGTTCATGTCAACGAGAGCACAGCCTCCGGCTGCTTTGAAGTCTTTCATCGCTTCGATCGCATAATCGACACGGTCCAGTCTCAGGTCCTTATCGGCCTTTTCTTCTCCGCCGCCGATCGTGATCAGATGATCATGATAATCTGTTACTCCCAGTTCTTCCGGTCTGATCGTGCCGAGAACTGTCTGAATATATTCCATAGTGTATTATTCTCCTTTTGCCAGATGAACGAGTTTTCTCGTCCGTTCCACGTCGATGCCGTTCTCACTGCATCCGTCTTTCTTGATGCAGGTAGCCACAAAACAGCCGTCAACTGTCTTCATAATGTCGTGTACTGTATCGAAATTCACACCGGTATTCGCAAATACCGCATTGTCTCCCACTGTCTCTTTAACACTTCTCAGACAATCGAGAGGCACTCCCGTACCTGCCATATCTCCGGAAATGCATATCCCGTCAATAAGAGAACTCTTGTACGCTGTCTTGGATCTCAGCTCCAGAGAACGCTTATCCAGGGAATAGGAAAACTCCGGACACAGATTCGTCAGTAACCGTACATCATCAGCTTTTATCATATGTTTGTAATGCAGCAGATCTTCTACATCGACGCTGTAGAATCCATAATCTCCGCAATAGGTCCCGCAGATGATCCCGCGGATAAAAGATGCTCCGGTCGCTTTGGCGATCGCCAGAGAAGCTTTCGGATCCCATTGCAGGTCTACTCCGTATGGTATCTTTTTCTCGTCTTTGAGAACTTCTTTGATTATTGAAGTCATGAACGCGATGGAATGCGGTTTGGCCTGTTTGAAATAAGGCTTATCGTATTCATCACAAAAAACAACTGCGTCGATACCGCCCTCTACGAGGTTCCGGTAATCTTCTTTCGCATATTCGATAATATTCTCGATGGTTTCTTCTTTTTTATAGTTTGGGCTGCCGGGAAACGCTTTTAAATGGATGAGTCCGATGATGGGTTTTTCCGTATTAAACGTTTCCTTTAGCCACGTCATCTTCGTTTCCTTCGTTAAGTTTGAGGGCTTCGGCGATCTTTTCTTTGATCACTTTGACATCGGTAAAGTTCTTTGTCAGCACGACCGTTGTTTCCTCAGGCGGCTGTATCGTCTTTGCCAGAGATGGCGTCGTGATCACGACATCTGCCTTCTTTCCCTTATACTCACTAGCGTTGCAATGCCGGACTTCAGCATCGATCCCCAATTCCTTGAATGCCTTTTCTACAGTCATTTTCAGAATGAGGCTCGAGCCCATGCCGTTTATGCAAACAGTTAAAACTTTCAACATATTATCACCTCCGTGAATCAATCCTCGTCGGCGATAATGACCTCGATTCCATAAGATCTGAATCTGTTCAGATCTTCCTCAGCTATATTGCTGTCAGTTATGATCTTGTGCACATCTTCCAGACCGCACAGTTTTGCATATTTTACCTGACCGATCTTCGATGAATCCAGGAGCATTATCACTTCCCGAGAACGTTTAATGAAAACCCTCTTTACCAAAGAATCATCCATATTAAACAACGTAAATCCGAAATCAAACGAGACACCGGCTACACCGATAAAAACCTTGTCCAGTACATATTCTTCGATCGTTCTGATGGCATTGTGTCCGTTCAGGGACTTGTCGTATCTCGAAAGTTCGCCACCGACGCAAGTCACATTGATCTGAGGCACATTCATCAGTTCGTTGATGACCGGAATAGAAGCTGTCACGACCGTCAGTTTGTTGAAACGGGAAAGATTCCTGGAAACTTCATAGGCAGTAGTACCGATGTCGATCCCGATACATTCCCCTTCTTCAATAAGCGATGCCGCTTTCTTTCCGATCAGAGCTTTGATCTTGGACTGCTGATCTGCTTTATAGTCGTAGAGAGATTCATCTCCTACTTTTTTGTTGATGAGAATAGCACCTCCGTGCGATCTCCGGATCTCTCCGGTATTGGAAAGGATATCCAGATCTCTTCGGGCAGTCACAGGTGTTATCTGATATTCCTCAACGATCTCCTGTACGGTAATTGACTTGTTTTTCTTGATCTTTTCTAAAATAGATTCTCTTCGTTCTTCAGGAAGCATATTTGTAATCCTCTTTAAACTATATTACCACACGAGATCATTGTAGGGGATCAGGTCGGAGTGTTGCCTTCCTCCGACCTGATAAGGAAAGAATGAAATTATTCTTTGTCGAAATTCTTCTTCAGCAGGAAGCAGGCAAGTACATAGATACCTACGAGCAGGACTGCGAAGATGATCGGGTTGCGCAGTACGTTCATACAGACGGATAAGAGCATCATCGTGCTTCCGAAGTCTGTATTGCCGTATGTTGCACCCAATGTAGCCAAACCTGTCGTTCTCGCAAAGATGACGCCGCCGAGGATCTGAACGAGACCACAGACGATACCACTGATGAGAGCAGCTTTTCTGCCGCCGTATTTGAAACCGAAGACACCGGCGATACCGCCATCGAAGAAGGTAGCGATGATACCAGGGATCATCAGGATCGTGCTCTTCATAGCTGTCAGGATGAAGAATCCTAAGAATTCTCCTAAGAACGCGCCTAAGAAACCGATCGTAGATGCTAACGGAGCGAGCGGGAAGAATACCGGCATATCAACAGAAGGAACAGCACCAGGGATGAATGCATCAGCAATACCCTTGAATGCCGGAACGAGCTCGGAGATCATCATACGGACACCTGTCAGCAATACGATGATACCTAAAGCAAACTGGCCGCCGAGTTCAAGCATCCAGACGACCCAGTTCGTGCTGCCGGCTGCTGCAACGATGGCATCTTTGCCGCAGAGCAGACATCCGACGGTCAGAACGACGGTCATCAGGATCGTAGTAACGACTGTATTATCATTGAAGATACGGGTGAGAGCACTGTAGTTCTCATTCTCTTCGATATCTTCGTCTGTTTCTTCGTAGAACTTCGGATTCTTCGGATCATACTTGCCTAACAGCATACCGATACGGGAGCTGATGACTGCTGCCATACCGGAGATATGACCAAGGGTGAATCCGTTTCCAACGAACGGTTTGGAGTAGCGATAAGTCCATGCAGGCATTACCGTCCAGAATACGCCGCAGAATAAGCTGGATAAGAGCAGCAATCCTGTTCCGGTGAGACCGAAGAACCAGTTATTGAGCCAGACAGTCAGAGTCGCGAAAGCCAGCATCGTATGAGCTGTCAAGAAGACGACTTTGAGCGGTCCGAACTTCGCAAGAAGGACATTGATCAGGAAGCCCAGCATCATAACGACAGGGACCATCGTGACCAGTTCAGGAATAGCCGAATTGATCGAAGCCATACCTGTATAGTTTTCGGTAATGATACCTGTGACACCAAATTTCGCCTGCAGCATAGCCATGACCGGCTTATAAGGTGCCTGCAGTAAAGAAGAACCTTGTTTGAGAACGAGTACGCCTACGTATGCCTTGATCACGCCGATCAGGATATCGACAGGTTTCTTCTTCTGGAGCAATAGACCGATAAGGACGACGATTGCCAGGACCAATTCGATCTGACCGGCAATGATCTTCAAAAACGAAGCGATACTTGTTAATACTGACATTGATACTTTCCCCTTTCTTAATAATCAATATTATTCGTAATCAGCTCTACCAGTTCATTAAGCCATCTTTCGAGATACTTCTCCCCTTTTTCCGCTGTTGCCTTTGTGGCATCACCGAAAATTCCGGTCGTGGCAAATTCTGACCAATGTACTGGTCTTATTTCATACCCTTTAGGCGTTTCAGGGTAATCGATAACCGCATTGTCCATGTTTACGCTCTCCGGAGAGATCTTCAGCATGATCGAAGTCTCGATCTCTCCCGCATGGAAGCCGCTTCCATGCCATAAAGGCGTCTCCATGATCCCTTCCGAAGTCTTCTTCAGATTCGTGTAGGACATATGATAAACGTTGTTATAACCATCTTCATCCAGCAGTTCTCTGCAGGCGATCTTGATTGGAGCTACATTGCCCCAATGTCCGGAGAAGAGGATGATATTTCTGGCTCCTTTTTCTTCAATACTTTTTACAAGATCTTTAATGATCTCTATATAATGTTTTTCCTTAACATTGAACGTTCCCGGGAAGTCGCAGGCAGACCACGCCTGTCCGTAATTGAGTACCGGCATGACGACACAGTCCGTTCTTTCTGCCAGCTCCATGGCGACATGAAGCGCTACGATATTATCTGTTTCCAGACACATATGATAACCGTGCTGTTCTGTAGAACCTAAAGGAAGAATGACTGCTCTGGCCTCTTTCATCATCCGGTCAGCCTCTTTCCAGTTAACTGTTCCGAGATATCTGTTCATTATCTTTTTCCTTCTTTCTTCTAATTACATTTTTATCTTTTCTTTCGTTTCTGTCAATATAAAAGTAATAATCTGTGGTCTAATCACTATAAAACAAACATTTAGAAACATTTTAGAAGATAAAGGAAAGAACATATGCTATTATGAGAATAGTAAAGGAGGTTCCCTATGAGCTTAGATTTCTATAAAGATACTTCAAACTGGCTGGAAGAAGTCTTCCATGTGAAAAAGCCGATCATCGCCATGTGCCATTTACAGCCTTTACCGGGTGATCCCTACTATGATGAAGAGGGAGGAATGGAGAAGGTCGTCGAATACGCAAGAAAGGATGTATTGGCCTTACAGAACGGCGGCGTAGACGGCATCATGTTTTCGAATGAGTATTCGCTTCCTTATCTCACCAGGGTAGAAGCCATCACTCAGGCATCCATGGCCTATGTCATCGGCCGATGCAAAGACATACTGACTATCCCGTATGGCGTCAACTGCCTCTGGGATCCTGTTGCCTCATTAAATACCTGCAAGGCAGTAGGAGGATCCTTCATCAGAGAGATCATCTCCGGAGTATACGCTTCCGATTTCGGTCTCTGGAACACCAATGCCGGAGAGACCGCCAGACACAGGGCGCGCATCGGTGCAGATGATATTAAAATGTTATACAACATCGTACCGGAGGCAGCGAAATACTTAAACGACCGGGACATCGCATCCATTGCGAAAACTACCGAATTCAACTGCAAGCCGGATGCCTTATGCGTATCGGGACTCACCGCAGGAGCAGAGACCGATACTCAGGTACTCACGGTAGTAAAGAACTCCGTAAAGAAGACTCCGGTCTTCTGCAATACCGGCTGCAACAAAGACAACATCGTAAGACAGTTATCTGCCTCCGATGGTGCCGTATGCGCTACGACTTTCAAAGTAGACGGCAAATTCGAGAATCCGGTCGATGAATCCCGTGTAAAAGAATTCATGGATGTGGTAAAGGAATACCGCAAGACTCTTTAATATCTCACATTCCCAAACGAAAGACGGAAGTTTCCTTCCGTCTTTTTTCATGTCTGTAAAACTTATTTCTATTTGACCTGGAGTTCGCCTAAGGCGATCATTCTTCCGGACTTGCGGTCAAACAGGATGGCATTTCTACCGGTGAAGTCGATATTGACCTTTTCACCCAGTTTGTATACGACACCTCCGAACATGACACCTGTCAGCAGGTAATTGCCATGAGCGATACGCAGAGTCGTTTCCATACCGGTAGGCATGGAGGAATATACTTCTCCTTCCAGCATTCCGGCTTCCGAGATCTTGACGAATTCCGGACGGACACCGATGACGTAATCCTCATCGCTGAGTTCAACTTCATCATCGTAGTCTTCCTGTTCATCGATCAGGGCGACATGGTACTTGAAGTTCGTCTCCTTGTTGGACTTTTCAACAGCACCCTTCTGTTTTAACTTCTCCGCTTCTTTTTCCTTTTCGGCAGCGACACGTGTTCTTTCTTCCTCATGCCACTTTGTCAGATCCAGCGGCTCATTCGGAATGAACAGTGCTTTCTTGTCTCCGAAGGCATTCAGTTCGACACCTGCTTCCGTCTGTTTTCCTTTGGCATCGATAAAGTTGATGGCCGGATTTCCGACGAAGTCGGCAACGAACAGATTGTTCGGTCTGTTGTAGACATCGAGCGGTGCGTCATACTGCTGCAAGAGACCGTTGTCGATCAGACAGATACGGGTAGCCAGAGTCATCGCTTCCATCTGGTCATGCGTGACATAGACGAAAGTCGATCCGGTCTCCAGATGAAGTCTCTGCAGTTCCGATCTCATTTCCAGTCTCAGCTTGGCATCCAGGTTGGACAGCGGTTCATCCATGAAGAGTACCGTCGGCTCCGGTGCCAGAGTTCTTGCGATCGCAACACGCTGCTGCTGACCGCCGGAGAGTTCGGCCGGATAACGGTCCATGAACATACCGATCTTGACGATACGGGATACTCTCCGTACCGCTAAGTCGATCTCTTCCTTCGTCAGCTTTCTCTTGGTCTGGTAGACTTTCCCATCTTTCAGATACGTATAATCCTCATCATAGGTATATCCGGATGCGGCCGCTTTCTTTTTGGCGGCATCGATCGCATTCTGCAGTTCGTTCGTATATCTCTCTGCATCCTTCGTGACATCATTTGAAGTATGGAGCTTATACCCCAGCAGCTTCTTCGCAGACATCATGGAGATCTCATAGCGGTCGATCAGTTTGATCAGGGCTTTCTTCTCGTCGAGTTTTCCCTTCTTGTCGTAGCACTCTTCGATCAGTTTCCTGACTTCCTGAGGACGGCTGAGCGCTTTGATCAGTGCCGCATTGGCTCTCGATTCCACATCGATCATCGGCATCTCTTCATTGACATTCGTCAGACCGAAGGAGATATTCTCATAGACCGTCATATTCGGCCACAAGGCGTAGTTCTGGAAAAGGAATCCGACTTTACGCTTGTTTGCCGGGATATTGATACCCTCGGCAGAATCGAATACGACCCGGTCTCCGATCGTGATCTTTCCGCTCGTCGGTGTCTCGAGACCTGCGATCATACGCAGTGTCGTCGTCTTGCCGCAGCCGGAAGGACCTAATAAAGTGACGAATGCATTGTCTTCGATCGTCAGGTTCAGATCATCGACAGCATAGAATCTATCATAACGTTTTGTGACATGTTCCAATAAAATTTTCGGCATATTTTAACCTCCGATACCTTCATCCAGACTTGCTCCGGTGATCTTATTGACGACGAAGTTGCTGATCAGAATCGTTACGATCAGGATCAGGTTGATACCACTGGAGAAAGCATAAAGACCCATTTCATCAAAGTAATCCAAAGTAGTAGATAAGATGAATCCCTGTACACATAACAGCATGAACAGCGACAGTTCTCTCAAGCACGTCATAAACGGCAGTAAGAAGCCGGAGACGATCGATGACTTCTGGATCGGGATGATGATCCTCGTCATACGTTTGATCCACGGAACGTCCTGTATGATCGCCGATTCCTCGATCTCATTCGACAGCTGCAGCATGGAGTTCAAGGAGCTCCTCGATGCGAACGGAATGTATTTGACGGTACCGACGATGATCAGTGCTGTATAGGTATTGAAGAGATTGACTTTACCCGAAGAGAACAGGATGAAGTAGGCAGCACCTACCGCAACAGACGGCATCAGGTATGGCAGGAAAGCCATTGAATTGACGTAGCTCGCCAATTTGCCGTGTCTGTTTTTGGATACGGCATAGCCGATCAGAGTACCGATGGTGCCGGCTGTCAGACAGCAGATCACTGCGACCATGACCGTTCCCTTGAAGGCATTCCAGATCATCTTGTTGTGGAGGATACCCATCTGTCCATACATACCGTTCTCAGTGATATTCTCCGATGTGAGCCACCACTTCGTCGTGAGGTTGTTCGTATTGCCGGTATATAAGAAGGAATAATCTCCCGGATTCGGCAGGAATGTCTCAAACGCGAAGGAGATGATCGGGAAGATCGAAGTGAAGAACGTGATGAAGACGAAGATGACGGCGATGACGTATCGGCCGCTCTTTCCGAGATTGACCTTCGTGATCTGTCCGGACTTACCGGTAACGGTCGTATAGGACTTTCTCGAATGCAGAGATCTTTGGTTGAGATACATGATCGCCACGCCGAACAGCATCATGATGATCGCAATGATCGATGCTTCACCGGTGTACTTATCATTCATCGAGACATATTTCGTAGCCAGGGTCGTCAGACCTAAGTAATGCGGTACCGGATAGGAACCGATCGTACTACCGACGACCAGCAGGATCGTAGACAGGATGGCCGGTTTGACCATCGGGATGGTGACTCTCGTAAAGATCTTCCATCTTGGAGTATCCAGGATCGTTGCTGCCTCTTCCAGGTTGGCATCCATATTCTTGAAGATACCGCCGATCAGGATATAGGCAAACGGCGCATAATGCATGCCCAGTACGACGATACTCGGGAACATGCCTACACACCACCAGGCCGGCATATTGATGCCGAACAGCGATGCCAGCAGTCCGTTTGAAGTGCCCGTTACTGCGTTCGAGTTGAACAGGTTCTGCCATACGACCGCCAATGTCCACTGCGGCATGATATACGGGAAGATGAAGATCGAACTCAGGTACTTCTTGAAGGCCATGTTCGTACGGGTCACGAGATACGCGAAGGTACCGCCGAAGAGGATCGCAAACGTACAAGCTCCGATCGCCAGGATCGTCGTATTCCATAACGGCGTCCACAGATTCGTCTTGGCCAGACGGCTCGTAAACAGGTCGACATAGTTGACCAGAGTATAGCCGCTCGTCTTTCCCGAGAGATGCTGATCGATCGTACCCGGATGTATCGTCAATGTATCACGGATGATCGCTACGATCGGTGCGATCGTCGTAAAGGTGACCAGGATGCCTGTCAGGATCAGAATGATGTTCTGAGGCTTGCTTAAGTATGTCTTGATACTATTCAGCCTGATTTTCATTGATTTTGACATAAATCCCCTCTCTTGTAGAAAGTGCCTCTGTAGATAATACTACAAAGGCACTATCGCTTATTGATTGATTTTACTGTTAGAATAGATCTCTTTATTGCGGTGTATACTTATCGAGCATCTCGATCCAGGAACCGACTGTGAATGCTACATCTGCACAGTACTTCGGATCTTCGACGACGAGTTTACCGTTGTTGATCCACCAGTCATAACCCTTATCCATCGTTGTCTCGCAGG
Source organism: Erysipelotrichaceae bacterium (assembly GCA_045544415.1). Taxonomy (GTDB): domain Bacteria; phylum Bacillota_I; class Bacilli_A; order Erysipelotrichales; family Erysipelotrichaceae; genus Colivicinus. The sequence goes on from JAZPYW010000095.1 coordinate 9,897, forward strand.
CGACATTGGAGGATTCACCGGTAGAATGATGGAACTTCTCTTCCGTTGCTGCAGCAACAGTCGGATTGGAGGAGTAACCACCGATATCCTTACCCCAGGCGGAGAAGCCGTCGACTGTCTCTGTCATGTAAGCAATGAAGGCACAGGCTGTCCAAGGTAATGGAGAATTGTCTGTGACAAACAGATAATGGCAGTATGCATAACCGCCGAATCCTTCGTAACCCGGCTGATATGCAGCGACTTTGATGTTGTTGACGGAGACGGAATCAGTCTCTTCAACGGAACGTACTTTCGAGTAAACGAGCAGACCGAACTGGTTGACTGCAGAAGCATCGACTAAGGTCTTGCAGATAGGACCATCATCCGTTACTGCATTGTAGCTGTTGACCCATAACTTGATCCACGCTAATGCATATTTACCGTTTTCACCTAAGCCTAATTCTTCAGCATCTTTCGCCATAGCGTCGACTGTCGGCTGGAAGTATGCCTTTTCTGCATCAGAGAGCTTATCATAAGCATCTTTGACAACAGCTGCATATTCATCCTTCGTCAGCATATATAAGAAGTTCTTACCAACGATCTCGGAATCGATATCCATGAATAATCCATGTTCGCCTTCTGCTACGAAATCCCAGACATTGTCATAAGTCTTATCCGGATTGACACAGTTGTATTCGAAGATCTTATTTAATGTCTGTAACGGTAAGTAGCCCTTATATTCTTCCGGAGTCGTTCCGTTTGCTTCAGCCCATTCTTTCGGGATGAAAGTATCCAGAACACCGGTCTTTACCATCTTGGATTCGATCTGGTTACCATCCTGGATCAGAGTCATCGCGAAGGTACCGGTCTCTTTTAAACCATCAGCAGTCAGCTGATCGAAGATCTTGTTGTTCTTCGGCTGCTGCCATTCATAATCCATGCTGTAGGAAGAATCGATCGTCTTTAAGTAATCGATGAATAACGGCAAAGCTGTCTTACCACGGCTGGAGTTACCGACACCGTAGAATGTCTTGCCATTGGATTCTTCGATCGCTTTCTTAGCGAGTTCTTCCAGAGTCATCGTCTGAGCTTCTGCGATGATCTTCTGTACTTCGGACTGGTCTGCAGTATCGTCAGCAGGTTTCTGTTCACCGCCGCCGGAGCAGCCTACCAGTGAGAATGTCAGCATTACAGCTAACAACAGAGTAAAAAGTTTTTTCATTGTGCTTCTTGATACATTCAAAAATGTATCTCTGACTTCCTTTCTATTATACTTACCTTGTAAGCATTTTCATTATACCACTTTTTCACAGTTTCAACACATTTCCGGGTGTTTTTCTCAACAAGACAGTTCGTTCTTTCGAATCATCGATCACACATATTATGTATTACCAATACCTTCAGGATTATTTAAATTCGCATCTTTTCAAATTCTGTGAACCAAATCTACAGCCGGTTTTCCGGGTTATTTTTATAATATAAGTGGGGGTGTGATACTCGAAAAGGAGGATATGGAGGCATAATGGAAAAGGCTGAAAAGAAAGTAAACAGACAGACGATCTTCAGCTGTGCATTCCTGATCATCAATGTGATCCTTCTGCTGTTCAAAGAAAAAATACAGGCTGATCTTTACGTCGTATTACGCATTCTCACTGCAGCAGTCCTGCTGATCGATATGATCCCTCGGAAATGGAAGAAAGCGGACAGATCTTCATTAGACAGCTTTGAACTGTGCATGCAGATCATTCTGACCGGATATCTTATCTTTAAAGGGCTGCGTCTGTATACCGGAGACCTGTACATCTCCAGCGGCGGTATCTTCCCTCCTGAAGTCGATCTTATCCTGGCAAAATGGGCGTACTCAGATGAGATATTCTGGATCGTACTGATGCTGACAGTCACTAACAATCTTTAGGTCCTCAAAATACGAAAACAAGAACATTATTCAATGTGACAACCTTGTCACATTTTTTGTGAAGGGTGTCATCGACAAAAATCACAATTTGTGACTTAAGAGTCACAGCTTTCATTGGGTAATTTTTTTAGAATGAAAATGTAGAGGGAAGTATTTGCTGCGCTTGCTCGCTAGGAAAAAGGAGATGTCTCATTTATTGAATCGATGTTTTTGCTCATCTTTACTTATGCATAGTAGAAGGAGAAAAAAGTATGAAAAGGATCATTATTGTAATGCTGACAGTACTCGCAGTTTTTGCCTGTAGCCTTCCTGTTTTCGCAGAGGAAACGGAAAAACCTGAAGAACCAATAGATCCGGAGCCTTATGTTGTAGGCGTCGAATCATTCGATCGAACCATCACGGCTGGTTATACAAACCACGGATATCAGTTTCCAATTACGGTTCGTCTTACAGGCACGAGATACTATAATTCTAGCAACAACAGGACTCTCTATTATGAGGGAGTTGTGTTCCATGGCGCAGGAATCAACGATTCTTCTGCAGGCGAGTCAGCCTATGCTACTGTAAGTAATAGTTATTCAACAAACACGGTATATTCAGGAAGTACTGTTAGAGTGTATTTCACGGTGAGTTATGATTACGGTTATTCTGGAGGATCGGGTTCTGCTACGCAATACCTCAGCTGCTCGCTGAACTAGGGTACACAATATGAAAAAAATATTAATATGCTTATTTTTGTCTTTAGTTCTGCTTTCGGGGTGTACAAAAAAGACAGATAACCACATGAAACGTTACGCATTCGAGAAAACCGGAAAAATCTCAGAAGAAGTGGTTTTTACTCTAGACGAAACAGATACATTTATAACTCATATTTTGCTGACTGTTGTCCCAACAAGGGAATTGCTAGAAGAATTAGCCGGAAATAAAAACGACGATGAACTTAATAATGTTTATAATTCGCAAGTATATCCTTTGGGCAATTTAGGATCTAAACAAGAACACGATAACGAAAACGACTATTTAAAACTGCAGTTAAAAACAGGTCAAGCTTCTTATATCTATCAGGATATTTATATTGTTGATATAGATGTATCCAATAGCAAGAAGGTATCTCAAAATAGAGATATCTTAAACAGGCTGCACCTATTTCCACAATATAAAAATGCAGAGAACGGCCTCATCGCATTTAAATTGGAAAGCATCAAAGAAGATAAAGCATCAGTCCTTTACCCAGCTCTTTCTCAAGGAGAAACGAAGTGATAGTATTTCATTCTATAAAAGCGCTTAATCACGTTTTACCCTCTATAAAAACAGTCTGATGAGAGACTGTTTTCCTTTTTATGCCTCAATTATATGATTGCTTTAAATTCTTTTTTATAATTATTTGGTATATTATTTATCTTGGAAGAACGTATGGAATCTATTGGACGTAAAATCAAATCATTAAGAGTAATAAATAATTATTCTCAGGAATCTCTTGGCAAAGAACTGAATATTGACAGGTCGATGATATCTCGTTGGGAGAATGACGCTGTTATGCCTTCTGAGGACAATCTTCAACATCTATGTGCTCTTTTTCACGTTGACCGGTCTTATTTCGATTTGGAAGCTACAGTGGACGAAGATCTGGAAATGCGGCCAGAAAAGAAAACAATTGCGGCCGATGACGTTTCTTTAGATTCGTCTTCTTATTATCCCTTGAAAGAATCTCTAATCGTGATTGTCTTAGGAATCCTTAATATATATCTTTCTCCGCTTTCACTTCCATTAAGCATTTATAATACATACTATTCTATAAAAAAGAAATGCCATCCTATCATCATCTTTTTTGCGATATTCGGCATTTTATATTTTATAAATGATATCTGTTTTATTTTTGGCCACGACTTCTTTCCGAGAATCAACTTCTATTATCGAAGCGGCGATTAACTATTTCATTATCCACTATCCTGTGGTTATTACCAAAGAACCACTGGATATATCTGCTCGAAGATATCTAGATGCATGGATTATCAGCAGTTTTCTACACTGAAGAGTAAGAGTGGCTTGTGTAGAGGAATTTATCGTTAGAGAACTGGAAGTAATGGTCCAAGAAGAGGATGCATACGACT
>JAZPYW010000096.1:0-1832 GCA_045544415.1 Erysipelotrichaceae bacterium
GAATGACGGAGCTTATGAGGAGTGATGTGCTTGCGGATGCCGCATTTTATTGCAGAGTCCTTCAGCATCTTCTGTACGTAACGCGGATAGATGCTGTTTCCTTTTTCGTTGATGAAGAAATTGCTGTTGGAACGTTTGTTCCAGAGCGGACGGATATCCGCGTAATAGATCTTCATCAGTTCTTTCGTTCTTTCCGGGATCGGGATCAGGCGTTCCTTGGATCCTTTTCCCAGGATTTTTGCGAAACCTTCATTCAGATTCACCTGGGAGATCTTCATGCTGCAGCATTCGCTGACTCTGAGCCCCAGACCGTAGATCGTTTCGAGGATAGCGTGATCCAGGATCTCTTTCGGGGAATCGCCGAATACGGACATCAGCGTCTCGATCTCATCGACGGTACAGTAGACCGGCAGACGTTTTTGAGCGTGAGTCACTTCGACATTGAGTGTCGGATCATGCAGATCGTATTTGAAGTTGAGAAAACGATGGAGATTGCGTACTGAAGTCTTGAGACGGTTGACTGTAGCCGGTGCATATTCATCGTGACATTCAAAGAAAAAGTCCTCAATGAGGCGGTCATCGACATCTTCGATATCATCGATGACGTTTTCCTTGAGGAAAGAAGCGTATTTTGAGAGATCCCGGGAGTAGCTTTTGACGGTATTGTCGGCTTTCCCTTCGCTCAATGAGAGATTCAGGATGTATTCCCGGATCGCTTTATCGGCCTTCATCTTCCTGAGCCTTTCTGTACAGCTGTTCGGCAGCTCTCAGAGAATCCTCATTGATATCGGAAGAGATATTGGCGAGTTCCCGGATGATCTCCTTCCCCTTCAGTTCCCGGATCCTGGTACTGGTGTATTTCTCTCCGTCTTCCTTATAGATATAGAAATGACGGGATGCGGCAGCTGCGACCGGTGCCAGATGCGTGATCGTCAATACCTGCGTATTCTGAGCGATCTTCTTCATTTTCTGGCCTACGGCGAATGCGACTTTTCCGGATACGCCGGAATCGATCTCGTCAAAAACGACGAGTGTGCTGGAGGACAGTTCGGTGAATATCGTCTTCAATGCGAGGAGCAGTCTGCTGGCTTCTCCTCCGGATACGACGTTCTTGAGCGGACGAAGAGAATCTCCCTTGTTCATGGAGACATAGAATTCTACATTGTCGATGCCGTCTGGAGAGAGCTCTTTCTCTTCGATAGAGACCTCAAAATGAACGTTTGGTAGTACGAGGTCCTGACATTCCTTCTCAATGAGTTTCTCAAGCTCACGGGCTTTATTTGACCTCAGAACGCTGATCTTCTTCCCCTCTTCCCAGGCATTCTTCTTCAGTGTATCCAGCTGTTTCTGTTTTTCTGCCAGGATGAGATCGCGGTCTTCATAGAGGGCGATCTTCTGTTTCAGGTCTTCCTGAAGATCGAGAAGTCCCTGTGTATCGGTACCATGTTTTCTCTTTAATTTTGAATACAGGAAGAGTCTTTCTTCAATATATTCGATATTCAGATCATCGTCTTCAAAGGATGAAAGGATATCCTCGAGTTCGGATGTCTTGTCTTCCAGTTCATAATAAAGGCTTTCCAGACTGTCTTTGATCGCGGTGATGTGATCATCATCGATCGTCAGTTCTTTGACCAGAGCGTAGAACCTTTCCTTGATGCCCCCTTCTCCCTTATACAGTTCCACTGCATTGGAAAGAACAGTCAGGTATTTCTCGGACTGCTTGTATCTCTTTTCCTTCTGATGGAGCTCTTCTTCTTCCTCGAGAGAGAGCTTGGCTTCTGCGAGTTCATCGTGATCGAAACGGTAAAAGTCGGAGGCCAAGCGGTCTTAGG
>JAZPYW010000097.1:0-15399 GCA_045544415.1 Erysipelotrichaceae bacterium
CTGGCTGATCGATTCCATCATCTCGATCGTCGTCGGTCTCTTGTGCGGAGGAAGCGGTGTAGCCCTGATCGCCAGCGGTCCTACCGGTATCTTTGCCGGAATGATGCTGTCGATTCTGGTACTGGCATTAGGTAAAGACAAGATGGAAGAACTCCTGCTGAAGACGGATCTTCCTCGTCCGCTGCGTAAGCTGCTGCCGAAGAATACGATCGAATCCCGGATGGATACGATCACTTCCGAAGTGCGTGCCAATCTCTATAAGAGTCTGGAAAACGAAAAGAACGAAGAGATCACCGAACATCTGGTAACTGATATCTCCGCTCAGATCGAAGAATGTCTGACTAAGATGGCAGAAGTAGTCGAGATTCCGCTAGGATAAGACTTACTTTCTATAACTATTCATATTAAAACGCAGATCAGCTGATCTGCGTTTTCTGTTGTTCAGTATTGAATTCTTTTCCGTGCTGTTTGAGATAGATCGCCAGTACCTGTATATCACTCGGATTGATTCCGGAGATACGGGAAGCCTGACCTAAAGTATACGGACGGATCTTGTCCAATTTCTGTCTTGCCTCCAGCGCAAGGTTATCGATATGGAGATAATCCAGTCCTTCCGGAAGAGAGATACGGTCCATCTTCAGCATCCTCTCTGCTTCCTTACGGGCTTTCTCGATATATCCCTCATACTTGATCTCGATCTCTGCCTGCTTGGCGATCTTGTCTTCGCACTCGATCCCCATGAGTTCCAGGATCTTCTTTACTTCTACTCCCGGTCTGCGTACGAGGTCGTAGGCATTATAGGAAGCATCTTCCTTCGGGAAACCTAGGGATTCCAGATAATCGCCTATTCCGGAATCTTTCAGTACTTTTCCGGTCTTCAGTGTCTCTTTGAGCGCTTTGATGTCTTCCATCTTCTTCAGATAGCGTTCATATCTTTCCCGGGAAATCAGATGGTTCTCATATCCATAGCGGATCAGTCTCTGATCCGCATTGTCATGTCTTAACAGTAAACGGTATTCTGCCCTCGATGTCAGCAGTCGGTACGGTTCCTTCGTTCCTTTAGTGACCAAGTCATCGATCATGACTCCGATATAGGATTCATCTCTCTTCAGGATGAACGGTTCTTCTCCATCCAGTTTTCTTCTGGCATTGATACTGGCCATCAGTCCGAGTCCGGCTGCTTCTTCATAGCCGCTCGTTCCCAGGATCTGTCCGGAAATAAATAATCCGTCGATGTCCTTGAGTTCCAGATTGGCTTTGACCTGCAGAGGATCTACCGCATCATATTCGATCGCATAGGCATATTTCAGGATGACCGCATTCTCTAATCCGATCAGAGAATGGACCATCTCCTCCTGCACCTCTCTTGGCATGGAGGTAGAGAATCCCTGAAGATAGATCGTATCCAGACGGGATGTCTCCGGTTCAAGGAACAGCTGATGTCTCTCTTTATCCGCAAAACGTACGACCTTATCTTCAATAGACGGGCAGTATCGCGGTCCTACTCCTTTGACGATTCCGGAATACATGCTGGAACGATGCAGGTTGGCACGGATGATCTCCAGAGTCTTCGGGGTCGTATATGTCAGATGACACGGGATCTGTTTTTCAAACGGCAGTACATCTTCCTTTTTCGTCTCTTCCGAGAAGGACAGGAATTCTTCCGATCCCGGTTCATATTTCGTTTTGGAGAAGTCGATCGTATCCGTCTTGATACGCTGAGGGGTACCGGTCTTCAGACGGAAGAGCCTTATACCCAGATTCCGCAGCGATTCGCTCAAGTTCTTGGTAGTCGCATCTCCGTCCGGTCCTTCGCTCTTTGTCTCACTTGAGATCATGACAACGGAATCCATATAGGTACCGGTCGTGAGGATGCACACTTTGCCGTAAAGCGTCTGTCCGCTTTTCAGACGTACCCCTTTGAAGACCTTCTCCTCGCAGAGCACTTCTTCCACGATGTCTTCGATCACATCCAGGTTTTCGGTATTCTGACAGATCTCGGCCATTCTCTTCGAATAGGCTTCCTTATCGCTCTGTACCCGCAAAGACCAGACACCCGGACCTTTGGTCGTATTCAGCATCTTGAACTGCAGGGCTGTCTCATCTGCCACATGAGGCATCATACCTCCTAAGGCATCGATCTCCCGTACGACGATCCCTTTCGCCGGACCGCCTACTGATGGATTGCAGGGCATCTTGGCGATATGTGCCAGATTGATGGTGATCAGGGCGGTCTTCTTTCCTGCATGAGCTAAAGAAAGTGCGGCTTCTACACCCGCATGTCCTGCCCCTACGACGATCGCATCAAACATAGAAAATACTCCGTATCTGTTTGTGGACTTCCATCATATCCCGGTAGTGTTCCAAAACATCTCCATAGATCTCATAAGCGAGATCTTCATATACTTCCAGGAGCTTCTCATATAGCGGAAACATCCTCAGGTCCTGTGCTAAAAGATAGAGTCCCTTGACCGCATCCTTCGCCATACCGTAGTCTTCGTTCTCTAAGAATTCTCCCAGTTCACGGAAGTGTTCATCAGCCAGAAAATAGTTGGCAGTGTCTTCATATTCCTGCATATCCGGAAAGGCTTCCCGGATGATATCGTAATTCAATCCTACGCTTTTATATTTTTCTCTCATATGTTTATTATAATACCTTGATTTATAATTTAATTAAATACACAGGAGGTTCATCATGAATACACCGATCGAAGAAATGAGCGACAGAGAACTGTTAATGGAACTGGTCGAGAATAAACGAAAGGAACAGACCTACCGGGTGGTCCGGCTCTGCCTGATGCTGCTGCTGATAGGTGCCGTCGTTGCGAGCGGCTATGTCTATATACGTCCGGCTCTGCAGTCTGCCCAGGAGATCTCCGCATCTTTAAAAGAGGTAACGACCTTCCTTAACGCAAACCAGGATGTCGTCACTACGATAGAAAGTATTGCGAACGATATCGATATGAACAAGATCAATGCGATCGCCGATACGATGAAGGAGCTTGAACCGAGCATCCAGGCGATAGGAAAATGGCTGGGACAGTAGAAAATATATAGATTTTCAGGACAAAACCAGGAATATCAGTACAAATATTATTGCCTTGGAAATAATTTTGTTATTCATACACCAATATTACTCAGAATATAAAGAAAATCGGGATGAACCCGATTTTTCTGTCAGCGTACTTTTGTGCCTTCTTCGATCGATTCGGTGATCCAAGCACTGGAGCCGATCACACTGTTGTCGCCGATCTTCGTATCTCCTCCGAGTATCGTCGCATTCGCATAGATGACGACGCCGTTTCCGATCGTCGGATGTCTCTTGCCTCCCTTGACCGGATTCCCGTTTTCGTCCTTGACGAAGGATTTTGCCCCGATCGTGACACCCTGATAAAGTTTCACATGGTCGCCGATGACCGATGTCTCGCCGATGACGATTCCGGTCCCGTGGTCGATGCAGAAGTACTGGCCGATCACCGCACCCGGATGGATGTCGATACCGGTCGCTCCATGGGCATACTCACTCATGATCCGGCAGATCAGATGAGCTCCCTGGACATAGAGGATATGTGCCAGACGGTAGACGAAGATCGCTTCAAAACCCGGATAGCAGAGAATGATCTCGGCCTTGGATTTGGCAGCAGGGTCCCCATCATAGATCGCCTGGATGTCTTTGTTTAACAGATCCAGGATCTTCGGCAAGGCATTGAGAAAACTCTCGGTCTTTCTGTTGGCTTCGTGGACCGACAGGTCTTCTCCGACGCGGATCTCCCGGCTCAGTGTTTCATAGATGAAATCGATCTTTTCTTCATCCGTTTCCTGATAGGTCTTATAGAATTCCGGATACAGGAGAGACTGTATGACTTTTACCACCCGGATGACGTTTCCTTTGTTGACATCTTCAGCAGAGCGGATCTCCTGTCTTTGACCGATCTCTTCGAGTAATTTCTGATAATCCATTATTTCTCCTCAAATAACGCAGTAGACAGATAGCGGTCTCCGGAATCCGGCAGGATCATGACGATATTCTTGCCTCTGTTTTCTTCTCTTTTCGCAAGTTCAATGCCTGCCCATACAGCTGCTCCGGAAGAGATACCAACAAGGACCCCTTCCTTATGTCCGACCAGTCTTCCGGTAGATAAAGCATCTTCGTTCTTTACCCGGATTACTTCATCATAGACTCCTGTATCCAGTACGGAAGGGATGAATCCGGCGCCGATGCCCTGTATCGCGTGAGGTCCTGCTTTCCCTCCGGACAATACCGGAGAAGCATCCGGTTCTACCGCAACGACTTTCACGTTATCAATCTTCTCTTTGAGATATTTCCCGGCACCGGTGATCGTTCCGCCTGTGCCTACTCCGGCAACGAAGAGATCGATCTTTCCGTCCAGATCTTCATACAGCTCCGGACCGGTCGTTTCATAATGTGCTTTTGCGTTAGCCGGATTGTCGAACTGCAGCGGGATGAAGGCATTCGGGATCTCTTTGGCAAGTTCTTCTGCTTTGGCGATGGCCCCTTTCATTCCTTTAGAGCCTTCGCTGAGAACGATCTCTGCACCGTAAGCCCGGATCAGTTTTCTCCGTTCAATGGAGAAGGTCTCCGGCATGACGATGATGACGCGATAGCCTTTCGCTGTACCTACAGCTGCCAGTCCGATCCCGGTATTTCCGGATGTCGGTTCGATGATGACGGATCCTTCTTTGAGGACTCCTCTTTCTTCTGCGTCTTCGATCATCTTGCGGGCAATGCGGTCTTTGACGGAACCGGTCGCATTGAAGTATTCCAGTTTCGCGAACAGTTTTGCCTTGAGGTCGAATTCCTTTTCGATATGTGTTAATTCGAGTACCGGGGTATTCCCGATCAGCTGATCCATGGTTGTGTAAACTATCATACATTCCTCCTATGAGACAAAATAAAATCCGGAAGCACTGTCCCGGATCTCATATTTGTTATGTGGTGAATGACCGTTACAAAACGATCCCGACACAAAGATCCGGGTATCTGATACTCATCATTCTACAACAGCACATAGTCATCCTTTTCATATGTACTTCCGTCTCCTTGTCTCTTATTGATTTCACTGTAAAACGATTCTGTCGTTTTTTCAAGCGATATTATCTCTTGGCCGTATCCAGAGAATCCCGGAAGACATAATAGCGCTGATAGAAGAATTCCAGCACGAAGTTCAGCAGCATGTTCCCGATAGTTACGATGTATTCGTTGATACCGAGTCCGGTCATATAGTGTTCAAGCCAGGTAGAACATGGAACGAATACTGCATAGAACAGAGCCACCTTCAGCATGGCCTGCGGTACATTGGAAGCGGACTGGAAGGTGTATTTTCGGTTCAGGGTAAAGTTCCAGAGTACAGAAAGCACTAAGGCGATCATATACGAGACCCAGTACGGCCAGTGGAATACTTCATTGAATAAAGTGAAACTGCCGAGTTCGATCAGACCGGCACTTGCGGATATCAGCGCAAATTTCAGAAAACGTAATAATTCTTTCATAAGTTCATTGTATAAGAAAAGCCGCAGAATTGCGACTTTATCCGTTATTGGCTGCGGATGCTGAAGCATTATCGCTGTCTACGCTCTTATCATACTGATTGATGGCCATCACTACCAGCATCACCAGATCACGGTCTTTCTCATCGTATATCTCAATGTTGAAATGTTTCGTCAGATGGAAGAGTTCCTGTTCCATATCGGCAATAATGTTTCCATCCTCATCCAGGATCTCGTAATTCCAGGCCATGAAGTTTCCTTCGATGTGCCAGCCGAGGTCATCCAGATTGAGGCCATGACTCAGAAAGCGAAACTCCTGTTTGATGTTTCCAACGAAGTCATCGTAGAGATAGAGAGAATACTGGCGGAGAAAGAGAGACAATTCGGTCTCGACCCTTCCGACCGGAGCACCCACGGAGTCATACAGGGAGATCTTTGGCAGGAACAGCGTTTCTTTTTCAAAGGTGTATGCGACATCTCCGTTCTCATCGTAGATCTGTCCTTCATCGTATATAAAGCGGAAGTTCTCTTTCAGGTAGTATTTCATGTGAAGTTCCTCCTAGTGTTTACTTGATTGTATCATAAGTTCATATGACTGTCAAATATTCTATATATATGTTAGCATGCATTCAAAATCGACTATCACAAATCACTTGACTGCATATATAGACGTATTTTGTGGTATTTTAAACCATTTCATCTTTTTGAAACGGGCGATTTGTTTTATTCTTGAAGTAAGGGGACAACGTGTATGAGTATTTCTAATGTGATCAGTCTGTTCTCCGGTATCGCGCTATTCCTGTTTGGTATGACGCTGATGGGAGACGGACTCAAGAGTGTATCCGGCAGTAAGATCGAACCGATCTTATATCGTTTATCCAACACACCGCTGAAAGCGATCCTGCTGGGTACGGGTGTTACTGCTGTGATACAGTCTTCTTCCGCTACATCCATCATGGTCGTAGGTTTCGTAAACTCGAAGATGATGAAGATCCGTCAGGGTATTCCGATCATCCTCGGAGCGATACTCGGTACCAGTATCACCGGATGGGTCGTCTGTCTGAGCTATATCAGCGGAACTTCCGGCATCAGCGGACTTCTTTCCACTTCGACTTTGACCGGTATCGTATCTCTGGTCGGTATCGGACTCCGTATGTTCAGCAAGAACCCGACTCATAAACATGTGGGTGACATCATGATGGGTTTTGCGATCCTGATGACCGGTATGTCTACGATGAGCGGTTCGGTACGTACCTTAGGCGATCAGCCTTGGTTCACCGACCTCCTTACCTCCATGACGAATCCGATCCTCGGTATCCTGGCCGGCTTACTGTTCTCGGCTGTCCTGCAGTCCGCATCGGCAGCTGTCGGTATCGTTCAGGCTTTATCCCTGACCGGAGCTATGACTTTAAGCAACGCCCTGCCGTTACTGATGGGTATCTGTATCGGTGCTTCCCTGCCGGTATTATTATCTGCCTTAGGCGCTGAACCTGCCGGAAAGAGAACTGCCTTCTCTTATCTGATCGCTTCTGCATTCGGTGTCATCATCGTCGCAGTGATCTTCTATCTTGTGAATGCATTCGTTCATTTTCCGTTCCTCAACTTAACAATGGATCCGTTCTCTCTGGCTTTCGTAAATACGATCTTGAGACTGGCCATCCTGGCCTTACTGGCACCGCTTACCGGAGTACTGGAAGCGGCTGCTACACTGATCGTACCAAAGGATCCTAAGGAAGATGAAGTCGATGAAACAACGATCATGCGTCTGGAAGAACGATTCCTCGCACACCCTGCCCTCGCGGTAGAACAGAGCCGGGAAACGATCTACGATATGGCGGTCCTGACGGAAGAATCCATCCGTTCCGCTTTCTCCCTGTTTGAGAAGTACAGCAATGATGCAGTAGAGGATGTCGTAAAGCTTGAAGCCGGATGTGATCATTATGAAGATGTCTTAGGTTCCTACCTCGTCAAGCTGACCGGTACGGAACTGACTCCTCAGCAGAACAGGACCGTATCTCTGTACCTGCATACTCTCACTGATTTTGAACGTATCTCCGACCACGCTCTGAATATCGCCCAGAGTATGAAGGATATGGCCGGGAAAGGTTCGGACTTCTCGGATGATGCCCATAAAGAGCTGAGAGTGATCTCCTCAGCCGTCATGGAGTGTCTCCATCTGGCAGTTGAAGCTTTCCTCAATGACGACCTGGATACCGCATCTCATGTAGAACCTCTGGAAGAAGTCGTCGATGTCCTGTCTGATGAACTGAAGCACAATCACGTAGTCCGTCTGCAGAACGGTGACTGCACGATCATCCAGGGCATCACCTTCAACGACATCACTTCCGATCTGGAAAGGATCTCCGATCACTGTTCTAATATCGCGGTAGCTCTGATCGAACTGTATTCCGGTTCCTTCGATACACATGAGTATCTGGATAACGTAAAGACGAAGCGTTCCAAGAACTACGAAGAGCACTACCGCAATTACCTGAAGAAATACGAGATCAAAGCATTATAAAACGAAGACAGGAAACATCCTGTCTTTTTAAAGAGAAAAGGGAAAGATATCTTTCCCTTTTTGTGTACCTTAACTGTGTAAGATCTCGTTTACTTTTGCCTGAACAGCACTGTAGTCATAGCCGGCAGCAGTCAGTCTGTCTTTCCGTTCCTGACCATTGCCCCATTTACCCTGGATGACTTCCTTGGCAACTGCTGTGACATCGTCAGCCTTCGGATGAAGGAGATCATTGACCTTGTCCTGGATCGTCTTGTAGTCATAGCCGGCAGCAGTCAGTCTGTCTTTTCTTTCCTGGCCGTTGCCCCATTTACCCTGGATGACTTCCTTAGCGATCTCTTCGACCTTCTGAGGGGAGAGGATCGTCGTCGGTTTGACAACTGTAGTTGGTTTCACAGCTGCAGCCGGAGTATCTTCCGTTACCGCAGTGAGGTTGACCGGTTTGACCGTAGTCGGTTTTACGACCGTAGCGGCAGGTTTGACAACAGTCGTAGAAGTAGTTGCCGGTTTGACAACAGTGGCAGTCGGTTTAACAACAGTCGTAGAAGTAGTTGCCGGTTTTACTGTAGTCGTTGTTGTAGTCGTTGTCTTTGCAGCATCTTTGTTGGTGACTTTTTCAACAGCTTCTTTCAGTTTTTCCGCAAGTGTCTGAGCCATAGATTCAATTCCTCCTTATTGATTTAATAATCTTTCCATCTGAGCATCTCGGTCAGATGTTGAGAACCGGATATTGAGATCGTCCTGATAGAATTCCTTCAAGTAGTGGCGATATAAGTCTCTCTGTCCCAGCAGCATCCTCGTATCGATATCCCTATCGTGATAGAAGAGGATCTCCAGGGTGTCCCCGTCTAAGCGGTACGCTTCCGTACGGCTGTGCTGAAGCAGATGATATCCCTCTTCCTTCTTCAGTACGGTCTTCGCCTTACGGAGAGTCGTATCCTTTGCCTGCATATCCCCGATCCGCTTATGGGATAAGTTCAGCGCATAGATGAGTTTCTCTTCTTCGATCGATGAGGCGTGGTCTGCAGAACTGGTCCAGAGGTCCTGATAATCTTTCGCATAATCGAGGATCTTCAGCGCTATCTCTTCCGGTTTCAGGTAGATATAGCTTTCTACGTTGCTGGAGATCTCCATGCCGCATTCACTCAGATAGATCGGTGCCTGGAAGAACGAGACATTGACGAGATAGAGACTGGATATCTTCTTCGGAAGCTCTTCTGCCTTATTGACCCGGGAGATGGCTTTCGTAAATTCTTCTAAAGTATTGTAGCCGTTATAGATGCCGAAGTTCTTCCACATCGTCCTGATCGAACTCTGGTGGATGGCTTCCAGTCTTCCGAATCCGACGATCCCCTTCTCATTTTTCTTTTTGTGTGCCTTATCTTTGGATAAAAAGAAAACAAGATCTCCGATGTCAAAATCCCGAAAGTTCGTTTTCGAAGACAGACGCCAAAAGTTCATCGTTGAATGAGCATTTAAACGATGGAGCTCTAACATTTTCGAATCGGTAATATACGCTATCGCTCCCATTATTACTTTTATTATAGCTTATTTATACTCATTTTCATAAGTATATGTATCCTCGATGATCGCCAGAAAATCTTCCGCTACATGGTCATTTTTAAATGAGGTCTGGTCGATGACAGCTACTCCGAGTTCCTTCCCTTTCGCATATACGCTTGGGGATTTCTCGTCCAGATCATCGATCGTACAGAGCACCGGTGCAGAGAGCTTGTTGCCGAACATCGTATTGTGGACTTTGATCTCATTGAGGGCTCCGGTATCTACTTTATTGGATTTGCAGGAGGTGAAGAGAAGATGGTTGTCTTTGATGACCAGACAGTCGATCTCGCACATGATCGGATATCTTCTCTCGCTTCCGGAAAAGTCGATGACACAGGACATCATCACATCATCGAAGAGATGACTTCCGGTCAGTTTCAGATACAGATAATTCTCCAGGAAAGCACCGCTCACTTCAAACATCTGAGCGATCTTGCGGGTCGGGAATACGAGATAGTCTTCTTCCACATCCAGCAGACCCATAGGCTGATATCTTCGGTATCCTTCATCAGCCAGGATCTTTTCTTTCTGTTTTTCTGTCAGTTCATACTTTCTTCCGTTTACAGCATTTTTTCTTACGATCATGGAGTTGATGCGGGCCACAAAGGAGGTGAACTGGGAATAGGTAGAAAAGGACTGTTCCATGACGGTATTCAGAATATGAACAGATTCTTTATCATTGAGATCGATATTCTTATGCATCGTCGACTGTATCTTTCCGCCTCCGAGATTGATGATATCTTCGATCGTCATGGAAAATACCTTGTCCACAAGGACCTCATGTTTCCGGTAGGATTTGATCTTATTCTCTTCGTCATCATAGTAGATGACCGGATTGCTTCTACGCAGAGCTCTTTCAAACAGAACCAGAGACAGATATTTCTCTCCGCCGACATCGACGATCGTATCTTCAGACAGAGACAGGAGATTATCGATATCATTCTGATCATCCGTGATCTCCAGGAACTGTATGCGGATATCCTTATAGCGGTTGATGACTGTTTCCAGATTTTCCATGCTTTCGAGATCGACACGGTGATGATGTATATAAAAGACTTCCTCTACATCGAGGGACAGTGCCGTGATCGCGTTGTTGAACAGATCATCTTTATCAAATACCGCAATCAGCTTGGAGCTCATATTCTTATTCCTCTACTTTTCGGCGGTTGGTCATCGCTTTGATCAGGGTCAGTTCATCCGCATAATCCAAACTGGATCCCATAGGCAGTCCATGTGCCAGTCTGGTGACATAGACGCCCTTATCCTTCAATATCTTGTTCAGGTAGAGAGCCGTCATCTCACCATCCATCGTCGGAGATGTGGCGATGATGACTTCCCGGGTATTTTCATTCAGTCTCTGCAGCAGTTCTTCGATACGGATATCTTCCGGATAGATCCCTTTCGAGGAGGAGATCAGTCCGTTCAATACATGATAGACCCCTTTGTAGGTATCCGTTCTCTCGATCGCAACGACATCCTGAGGATAGGCTACGACCATAATGGTATTATGATCACGGCTCTGATCCTTGCAGAACATGCAGGTCTCTTCATCGCTCAAAAATCCGCACTTGCTGCAATAGCGGATCTTCTTTACGGAATTGAGCGTTTCTGTATAATTCGCTATATTCTCTTCCGGTTCATTCAATAACTGGAACGCAAAACGCTGGGCCGTCTTATTCCCGACACCCGGCAGTCTTTCAAACATAGCGATCAGATTTTCAAAACTCTTCGGATACATTAGAAATTCGGTAAGTTCAGGCCTCCGGTAGCCTTATTCAGTTTCTCATTACGGACATTCTCTGCCTTTTCGTGTGCATTGTTGTAAGCGATGACGATGAGGTCCTGGATCATATCTTTATCATCTTTGTTCAGTATCGAATCATCGATCTCGCATTCCAGCATCTTATTTTCACCATTGATCGTCACTTTGACGAGTCCGTTGGATGCAGAACCTTCAAATTGAGCGACATTCAGTTCGTCGTTCATCCTTTCCAGATCTTTCTGCATCTTCTGTGCCTGTTCCAGTAATTTATTGAAATCCATATCATTCCTCAACTTTCACATTTCCGAAGAGCCTTCTCAGTTTCTCTTCTTTGGTCTCTTCGTGTACTGTTTCATATTTTTTGATCGTGACATCGATCCTTCTTTTTTCCCGTACTGCCTTCTTATAGTCTTCGATCAGACCTTTCAGATCATCATCCCGTACCGCATAGACCATCTTGTCGATACCGAACTCTTCGTTGATGAAATGATAGAGTTCTTCATTATTGACCGGGAAATTGATGTTGGCAGTCTTGGTGTCGGAACCGTGTACGATGATCGCTTCATTGGATGATGCGAAGATGCTCGTTCCTGTCAGCATCTCATAGAACTTTCTCTTCTCTGCTTCCAGTTTGTAGAGCTCCAGACGGTTATAGATCAGTTCATCGTTGATCTTCTCTTCTTTAGAAGCTTTCAGCAGGATGGAGATGAGGAGGTCTCTTCTCTCTTCCTCTTCCTTCCTCTGTTTCTCTTCTTCGTCTTCCTGTTTTACCGGTTCCTCTACTTCTTCAATCACAGGTTCCGGTATAGTTTCCGGCTGCGGGATCGTTTCTGCCTGTCTTACCGGGATCTCTTCTCTGACTACAGGTTCTGATACCGGATCTTCCTTTACAGATGTTTCTATGATCACCGGCTTTTCAGCAGGCTTTTCTATCGTTTCCGGTTTTGTCTCCGGAATTTCCTGAGGCTGTTCCTTATACGGTACTGTATCGTGAGCCATCTTCAGCAGACACAACTCAAAATACAGGATAAAGTTCTGATTCTGACGATCTTTTCCTAAGGTCTCCTCCAGATAGTCGGCATCCTTCAGCAATGTCTTCGGACGCAGGTTCCGTAAGATATCCTGGGCCTGGACTTTATTCAGCCGATTCAATAGCGTATCGCTGGCACTGTCGGAGTAGATCAGGGATTCCTTGATGACTTCCAGCAGATCCGAGGTAAGACGGCGGATATCCGTTCCCTCACGGTACATCTCGCGGACAGTCGTGATGACTTCTTCGATATGTCCCTGATGGATCTTCTTCAGCAGGTCAACTTTCTCTGCTGTAGATGTCAGACCGAAGATGTGGCGGATATCTTCCAGGTAGACACCTTCCGTATTGTAGGAAAGGCACTGTTCCAGGATGCTCAGCGCATCTCTCATACCGCCTTCTGCCAGAGAAGCGATCTCTTCAACTGCCTTGTCTTCATAGGCGATCCCCTCGTTCTTGAGGACATCGATCAGATGACGTTTGATGTCGAAGGTACGGATCTTGGAGAAATTGTAGCGCTGGCAGCGGGACAGTACTGTCGGGATGATCTTCTGAGGATCAGTCGTAGCTAAAATGAAGACGACATGGGCAGGCGGTTCTTCCAAGGTCTTCAACAAGGCATTGAAAGCGCTTGCAGAAAGCATGTGGACTTCATCGATGATATACACTTTATATTTTCCGATCATCGGAGCGTAATTTACTTCTTCGACGATCTCACGGATATTGTTGACGGAGTTATTGGATGCGGCATCGAGTTCGATGATATCCGGATGATTTCCGGACAATACAGCTTTACAGCTGTCACATTCATCACAGCACTCTCCGTTGTAGTGCGTGCAGTTGATCGCCTTGGCAAAGATCTTTGCGACCGAAGTCTTTCCGGTACCGCGCGGACCGCAGAATAAATAGGCGTGCGCGATCTTCTTGACCCGGATCGCATTCTGCAGTGTCTTGACGATATAATCCTGACCGACAACTTCCGAGAATTTCGCCGGACGATATGTACGATATAATACCTGGTATGCCATAGCCCTATTATATCATCGAATACCCCTTCTGTGATGTTTCGGCACTCCTCTTTCACGAACGAAAAACAGACCATTACGGTCTGTCTGTGTTCTCTGTTTTTGCGTTGTTTCTCTTCTTTCGGAAATAGTCTTTCAGCAGCTGCGAGCACTCTTCTTTCATGCATCCCTCGCTCATTTCCGGATAATGGTTGATCCCCTTCAGTTCATAGAGGTCAAATACGCTCTTGAAGGAACCTCCCTTAGGATCTCTCGTCGCAAAGACGACTTTCCGGATGCGGGAATTGACGATCGCACCGGTGCACATCATACATGGCTCCAGCGTCACATAAAGATCGCAGTCCTCCAGATACCAGTTTCCCAGTTTCTTTGCGGCCTTATCGATCGCTTCGATCTCCGCGTGTCTGGTGGCATTCTGTTTCTTCTCTTTACGGTTGTGCGTTCTGGCAAGGACCTTATTATCTTTTACGATGACACAGCCTACCGGCACCTCATCTTCTTCCGCTGCCTTGAGGGCTTCCTTATAAGCCATCTTCATGTATTTCCATTCTTTTTCCATAGCTGATCCTAATAAAAATGGTACACACAGACAGAGGTTCGTATGGCTGCTTCCTTCCGGACCTGACCAAGTTAGTAACATAACTGTTGTACCACTAATAGTGTAGCCTATTTCCTTTATATTTTCAAATCAGTCTTATTTTGATGTTTCACGTGAAACATCCGGATTCAGCAGATAGTACTGATCGACGTCCCAGTAGCGTCCTCTGTAGTATAATTCATCGATCTTTCTTCCTTCGTAGATCATACCGCACTTCTTCATGACTTCAATGCTTCGGGTATTCTCCGGTATCGCCCCGGCGAATACCTTATGAGTGCCCTTTTCGAAGAGAAAATCGATGAATGCCTTCGTTGCCTCGGTCGTATAGCCATTATGCCAGTATTTCTGGCCGATCGCATAGCCGATCTCGATGCTGTGGAAGTAACGGTTCATCCCGCTGCACTGATTGATCATTCCGATGACTTCGTTGGTCTCTTTCAGTACGATCGCAAAAACGTAACGTTCCGTCTCATCGCAGAAACGCAGTGTTCCGGCTACTGAGGCATCTTTTTCGTCCTCGATATACGGTGCAAGATAGTATTTCAGCACTTCTTTATCGTGATTGATGTTGTGATAGATGGCGACGGCATCATCCAACTGTAAACGGCGCAATATCAGCCTTTCTGTCTCGATGACCGCATTTTTATCAAAGAATTCCATCATTTTCTCCTTATCTTTATTCTGCTTAGAAGGATCGAAACTGCGACGATGACCAGCTGAATGACTGTCCACAGGAACCAGGTGTTGGTGATCCTGCCTCCACCCGGATCTGTGCTGACTGTCCGGAACAGGTATGCCAGCAGATAGCTGATGATATAGCCGAAAGCCGCTGCGGCCGCAGAAAAGAAATTTCCCTGCATGGTAAACAGGCAGATGAATCCGGCTGAGATCAGGGTCATGACCCTAAGCCAATCATAGGAACCCATCATGTAAAACAATGGAAAACGGATGACCAGATAAAAGGCCGCCAGTAAAACGAGCAGAATCGTGCCGATTTTCAGTGCTTTTTGGTTTCTATTCATACTTTTATAATAAAAGATTGTTCCACGTGGAACAATCTTTTTTCCTTATTTCTTAACAATCTTGGTCTGACCGCCCATATACGGCTGCAGGACCTTCGGGATATTGATGGATCCGTCTTCGTTGAGGTTGTTTTCAAGGAAGGCGATCAGCATTCTTGGCGGAGCAACGACTGTATTGTTCAATGTATGCGGCAGATAGTTGCCGTTCTCTCCCTTGACACGGATCTTCAGTCTTCTTGCCTGGGCATCTCCTAAGTTCGAACAGGAACCTACTTCGAAGTACTTCTGCTGTCTCGGGCTCCATGCCTCTACGTCGCAGGACTTGACTTTCAGGTCAGCCAGGTCACCGGAGCAGCATTCCAGCGTACGTACC
>JAZPYW010000098.1:0-5194 GCA_045544415.1 Erysipelotrichaceae bacterium
CGTCAATTCAGTTAGATAATCTTCAAGATAACCATTGAAGAAGCAGAGGTCATTTCCTTTTCTTAAATCTTGCTTATTATTCAGCAAATCGAAAACACCCATAAAATTCTCCCTTATATTTTCTAATTATATACAAAAAACTTGTTTACAATAAAGAAAATGATTCCAATAGACGTGAATTCAGTCATTATTGGTCATTTCAATAACGTTGATAGTATAATTACATTAAGAGGTGAAGTGTATGAATAAATTCAATGATATCGCTCAGGAAATGCGTGAAGCGATCGAAGAGATCGAAAGAACTGCCGCTGCCCGTATGGATGATCTGGATGATGAAGGTCAGGCCACGGTACGTGAATTAGCTGATAGAACTAATACGGCCATCACTCAGACGATCGAGAAGCTCCGTGATGTAGCTGAAAAGGTAAAAGACGACGAGAAAGTCAACGACTTCCTCGACAGAGCCATGTCCAAATGCCGTGAAGCAGTCGTATTTACAGAAGCCAAGATCAATGCTGTAGAGGCAAAACCGAAAGTAGACCTCGATGCGATCCTTACCGAGATCCGCGGATCTTTCGACAAGCTGATGCAGAACGAGAACGTTCAGAACGCTGCCGGATTCGTCAAGGGAGTCGGGGAAGAGATCAACAACTATCTCAATAAACCGGAAGTCAAAGACAAGATCGAAAAAGTCAAAGATGTCACGATCTCTGCTGCAGAAAAAGGACTCGATGTCCTCAAGAACGTACTGACACCGGAAGACAAGAAATAAGACAAACTCTCCAGATGGAGAGTTTTTCATAAGGAGAACGAATGAAAAACGGCAGTGTAGTCATCGATGATACCGATATGTCCTATGTCTCTTTCGGAAAGGGAGAAAAGACCCTCGTCGTACTTCCGGGACTCTCCGACGGACTCTCTACCGTCAAAGGAAAGGCTCTCATCCTCTCTCTTCCCTACCGCAGCCATCTTCAAGACTACACCGTCTATATGTTCAGCAGAAAGGATGCGATGCCGGAAGGATACTCGATACGGGACATGGCCTCGGATCAGATCAGAGCACTGAAGGAACTGGGGATCGAAGAAACGTATGTACTGGGGGTATCGCAGGGCGGAATGATCGCTCAGTATATGGCCATCGATCATCCGGAGACCGTAAAGAAACTGATCCTGGCAGTAACAGCTTCGCACGCCAATGAAACAATAAAGGAAAATGTCTCGAACTGGATCTCCATGGCGGAAAAGAAGGATCATACGGCACTCATGTGCGACAGCGGCGAAAAGATGTATTCCGAAAGATATCTGCAGAAGAACCGGAAGTTCTTCCCCCTGCTGGCACGATTTACGAAGCCTGCAGACTATGACCGTTTTCTGAAGAACGCTTATGCTATACTCGGTTTTGATGACCGGGAGGAACTGGATAAGATCAGCTGTCCGGTATATATCATCGGTGGCAGTGAAGACCATACCGTCGGAAAAGATGCTTCCCGTGATCTGCATGAGCGGATAAAAAGCAGTGAACTCTTTATCTATGAAGGTCTGGGACACGGAGCCTATGAAGAAGCAGAAGACTTCTATGAACGGGTATTCGCCTTCTGCGACAGACGACAAAAAGGCATCTGAATCAGATGCCTTTCGTTTATTCTGCGAATACTTCTACTCTATCTACCTTATCCTGATCCAGTGCACTGATGTCACCGTGCAGGATCAGTGTCGATTTCCGGGAATGAGTTTTCTTCTCCAGCATGCAGGCATAGCCGTTCTGGTAGAAGTAGGTACCTCCCAATGCCTCGCAGTTCTCTTTGATACTGTCAAAGAGGAGCTGTTCATCGAGGACGATATCCCCGTAGAAGACTTTATAAAGGTCGACATAGACGACCCGGCAGTCCCCTATAGGAGCTATTTCTTCGGAAGGATTGAAGATGCGGATCTCGCCGACGTTATAGCCGGTATCATAGAGTTCCGCATAGACATCTTCTCCCGGTCCCAGTTCTACCGGTGCATCGAAAGTAAGGTCGACGAGTTCGCTCACTTTCGTATATCCCGGGATGATATCGATGCCTCCCAGAGAGAGATGGTAGTAGTAGGAAGGATCTTCCTTCTGCTGACAGCCGAAACAGAGCAGTACGAGAAGGAAGATCAGCATCTTTTTCATTCAATGCTCCGGGAAGCGATGATATCGGCACCTAAGCCCAGTGCGTCCTTTACGATGACGTCCCCCATATGGACCGGTGCTGTGACGGTGACTCCCTTTAGGGACTTCACCACATCCAGTACTCTTCCCTTCGGGATCGGCTTGGAAGTGATGACCGGAAGTCTCCGGTGATCTTTGGAGATGATGGCTACGGTCGTAGTCAGTGTTCTCTCCGGATTGATCATCTCGCTTCTTCCGTATTCGATGCCTCTCGGGCAGGAATTGCCGGTAACATTGACTTCGTCGCCTTCTCTGGTGACCGTGAGGTGACAGCCTCTAGGACAGCGTATGCAGATCAGGTTCATTCTTCTACCTCCCAGTGGATCTCACCGTTGACGTGTTCCAGATCTTCTTTCCTGAGACGGATCTTGACCATCTCGGAAGGAACTAGGGATAACTGAGGAAGATGTTTATCGAATCCTTCGCCCCAGACATGGATCTTGGCATTCTTATAGATGCCGGTCACCCGGAACATGAATTCGATATCCTTTCCTTTATAGAAATACTGAGGGACCATGTAGGATATTCCCTTATGCAGGACAGACTTATTCTTTTCCTGTGTCTCTTTTCCGTTATGGATATAATCGGCTGCAGCTCTGCCGCACTTGTATCCTTCTTCCGAGACATAGTCAACGAGGTCATGGACATGTAAGGCATTGCCGCAGGCGAAGATGCCTTCTCTGGTAGTCATATAGTTGCTGTCGACGACAGAACCCTTGGTACGTCCGTCCATCTCGATGCCCAGATCTTCGATCAGTTCGTTCTCCGGAATGAGTCCTACCGATAATAAGAGACAGTCTACCGGGATGATCTGTTCGCTTCCCGGGATCTCTTTACGGTTCTCGTCGACGGCGATCAGCGAGATCGATTCGAGTCTCTTCTTGCCGTGGATGGCCTTGACGGTATGAGACAGATACAGCGGGATATCGAAGTCTTCCAGACACTGCTTGATATTTCTGGCCAGACCGTTGGAATACGGCATCAGTTCGGCAACACCGACGACTTCTGCTCCTTCCAGAGTCATTCTTCTTGCCATGATCAGTCCGATATCTCCGGAGCCCAGTACGAAGACTCTCTTGCCGACAAGGAAGCCTTCCTTGTTCAGATACTGCTGAGCAGTACCGGCTGTATAGACGCCCTGAGGACGGTCTCCTCGAAGTCCGATGGCTCCCGCACTTCTCTCTCTGCTTCCGGTAGATAAGATGACGGCCTTGGCTTTGATCTTTTCGTAGCCTTCCTGATTCTGTACGGTCAGGACATTATCATCGCCGATATTCATGACGGCGCTCTCGTATTCAAAACGGATCCCCGGAATGTCTTTGATCAGTCCGTAATACTTCTCGGCATAAGCCGGTCCGCTGAGTTCTTCATGGAAGGTATGAAGACCGAAACCGTTATGGATACACTGTTCGAGGATGCCTCCGTATTCCTTGGCTCTCTCGATGATGAGGATATCTTTTACTCCGTTCTCATAGGCGCCTCTGGCAGCTGCCATACCGGCACTGCCTCCGCCGATGATCGCCAGTTCAACTTCTCTCATAGATCCTCCTTTGCCTCGGCTACCAGGATCCTGCTGTCTCCTCCGGCAGCGCTGATCTCATTCAGATCCTTTCCGAGTTCTTCTGCCAGGATCTTGACGACTTCCACTTCACAGAAGCCTCCCTGACATCTTCCCATACCCGGACGGCATCTTCTCTTGACGCCCTTGACATCTCTGGCTCCGGCAGGTCTTCTGATACAGTCGCGGATCTCTCCCTTGGAGATCTTCTCGCAGCGGCAGATCAGTTTTCCATAGTCCGGATCTCTCTTGACGAGTTCATCCTTCTCTTCATCGCTCATATACGCCATGATGACCGGAGCTTCTCTGCGCTTGAATTCTTTCTTCTTTTCCGGTTTCAGTTTTCCTAACACGATATCCCGGATATCTTCGGCGATGGCCGGTGCCGAAGTCAGACCCGGAGACTGTATACCGGCTACATGGATGAAGTCTTTCACGTCTTCATCTTCCCCGATGATGAAATCACCGGAATCCGATACCGGACGAAGTCCCGCAAAGGTGTGGATGATCTTGTTCATCGGGATATTCTTCATCGTCTTATGGATCTCGCGGCTGACGGCATCCAGACCGTCTCCAGTGGATACCGAATCCTTATCTTCCATCGGATCCGAGGTCGGTCCTAAAAGGACGTTTCCGTGGATGGTCGGAACGGCCAGAACACCCTTACCCTTAACTGTAGGGATCGGATAGATGACCGTATCGACATATTTCTCCCCGGTATGATCGAGGATATAGTATTCTCCTTTACGCGGTGTGATCGTATACCGGTGTATTCCCAGCATACCTGCGATCTTATCCGCATAGACACCGGCACAGTTGATGACGATCTTTCCTTCCATCGTTCCCCGATTCGTGGAGACAAGGAAATGATCTTCTTTCTTTTCGATCGCCTGCACTTCAGTTTCCAGACACAGGTCTCCTCCATTCATCACGAATTCTTCCGTGGCAGCCATACAGACTTCCCATGGTGTGATGATGCCGGTCGTCGGCAGTGACAGACCCTTGGTCACATCATCCGACAGGTTCTTCTCTCTGCTTCTCAGTTCGTCGCCACTCAGGACCTCGTAAGGAATCTGTCTGCGGATACAATTATCGATCAGCGTATCCAGTTTCTCTTCTTCTTCCTCACTCGTTGCGACCACAAAAGCGCCTATCTGACGATAAGCCACTTTGAGATCTTCACATACGTCCCTGTACATCCTGTTGCCCCGTAAATTGTAGACAGCTTTTAAACTCCCCTCTTTAGGATCGTGGCCGGAGTGGACAATAGCACTGTTGGCGCCGCTCGCACCAAAAGCGACATCGCTTTCTTTCTCCAGCAGAGCGACTTTGAGGTCATATCTGCTCAGAGAATGAGCGATGAGGGTACCGGTGATACCCGCGCCGATGATTATTACGTCATACATACACCGATATTATAAATCAAAAGAAGACTGATGTAT
>JAZPYW010000099.1:0-15845 GCA_045544415.1 Erysipelotrichaceae bacterium
CTACAGCACACGGTATTCATGAACTCATCGGCCTCTCTACAAAAGAGATCATCCAGTTCGGTCTGCATCTGGCCTTCGTACCGGAAGACCGTCTGGGAATGGGTCTTGTCGGAAATATGGGTATGACGGACAACGTCATGCTGAAGAGATACCGCAAGGGAAACGGACCGTTCCTGCACCGAAAAAAACCGGAAGAGACAGCGGAGAAGATCAAGGAAGATCTCTCGGTCAAGACACCGGACCTCGATTATCCGGTAAGGCGTCTCTCGGGCGGAAACGTCCAGAAGATCCTGGTCGGACGCGAGATCAACAATAAGCCTACGGTCCTGATGACTGCCTATGCTGTGCGCGGTCTCGATATCAATACATCTTACGCGATCTACAATATCCTGAATGAACAGAAGAAAAAAGGTGTCGCCGTCATCTATGTCGGTGAAGACCTCGATGTCCTTCTTGCCCTGTCTGACAGGATCCTCGTCATGTGCGGCGGCAAATGCAACGGCATTCTCGACGGACGCACTGCTACGAAGGAAGAAGTCGGCTATCTGATGACGAATCTGAAGGAGGAAGCTTAATGGAAAAGAAAGAACCATTGTTCCGTATCCGGAAAAAAGATGAAGCTCCTCTTTATCAGAGAGTAGTCGTCCGCATCATCTTCATTCTGCTTGCCCTGGTCGTATCCGCCTTATTCATCTACTTCGTAACGAAGCTGGATCCGATCAGCGTCTATGTCTCCATGTTTAAAGGAGCCTTCGGTACACCGAGACGTTCCTGGATCACGGTCCGTGATTCCTGTCTCCTGCTGCTGATCTCTCTGGCGCTGGCACCTTCTTTCCGCATGCGTTTCTGGAACTGCGGTGCCGAAGGTCAGGTCCTCATCGGCGGTCTCTCTACTGCAGCATTGATGATCTATTTCGGCAATAAAGTACCTACAGCAGTACTGCTGCTGCTGATGCTGGTGATCTCGGCTGCCTGCGGTGCCGCATGGGCCTTCCTTCCTGCTTTCTTCAAAGCGAAATACGATACCAACGAAACGCTGTTCACTCTGATGATGAACTACATCGGTATCCAGGTCATCGAATTCTTCGTCGACTTCTGGGACCGCAAGCAGTCGCATTCCGTCGGTATCATCAATATGGATACGAATGGAGGCTGGTTCCCGAAGATCTTCGGGCAGCAGTACTTCCTCAATATCGTCATCGTTCTTGCCGTCATGATCTTCGTTTACGTATATATGAAGTATTCCAAGCACGGCTATGAAGCAGCTGTCGTCGGCGAATCCGTTCCGACAGCCAGATATGCCGGTATCAACGTGCCGGGCGTCATCAAGAGAAATGTCCTCTTATCCGGTGCTATCGCCGGTATCGCCGGTTTCGTGGAAGTCGCCGGTATCTCGCATACGATCTCGAAACAGACAGCCGGAGGAAGAGGCTTTACGGCCATCATCGTCTGCTGGCTGGCTAAATTCAATCCGTTCATCATGGCAGTCATCTCCCTGTTCATCGTATTCCTGAACAAGGGTGCCTCCCAGATCTCATCGGATTTCGGTCTCAATGAATATGCATCTAACATCATCATCGGGATCATCCTGTTCTTCATACTGGCATCGGAATTCTTCCTGAGTTACCGTGTTTCCATAAGAGAAAAGAAAAAGGAGGAGAAGGCATGACATCTGCTCAGATAATATCCTGGTTCGTGGCAGCCATCACCTTCGGTACCGTCATCATGTACGGCTGTATCGGAGAAACGATCAACCAGAAAGCCGGAGGACTCAACCTCGGTGTTCCGGGCATCATGCAGCTGGGAGGCATCGCTTCCTTAGCCGGAGCCTTCCTCTATGAAAAAGCCGTCGCCACTCCGGTACCGGTCGTAGGCATGCTGATCAGTCTGGTCAGCGCCCTCATCGCTTCCGGTCTCGGCGGTCTGATCTTCACCTTCCTGACGACGACATTGAAAGTCAATCAGAACGTTACCGGTCTTACCCTGACGATCTTCGGTACCGGTGTCGCCAACTTCTTCGGCGGCAGTATGATGAAGCTTTCCGGAGGTGTCGGTACGATCTCGGTTGCCGCAACTTCCAGTGCCTTCCGGGCAAAACTTCCGTTCCTGTCCTCGATCCCGGGGACTTTCGGTTCCATCGTATTCTCCCACGGATGGATGGTCTATCTGGCGATCATCATCGCCTTTGTATGCCATTACTTCCTGAACAATACCCGTACCGGTCTGAATCTGCGTTCAGTCGGCGAAAATCCGGCAACAGCCGATGCAGCCGGTATCAACGTCACCCGCTACAAATATCTCGCTTCGATCTTCGGTGCAATGATCTGCGGTCTCGGCGGTCTCTTCTACGTCATGGACTATATCCAGGGTACCTGGGCAAACGACTCGGCCATTGAAGCGCTTGGCTGGCTCGCAGTAGCACTCGTCATCTTTACGAGCTGGAAGCCGCGCAATGCGATCTGGGGCGCCTACGTCTTCGGTCTTGCCTACTGGGCATATATCTATATCCCGGTCGAAGTATCCCGTTTCTTCGCCCGTCAGTTCAATCTGGTCAATGCCACCTACATGCAGAATATCTACAAGATGCTGCCGTATATCATCACTATCGTCGTACTCTGCATCGTCTCTGCCCGAAAGAAACGGGAGAATCAGGCTCCTGCTTCACTGGGTCAGAGCTACTTCCGAGAAGAAAGATAGAGTTCCCTCAGGGAACTTTTTCTTTTGTGTGAAACAGGGTAAACTGTTGTTGATGAAAGACTATAAGGCCTATATATTCGATCTCTACGGGACTTTGGCCGATATCCATACCGATGAAGAAAGACCTCTCTTCTGGAAGAAGATGACTTCTTTCTACCGGGAAAACGGAGCGGACTATGAAGCTGAAGAATTGAAGGAAACGTATCTCAAAGAAGTGAAAGACCGCGAGGAGAAACAGAAGTCTCCGGGACGTGAGATCGAGATCGAACTCAGAGAGGTATTTCAGAGTCTGTATGAGAGAAAGGGAGTCCCTGCAGGAAAGAGACTGATCGAAGATACGGCAGTGTATTTCCGTATCGCTTCGAGGGACCGCCTGCGTCTCTATGCCCATGTGAAAGAACTTCTGGAGGAACTGAGACAAAGAGGGAAGGGAGTCTATCTGCTTTCCAATGCCCAGGAAGTATTCACGATGAGGGAACTCGATGATCTGGGGATCAGCGAATGCTTTGACGATATCTTCATCTCTTCCTCCTGTTCGTTTAAAAAGCCGGATCCCGCATTTATGAGGGCGCTGCTGGACAAATATGATCTGAAGGCAGAGGAGTGCCTGATGATCGGAAATGATCTCAGCAGCGATATACGGACCGCTGAGAGATGCGGAATGGATTCCTATTACATCCATACGGCTCTATCGCCGAAGAGATATTCGAAGGAGATACAGAAGATCCGTCCGGTCTATTCTCAGGAAGGGATGGATATCCGGAAACTGAAAAAACGTCTGTTGAAGAAAGGAAAAGACCAGCTATGAAAACATTGTTTGTGAATGCCTGTGTACGGGAAGAGTCGAGGACTCTGGAGATCGCCCGCTATCTCCTGGAGAAACTGGGAGAGGGATATGAAGAAGTCGATCTGGAAAAAGAGAAGATCGAAGCACTGGATAGAGAAAGACTGCAGAGGAGAAGCGACCTGGCTATGAAGGGAGACTTCTCGGATGAGATCTTCCGCTATGCACGGCAGTTTCGGGAAGCGGAATGCATCGTGATCGCGGCACCATATTGGGATCTTTCCTTTCCGGCCAAACTGAAGGAATATCTGGAGAATATCTGCGTGGTCGGACTTACGTTCGACTATGTCAGCGATGATGTGACGAGATCTCTCTCTGAGGCGAAACGTCTCATCTATGTCATGACGGCCGGAGGTACGGTCGTATCCCATGAACTCTCCTTTGGCTATGTAAGGACGATAATGCACGAATTCTTCCACATCGATGATTTCAAATACATCTATGCCGAGAAACTGGATCTCTATGGTGCAGATCCGGGAGAGCTGGTCGCCAAGGCCAAGAAGGAAGTCGATGAATACACAGATTCACTTAAATCTGTGAAGTGAGATATAATGTTTGTGTGATAGGAGGGACTTTGATGAAGGAATTTTTTGGTGTAGAAATGCCGAAACTGGGTTTCGGTCTGATGCGTCTGCCGAAGGATGGCGAGGGAAAGATCGACATCGCGGAGACGAGTGTCATGGTCGACAAATTCCTCGCTGCAGGCCTGAAATACTTTGATACGGCCTATGTCTACAATGGATCGGAAGAAGCGATCCGCAAAGCTCTGGTGGAACGCCATCCGCGGGACAGCTACTATCTTACCTCGAAACTGAATGCCGGCTCCTGGGCGGCAAAAAACGAAGAGGAAGCGAAAAAGGAACTGGAGATCTCCTTGAAGAGGACCGGTGCCGGCTACTTCGATTTCTATCTTCTTCATGCGCTCGGCCGCAGCAATTACGGCAATTATGAAAAGTACGGGATCTGGGATTTTGTCAAAGAGGCAAAAGAAACAGGCCTGAACCGACACTACGGATTCTCTTTCCACGACAAGGCGGAATTCCTGGATCAGATCCTGAATGAACACCCGGATGCGGAATTCGTCCAGCTGCAGATCAACTATGCGGACTGGGATGATCCGGATGTCGAGAGCCGCAAGTGCTATGAAGTATGTGTCAAGCACAATAAACCGGTCGTCGTCATGGAACCGGTCAAGGGCGGTACTCTGGCCAATCCTCCGCAGGCGATCAGAGATCTCTTCAAGAAGGAAGATCCGAATGCCTCTGTGGCCTCATGGGCCATCCGTTTCGTCGCCAGCCTGGAGAACGTCATGGTCGTGCTCAGCGGCATGTCGAATACCGAACAGATGGAAGACAACATCTCCTATATGAGCGACTTCAAGCCTCTGAATGACAGAGAACAGAAAGTGATCGCCAAGGCTCAGGATATCCTGGCGAACATCCCGCATATCCCTTGTACGGCCTGTCATTACTGCACGGACGGCTGTCCGATGCAGATAGCCATTCCGGATATCTTCGCCGCCATGAACAAGAATCTCATCTTCGGCAATCTGGAAAGAGCGAAGAAGGAATATGCTTCCGCAACGGAAAAGGGAGGAAAGGCCTCCGACTGCGTACACTGTCTGCAGTGCGAATCCGCCTGCCCTCAGCATATCGAGATCACGAGCTGGCTGGAAAAAGCTGCCGAGACTTTGGAAGTCTAAACGATATCTTACCGACCGCGAAAGCGGTCTTTCTTTATGTCCGGGTGTATCCGTCGTATAATTGACCTATGAAAACGAATGCGATGAGGATGCTGGATAAAGCCGGTATCCGTTATGAAGAACTGCATTATACGATCGATAAGGACCTCTTCAACGGGGAGGCCGTATCCAATCTGCTGGGACTGGAATATTCTTCCTGCTACAAGACTCTGGGAGTGAGACACGATCATGATGTATATATCTGCGTCATCCCGGTCGACAGGGAACTCGATCTCAAGAAGACGGCGAAGGGGATCGGTGTCAAGAATGTCGAGATGATCCATGTGAAGGACCTGCTGAAATTGGTGGGCTATGAACGGGGCTCCGTCTCGCCGGTCGGTGTGAAGAAGAATAAGGGCGTCTGGTTCGATGAAGAAGTCCTGAATCATGAGAAGATCGAGATCTCGGCAGGGGAGTTCGGCAGCGGACTGATCGTCGATCGGAAAGAACTGCTGGAATACCTCAGAGCCGGAGTGACAGGACTGGTGAAAGAGAATGAATAGAACGAAGAAGATCTCCTATCTCGGGATCGGCATCGCCTTATATGTGGTCGTATCGATGCTGGTGAAGATCCCTATCGTCAACCGCATCAAGCTGGATATGGGCTATATCGTCTTTGCCCTGTATCTGAATTCCTTCGGTGTCAGTGCTTCGATCGTCGGCGTCGCCGGCTGCATAATAGCGAATATGCTGTCGGGAGGTTCCTTTCCGATCGCCTGGGCCATGGGACAATTGCTGGTAGGGCTCACGATGGGAAGCCTCTTTCCGAAGACGGAGAAACTGTGGCTGAAGATCCTGGCCGGAGTGATCGCCGTATTCCTGGGCATCGGTGCCCTCAAGACCATCCTGGAGATCCTGATGTTCCGTTTCCCGTTCTGGGCCAAATTCTCCAGCAATCTGGCTGCCGTACTTGCGGACAGCATTCCCTTTGTGATCGGGATACTGCTTACACAGAAGATCAAAATAAAATGACGGTCGTAATGGCCGTCATTTCATATCTCTCATTTTATTGAGGAAGTTCAGGAGTTCTTCGCGGGACGGCCGCTTTTCTTCTCCTTCCCGAACATCCCAGCAGTTGATGACTGCCAGAGCTCCGAAAGCTTCATAGATCGATTCGTAGAAACTCTTATCGGTCTTTTTCGCTTCCGTCAGCGTCTGGATGATCTTTTTGATACTTTCGAATTCTACTTTCTTTCCCAGAAAGGCGCGCAGATAGTCGGTATTCTTCTGAAAATACTCGATCGCTTCTTCGGTGACTCTGCCGTTGGAACGGGCGATGACCTCTTTGAAGCCGTTGAAGAAACGGGTATTCAGTGTCTTCTTCTGATCGTAGATATCCTCGTAGTAGTTGTAGTAGGTTCGACGGTTGCATCCGGCAAGATCCGTGATCTCCCGGATCGTGATCTTTTCGATCGGTTTGTCATAGTAGAGTTTTAGAAACGCATGATCGAGCCGCTTCCCGATGTCGGTTTTTTGAAATTTCATTTTGCTGTCCTTTTTATGACTCTATATATATTTTAACGGTAATTAACAGGAAAGACACTGAAGATGATTTGAATAAGTTCACACTTTCTTTTGATATGTGAAAATAGACAGTAAATCTTTATTTGAAGTCAAGATGATCTCTGTTTTTATCATTTTTATTCTTATATTGCACGCCATAATTCACGTAAAAGTGTGATACGGGAGTATCAATTGGCACATGCTACATTAGTGATATAAGAAAGGGGATAATTTCTTTATGCAACAGATTCTCTCGAGCATATCATCCAACCTCCTGACTCAGCCGGCTTATATCATCGGTCTGCTGGTCTTTATTGGTATGATTGCTCTCAAACGGCCTTTCTATGAAGCATTAGCTTCCATGATCAAGGCCTGCGTCGGTTACTTTATCTTAGGTATCGGTTCCGGAGGCTTCACTTCTACCTTCCGTCCGATCGTCAACGCTCTGGCTTCCAAGTTCAACGTCACTGCTGCCCTGATCGATACGTACACACAGCAGGCGCAGATGAACGACCCGGCCAACGGCTTCTTCGCATCCTATCCGGACGCGATGGGCTACATCATGATCGCCTTCGTCATCTCCATCGTCGTGAACTTCGTCCTCGTCGCCTTAGGCAAGTACACGAAGATCCGTACACTGTTCACTACCGGACACATCATCCAGTCCTACTCTCTGTTATGGTTCTGGTTCATCATCATCCTTCGTCCGGAATCCTACAACATGCTGACAGCTGTCGTCTTAGGTATCTTCTGCGGCGTCTGGGCTTCCGTAGGTTCGAACTTTACGGTTGAAGCTACTCAGAAACTGACTGACGGTGCAAACTTCGCCGTAGGTCATCAGGAAATGCTGGGTATCCTCGTCACTTCCAAACTTGCTCCGAAACTCGGCAAGGAAGAAGACAGCTTCGAGAACCTCAACATGCCTGGATTCTTATCCATCTTCAATGACAACATCGTTTCCACTTCGATCCTGATGCTGATCTTCATGGGCATCATCCTTCTCGTCATCGGTCCGGAGACCATGGCTCAGTTTGACGGCAGCTACAACACCAATACGTGGTATGCCCTCTACATCTTCAAGACATGTCTCTACTTCGCCGTATACATGACGATCCTTCTCACCGGTGTCCGTATCTTCGTCGGTGAACTCTCCGAAGCATTCCGCGGCTTCTCCGAGAAACTGTTAAAAGGTTCCATGCCGTCTGTCGACTGTGCGGTTACATACAGCTTCGCACCGGCTTCCGTTCCGACTCTCGGATTCGCTATGGGCTTCATCGGTCAGCTGATCGGTATCGGCATCCTGCTTCTCATCAAGGCGCCGATCCTTCTCTTACCGGCATTCATCCCGCTGTTCTTCGATAATGCAACGCTGTCCTGCTTCGCCAACAAATACGGCGGCAGAAGAGCTGCTGTCATCCTTCCGCTGATCAACGGCCTCTTCCAGGTCGCTGTATCTGAAGCGATGCTGCTGTTCTTCCAGGCCAACGGCTTCCAGCTTGCTGCCTGGGGTGCATTCTTCGACAACAACACACTGCTCCCTGCATTGCTGCTCGGTGTCAAGGCTTTAGGACCGGTCGTCTGGATGATCATCCTCTCTGTCCTCCTCCTGGCTGCTGCTCAGCTCTACTACAAACGCAACAAGGAACACTACTGGGATCACGTCTCCGACGATCAGGATCTCTAATCTCGATAATCTCCGGGCAGTCAGACTGCCGCGTAACACAAAGTAGCGGAATTCATTTCGCTACTTTGTGTTTATGAAAGGAACGATATGAAAATACGTTGGATCGATACTTCCTGCTTTGAGATCGTTACTGATGAGAATGAAGTGATCGTCACGGATCCGTACATCGATGCCTGCGAGAATCATCCGGTCGATGCCTCGGAAGTTCAGAAGATGGACTATATCCTGATCACGCATACTCATTTCGATCACATCACGGAACTCAGCAGATATTTTGAAGACTACCGTCCGAAGATCCTGGCTTCCACGCATTCGGCCATTGACCTCGTAAAGGCATTCGACCTCTCCGGTCAGTGCACCTACGGCTTAGACCATCTGCAGAAGCTCGACTTCGGAAATACCCGCTTCACCCGTATCGCCGGACGTCATTCGATTCCGGGAAGAAAAGAGAGACATCTCGCCAGGGAAAGTCAGATCGGCTGGAATTCCCTGGAACAGCCTTATGCGGACCTCATGGTCACGGGATACATGGACTTCTCCAACTTCTTTATTGAAACAAAGAATAACACCCGAATTCTCTTTTGGGGAGGTTCTGTATCTCGTGACCAGATCGAAGAAGCGAAGGCCTTCCATCCGGATATCATCCTGATGCAGATCCCGAGCAACCCGTATGACGAGATCGTCGAATTCGTCAAAGCGACCGGTGCTTCCTACGTTCTGCCGCATCATCACGACACCTACTACAAGACCAAGGATGTCCCGCAGATGATGAGGGAACTGAAGGAAAAGATCGAAGCCGAATGCGTCTCGACCCGCTTCGTTGATCCGGTACCGGGCAAATGGTACAGCTTCAAAAAGACACTCGAACTCGAATAAGAATACTGTCCGTGAATCGGACAGTATTTTTTTATATAATGGGGATAAGAGGTAAGACTATGAAAAGATTGGAAGAGCTGAAAAAACTGCTTATCGTCGTCGATATGGTCAACGGTTTCGTCAATGAGGGAAACATGGCAGATCCGGGGATCGCTCATATCATTCCGGGCATCGTCGATGAAGTCGGAAGATACGAAGCGGAAGAGGAAGGGGTCCTCTTCATCAAAGATACGCATGATGAGGATGCGGCAGAGTTTGCCAAATTCCCGGTCCACTGTCTGAAGGGGACAAGAGAGAGCGAACTGGTCGAGGAACTGCTGCCTTTTGAAGAAAGAGCCCTCGTCTATGAGAAGAATTCCACATCGGCGGTATTTGCCCCGGGACTACTGGAAGATATCGATAAGATGGAAGCACTGGAAGAAGTAGAGATCTGCGGCTGCTGCAGCGATATCTGCGTCCTCAATCTCGCGCTTCCGCTGACGAATTTCTTCGATCAGGTCAACCGGAGAGTAAAGATCAGAGTACCGGCAAACCTGATGGAGACATACGATTCCGAGACTCACGGAAGAGAACTGTACAACAATATGACCCTCCTGCTTATGGATCAGGCGGGCATCGATACTGCGGAGGTCTGAAATGCGCAACCCGAGAAACTATTCGTTATTGTCTGATGCTTATGAATTTATGATGGCAGATGCCTATCTTCAGAACGGAATGAAGGATCTGACAGCTGTCTTCGATGTCTTTTTCCGGAAGGTCCCGGGAGATGGAGGCTATGCGGTCATGGCCGGTCTTGATAAGGTCATCGAATACATCAAGACGATCTCCTTCTCTGAAGAAGATCTCGATTATCTGCGTTCTTTAGGACTCACGGAAGAATTCCTGGCCTATCTGAGAGATTTCCGTTTCAGCGGCGATGTCTACGCCATTCCGGATGGAACTCCGGTCTTCCCGAATGAACCGCTCATCACGGTCAAGGCGCCGATCCTGGATGCACAGATCGTCGAGACGGCGATCCTGGCGATGGTCAACGGCTCTATGGAACATGCGACCGGTGCCAGAAGGATCCTGGAAAGCGTACCGAAGGATGTCCGGGTCATGGAGTTCGGTGCCAGAAGAGCGGACGGTCTTGAAGCGGCCCTCGATTCTTCGATCTATGCACTGATGGCCGGATGTCACGGCACCAGCAACGTTCAGGCTGCCAAGATGTGCGGCGTGAAGGCGCTAGGAACGATGGCTCACAGTTTCGTCGAGACCTTCGACAGCGAATATGAAGCCTTCCTGGCATTTGCGAAAGCTTATCCGGACAACTGTCTTCTGCTTGTCGATACCTACGATACTCTGCGTTCGGGCGTTCCGAATGCGATAAAGGTATTCAACTATATGAAAGAAAACGGTATGCCGCTCGATCATATCGGGATCCGCATCGATTCCGGCGACCTGGCCTACCTGTCTAAAGCAGCGCGAAAGATGATGGATGAAGCCGGCTTCCCGCAGGCGACCATCTGTCTCTCCAATTCCCTGAATGCCGAAGTCATCCTCTCACTGAGGATGCAGGAAGCGCAGTTCAATTCTCTCGGTGTCGGAGACAATATCTCCAAGCCGGAAGGACGCATGGGCTGTGTCTATAAAGAAGTGGCGATCATCGAAGACGGAAAGATCATCCCGAAGATCAAGCTGTCCAATGATATCATCAAGATCGTCAATCCGAGTTTCAAATCCCTCTACCGCATCTTCGATAAGACGAGCGGTCTGGCGATGGCCGATGTCGTATGCGAACGGGATGAAGTCCTTCCGAAGGATATCATGAGGATCACTTCTCTTTCCGAGTTCGATAAGTATACGACCGTCACCGACTACGATGTCGAAGAACTTCAGCGTCCGATCTTCCTGAACGGGAAACAGGTCTATGAAGATCCGTCTCTGCCGGAAAAGAA
Organism: Erysipelotrichaceae bacterium; assembly: GCA_045544415.1. Classification (GTDB taxonomy): domain Bacteria; phylum Bacillota_I; class Bacilli_A; order Erysipelotrichales; family Erysipelotrichaceae; genus Colivicinus. The sequence goes on from JAZPYW010000099.1 coordinate 11,283, forward strand.
AGCCTATTGCGCGAAAGAGATGGCGAGGATCTATCCGGAAGTCAAGCGTCTGTTCAATCCGCACAAGTACTATGTAGACGGAACAGACCGCTATATCGCTTTAAAGAGAGAAATGATACAGAAAGCGGGGAAGAGAGATGTTTGATGTTGAAAAAGAAGTAAACGGGATCGTTTCCTTCATCAGAGACTATTATGAAAAGAACCATCTGAAGGGAGTCGTGCTCGGGATATCCGGAGGAAAGGATTCCGGAGTAGCGGCAGCTCTGTTTGTCAAAGCACTGGGAAAAGAGAACGTCGTGGGGATCACGATGCCGGCCCATACTGATGAGACGGCCCGGAACGATGCGAAACTGGTAGCGGAGAAGTACGGCTTCGAACTCATCAATATCGATCTCTCGGAGACTTTTGATGCCTTCCACAGACAGATCGAAGTTTTGGGTGCCGATGAGAAGGACCTCGTCAACAGCGATATCAACCTGAAACCGCGCCTGCGCATGGCGACGAACTATTATGTCGCAGCCTGGTATTCGGCGATGAAGAAGGGGACTTATCTCGTAGCCGGTACCTCCAACAAGTGCGAACTCTACGTCGGCTACTTCACTAAGGGCGGCGATTCCACTTATGACCTGGGTGTTCTGAACAACTATACCGTTGAAGAAGTGATTAAGATCGGGGAATACCTTGAAGTACCTGCTCCGGTCTTATATAAGGCTCCGAATGACGATCTTTCCAACAAGACGGATGAAGATAAGCTCGGAGTGAAATACGCCGAGATCGCCTCCTATATGAACGGAGAAGAGGTCTCTGAAGAAGCGAAGGAAAAGATCGAGAGACTTCATCGGAGCGCTGCTCACAAATTCCACGTCCCGGTATACGAGAGATGCGAATAGGTGTGTATATGGGCAGTTTCGATCCTGTCCATAAAGGCCACATCCGCATCGTCCGTCATCTTCTGAAGAAGAACTATGTCGATCAGGTCCTCATCGTTCCTACCGGAAACTACTGGAACAAGCAGTCTTTGACCGATGTGAAGAAGAGGATACGGATGCTGAAGATCTTCGAGAATGAAAAGATCCGTATCGAAGAGGAATTCAATGAACTCCCTTATACCTATCAGCTGATGAGAGCTCTGAAGAAAAGAGATCCCGAAGCGGAATACTACGTCATCATGGGGGCTGATACATTGCTCCGCTTTGAAGAATGGAGCCATTACCGGGAGATGCTTCGCTATCCGTTCCTGATCCTGAAAAGGGAAGGGATCGATGTAAAGAAGAGACTGGAAGAACTTCATAAGAAGAACTATGTACTGGTAGAGGATCTGAAAGAGATCGATATCTCCAGTACTTATATCCGTCAGAACCTCGATGATTATTCCAAAATAAAGAATATGATACACAGAAGAGTATACGATCTCTATATCCGGGAGAATTGAGTATACTCTTCTCTTTTTTGAGTATTCCTGTATTTTTCTTTTTATTTCTTAAGAGTATAATATATGTATTATGTCTGAGAATTCCCTTCAGAAAAGAAAAGTGAAACTGTCCTCTTTCCAGCTGGTCTTTTTCAGTTTCGTACTGCTGATCCTGATCGGGACGGCTTTACTGATGCTGCCGGTCAGTTCGGCATCGGGTAAGCGTACGCCGTTTCTGGACAGTCTGTTTACGGCTACTTCCGCATCCTGCGTGACGGGACTGGTCGTACGGGATACGGCGACATACTGGTCGACTTTCGGCAAGGTCGTCATCCTGACGATGATACAGATCGGCGGGCTGGGTGTCATCACACTGTCGATCGTGCTGGTGATGCTGTCGGGAAGAAAGATATCGCTCTTTCAAAGAAGTCTGATGCAGAATTCGATCTCGGCATCATCTCCGGGAGGAGTGATCCGTCTGACGAGTTTCATCGTCCGCATGTCGCTGCTGATCGAAGCGATCGGCGCTCTTCTGCTGTCGATCCCGATGTCCATCCGTTTCGGTGTAGGAAAGGGGATACCGCTGGCGATTTTCCATTCGATCTCGGCTTTCTGCAATGCCGGTTTCGATCTGATGGGCAATTATACTTCCCTGACATCCTTCGTGGATGATCCGTATGTCCTCTTTGTGGTCATGGCGCTGATCGTCATCGGAGGTATCGGTTTCTTTACCTGGGAAGATATCCGTGAGAATAAACTGCGTTTCCGTTCCTATTCCACTCAGTCGAAGGTGATTCTGGTGACGAGTGCCTTCCTGATCTTCGTTCCGGCTGTCCTCTTCTTCATTCTGGAATATGAGGAACTGCCGTTAGGGACGAGGATGCTGTCGGCGCTCTTTCAGTCGGTGACGACCCGTACGGCCGGTTTCAATTCGACGGATCAGCTGATGCTGAGCGAGTCCGGTCTGGCCTTTACCATCATCCTGATGCTGGTCGGAGGTTCTCCGGGTTCTACGGCCGGCGGTATGAAGACGACGACGGTCGCACTGCTGGCTCTGTCTGTCATGGCGGTCTTCCGCAATAAACACGATGTCACGGTGTTCGGCAGAAGACTCAGCGGCGAATCGATCCGCAACGCGATGACGATCTTTACGATCTATATCTTCCTGTGTCTGTTTACGGCAGTCATCATCACCCGTATCGAAGATATCCCGCTGCTGATGGCTCTCTTTGAGACGGCTTCGGCGATCGGTACGGTCGGTCTTACGACCGGGATCACACCGGGTCTGCATACAATGTCCCGTCTCATCCTGATCGGACTGATGTTCTTCGGCAGAGTCGGCTGTCTGACACTGATCTATGCGATCCTGCCGCGCAGGGCGAAAGATGTACAGAGACTTCCTCTGGATCATATAAATGTAGGCTAATGGAGGCAATATGAAAAACGTTCTGATAATCGGTATGGGCAGATTTGGAAGACACTGCGCCATGAAACTGAATGAATTGGGCCATCAGGTCATGGCGATCGATTCGGATGAAGAGAGGATCAATTCTTCTCTGGAATTCATCGAGAATGCCCTGATCGGCGACAGTACCCGGGAAGACTTCATGAAGTCGGTCGGTGTACGGGATTTCGATCTCTGTGTCGTAGCGATCGGAGATGACTTCCAGTCTTCTCTCGAAACGACTTCTTTATTGAAAGAACTGGGTGCGAAATACGTCGTAGCCAGAGCCTGCCGTGATGTCCAGGCCAAGTTCCTGCTGCGCAACGGTGCCGATGATGTCATCTATCCGGAAAGACAGCTGGCAGAATGGACAGCGATCCGTTACTCTTCCGACTATATCCTGGACTATATCGCGATCGATAACGATCATGCGGTCTTCGAGATCGAAGTTCCGGAGAAGTGGGTAGGCAAGAACCTCATTCAGCTGGACGTCCGTAAGAAGTACAGGATCAACGTTGTGGCGGTAAAGGATAAAGATGCATTCTCTATGGAAATCGATCCTGAGGAGCCTCTAAAAGCCTCACAGACGCTTATGATCATCGGCGACAACAACGATGTTCAGAAAGTATTCGGCTGATTTGCGTTTTCGGTATAAAGTGCTATAATACTTCTTGCAGGCAAGTGAGAACTTGTCTGTATGGGGGAGACTGGATCAGATAATGATCCAGAGGGCGAAGAAGAGAGAAAAGCGTAGGCATCATAATAATAAAGTCCTACGCTTTTTCTTTTGTTTTCTATACAATGTAATTGAACCAGGAGGAACTTCTCATGAATGAAAAAGCACTGCGCGATCTAACGTACGGTCTCTTTCTGATCGGTACGAAGTATGAAGAAAAGGAGAATGCCTGCATCGTCAATACCGTCATCCAGGCTGCTTCTTCTCCGACCCGCATCCTCTTTGCCGGCATCAACGGCAATCTCACCGGTGAACTGATCCGAAAGAGCGGACTGTTTACCGTCACCATCCTCGACGAAACTGCAGCTTATCCTCTCTTTGAGAACTTCGGCATGAAACACGGAAGAGATACGGACAAGATGAAAGGCTACGAGGTCTTCTATGATACCAACGGGATGCCTTATCTGAAAGAGGGAGCTTCCGCACTGCTTTCCTGCAAGCTCATCGAGGCGAAAGATCTGGGCTCTCATACGCTCTATCTGGCAGAAGTCACCGATATGGAGAAACTCTCGGAAAAACGTCCGGTGACCTACAGCGAATACCATTCCCGCATCAAGCCTCAGAAGAAGGCAGACAAGGAACGAAAGATCGTCGGCTGGCGCTGTACGATCTGCGGATATGTCTATGAAGGAGCTGAGATCCCGGAGGATTATCTGTGTCCGCTCTGCAAACATCCGGTAAGCGACTTCGAACCGATCTATGAATAAGAAGGTATATTTCTCCGGATCGATCCGGGGCGGAAGACAGGATGCAGGCCTCTATATCCGCATCATCTCTTTTATCAAAAAGACCGATACGGTCCTTACCGAACATGTCGGTTTCCTCCATTCTCTTTCCAAGGATATCGCCAAGGATGATGAGGGGATCTATCTTCAGGATACCGGCTGGCTGAAAGAGAGCGACCTGGTGATCGCCGAGTGCTCTACGCCATCATTGGGAGTAGGCTATGAACTGGCCTATGCCGAAAAGCTG
>JAZPYW010000100.1:0-12037 GCA_045544415.1 Erysipelotrichaceae bacterium
GAGTTTGCCAACTCCGTGCTGGTCGAACTTCGCAAACGGATCCTGTTCATAGATCTTCGCATCATAGTAGGAACCTAAGAACTTGCCGGCATCATCACGGGAGAATCCGAATGTCATCTGAGTGAGGTCGTTCGTACCGAAGGAGAAGAATTCTGCTTCTGTAGCGATCTCATCAGCGAGTAATGCAGCACGCGGGATCTCGATCATTGTACCTACATGGTAGGAGAGCTTCGTATCGGAAGCGGCGATGATCGCATCAGCTGTCTTGACGACTGTGTTCTTGACATACTTCAGTTCAGCAAGATCACCTACGAGCGGGATCATGATCTCCGGAACGACGTTCCAATCCGGATGGTTCTTCTGAACTTCGATAGCTGCTTCGATGACAGCCTGAGTCTGCATTTCAGCAATTTCCGGATAAGTGACAGCCAGACGGCAGCCTCTATGACCCATCATCGGGTTGACTTCGTGGAGTCCGGAGATGATGTTCTTGAGATCATCGATATCCATGTTCATATCAGCAGCGAGTTCTGCGATATCTTTTTCATTCGTCGGAACGAATTCATGTAGAGGCGGATCCAGGTAACGTACCGTTACCGGGTTGCCCTGCATAGCTTCATAGATTCCGATGAAGTCGTTCTTCTGTAACGGAAGGACTTTCGCTAAAGCAGCTTTTCTCTGTTCTGCAGTGGAGGAAACGATCATTTCGCGGATCGCTTTGATCTTTTCTTCTTCGAAGAACATATGTTCTGTTCTTACCAGACCGATACCTTCAGCACCGAATTCCAGAGCCTGTTTTGCATCTCTCGGAGTATCGGCATTCGTTCTGACTTTCAGTCTTCTTCTGGCATCTGCCCAGGACATGAATCTCTGGAAGTTGCCGGAGATGGAAGCCGGAACTGTCGGGATCGCTTCACCGTATACATTACCTGTCGTACCGTCTAAGGATAACCAGTCGAATTCGTGGTATTCCTTACCGTTTAACGTGAACTTCTTGTTTGCGTAATCGATCTTGATGTCGCCGCAGCCGGAGACACAGCATTCACCCATACCTCTGGCAACGACAGCAGCGTGAGAAGTCATACCGCCACGGACTGTGAGGACACCCTCAGCAGCAGCCATACCTTCGATATCTTCCGGAGAAGTCTCAAGTCTGACTAAGACGACTTTCTTGCCGTTTTCATGTTCTCTCTTGGCATCTTCTGCGGAGAAGACGATCTGACCGCAGGCAGCACCCGGAGAAGCCGGTAAACCGGAAGTGATCGGCGTAGCAGCCTTTAAGGCAGCTGCATCGAACTGAGGATGCAGTAAGCTGTCTAACTGCTTCGGATCGACCATCATCAGAGCTTCATCAGTAGTGATGAGACCTTCATCGACCATATCGCAGGCAACTTTGAGGGCAGCAGTAGCTGTTCTCTTGCCGTTTCTGGTCTGCAGCATATACAGTTTCTTATTTTCGATCGTGAATTCCATATCCTGCATATCTTTGTAGTGTGTTTCCAAAGTATTGCAGATATTGACGAAGTCATTGTATGCACCAGGCATGACTTCTTTTAACTGATCGATCGTCTGAGGTGTACGTACACCGGCAACGACGTCTTCACCCTGGGCGTTCATTAAGAATTCACCGAAGAGTTTCTTTTCACCGGTAGCCGGGTTTCTTGTGAAGGCAACACCTGTACCGCAGTCATCGCCCATGTTACCGAAGACCATCATCTGTACATTGACAGCTGTGCCCCAGGAAGAAGGGATATCGTTTTCCTTACGGTAGAAGATCGCTCTCGGGTTGTTCCAGGAACGGAATACAGCCTTGATCGCATTCTCTAACTGTACGTTCGGATCCTGAGGGAAATCAGTGTGGAGGTTTTCCTTATAGAACTCTTTGAAACGTACGACCATCTTCTTGAGGTCTTCCGCATCGAGCTCCGTATCCTGCTTGACTCCCTTAGCTTCTTTCATTTCATCGATGATCAGTTCGAATCTGTGTTTTGGAAGTTCCATAACGACATCCGAGAACATCTGGATGAAACGACGGTAGGAATCGTAAGCGAATCTTTCGTTGTTGGTTCTAGCAGCGATCGTTTCAACGACTTCATCGTTGATACCGAGGTTGAGGATCGTATCCATCATACCCGGCATGGAAGCTCTCGCGCCGCTACGTACGGAAACCAGCAGAGGATTTTCCTTGTCGCCGAGTTTCTTTCCGCTCATTTCTTCGAGTCTGGCCTTGGCAGCTTTGATCTCGTCCATGATCTCAGGAGCGATCATTTCGCCGTCTTCATAATAGCGGTTGCAGGCTTCAGTAGTGATCGTGAATCCCTGAGGAACTGGCATGCCGAGGTTCGTCATTTCAGCGAGGTTTGCACCTTTACCGCCTAATAACTCACGCATCTTGCCGTTACCTTCAGAGAACATGTAAACATACTTTGTGCTCATTCTTTTCTCCTTTGTATAATAGCCTTATCTATTTTATCATTAAGTACTCTTTATTTGCACTTATTTTATACGTAAAAAGAAAAAGGTCTTCACTTTGGAAGACCTGATTTATGATCATACTTTACACTCGGCGTTTCCGAGATCTTTTCCTTCGTTGAAGTTCCGGGCGTTCTCCATCGTCGTTACGGCAATGGCCTGCATGGCTTCTCTGGTGAAGAATGCCTGATGGGAGGTGAGTACGAGATTCGGGAACATCTGCAACCTGGCCGTGATGGAATGAGCTAATGCCTCATCGCTTCGGTCGGTATAGACGTTCTCGTCTTCACCTTCATAGACATCGAGGGCGACCGCATGGAATTTGCCTTTCTTGAGGGCGGCGATCAGAGCTTCTGCATCGATGAGCGGTCCTCTGGCGGTATTTACCAGCATGGCCGAATCCTTCATCAGGGAAATGGCCTTTTCATCGATCAGGTGATAGGTGCCTCCGTCACCCATGATGAGAGGCGCATGGAGCGAGATGAGATCGGCCTTGCGCAGCAGTTCTTCCTTATCGACGTAAGTAAGAAGTCCTTCATCGACCAGTTTCTGGTTCGGATAGGCATCCCAGCCGATGACGGTCATTCCGTAGCCTTTGGCGATCCGGGCGAAACACTGGCCGATCTTGCCGGTACCCATGACGCCGCAGACTTTATTATGAAGGTCTGTACCTAAGAGACCGGATAAGGCGAAGTTGTTTTCTCTTACTTTACGGTCGGCTCTATGGAGTCTTCTGTTTGCTTCCTGGATGATGGCCATCGCATGTTCGGCGACTGCGTAAGGGGAGTAAGCCGGAACTCTGGCAACCTTGATGCCGTACTTCTTGCACTCAGGAAGATCGACATTGTTGAAACCGGCACAGCGCAGCAGGATCAGACGGACACCGTCTTCATAGAGGACATCGACGACTTCTGCCGGTGCTTCATCGTTTACGAAGATGCAGACGGCATCATAGCCCTTTGCCAGGGTAGCTGTCTCGAGCGTCAGTCTCGATTCGAGGAAGGTGATCTCGCAGTTGTAAGCTCCCGGACCTACGTCCTTGGCAAGTTCCGTAAAGAAAGTACGGTCATAGTCCTTGGTACCGAAGAAAGCGATCTTCAGCATCTTGGTCTCCTGTTCGTCGCTGGTATCCTGTTTCAGAAGTTCATGGATCTTCTCCAGTGCTTCTTCTTCATCCGGTCCTTCAACATGGATCTCCAGGACATCTCCTTTCTTAGCGCCCAGAGAAAGGATCTCCAGAACATTGGATCCGCTCGCTTCCTTTCCGTTGCAGCGGATGCGTACAGAACTCTTGAGCGAGACACATAACTGTCCCAAAAGAGCAGCCGGCCGGGCATGGATGCCGATCGGGTTCTCGACGATGCAGCGTAATTCTTTCATATTGGCTCCTACAGATGATATCTGTTTTTCTTTCCTTCATTTTACCATAATCAGGTATCTTCAAACGCCGATAATAGGGAAAAAGAGGGGAAGAAATAAAAGAGATGTATCTGATAAACAGCAGTTCATTATTCTATGTTCCTGACCATTTTCTTTCAGAGAATACGCTATCGGGATCTGTTGAGCCAAAATGCGGATGTCCGTGTTCCCGTTACTGTACTTTTAGGGGAAAACGGGTATAATAATAATGTTATACGGAAACGGAAATGGTAAAGAAATATCTTAGAGAAATACTGTTTGGGATCATCTTCGTTCTTACGCTTCTGTTCGATTACCGGATCTCCCTGGGTCTGTTGCTGGGAGTTCTGTTCTCTTATCTGCAGGTCAAACTGATCACGGTCCGCGCCGACGGTATCTTACGGAGGAGAAAAGCGGGATTCCTGGTTTTTTTGAGCAGTATTCTATCGGTGGCCGCAATGGCGATCCCGTTGCTGATCACCTTTCTGTTGCCGGATATATTTTCCTGGATCGGTACCTTTATCGGGATGATCTACGGGAAGATGTATCTCTATATCAGCGCGTTTATCGGAGGAAAAAAATGACGATCAATCTGACACTTCAATCACAGGTCCCGGTCATTATCCTGATCACGCTGGCGATCACGGTTTTTGTGTTCGTTGCCTACCGGAAACTGAAGGCCTTTGACCCGATGAGCGAACCGAAAGGCATCGTACTGCTGTGCATCATGCTGGTGGAATGGATCGACGGAATGGTCAAGGATGCTGTCGCTGAATCTTATGTGAAGTCCTATGGACCGTTTATCGGTTCTCTGGCTGTCTATCTGTTACTGGCGAATTATGTCGGTCTGCTCGGACTGGATAACCCGACACTCAATTTCAGCTGTACGCTGGCGATCACTCTGGTCGTATGGGTCATCTTCCAGGCGACGGATATCAAATATATGGGTCTGGGAGGATATATCAAATCGTTCTTTGAACCGTTTGCCTTATTCTTCATCACCAATATCTTCTCGCTGTTCTCACCGCTCTTATCCATGTCTATGCGTCTATTCGGAAACATCCTTTCCGGATCGATCATCATGCAGATGTTCTATGCAGCGACGGGAATGCTCTCCAACAAGCTCCTGCCGTTCCTGGGAGGGATCATCGATCCGCTCGGGGCAGCGCTTGGTTCCGTACTGCATCTGTATTTCGATATCTTCTCGGGTTTCATTCAGATGTATGTCTATATTATGCTGACGATGGCTTTCATCGGAACGCGTATTCCGGATGATGCCAAGAAAAAAATTAAACAAGAAGGAGAATAAAATATGAACAATCTCGGTTTGATCGCGATCGCTGCCGGCATCGCAACTCTGGAAGGTATGATGACCGGTATCGGTGAAGGTATGGTCGCCGCCAAAGCAGTTGAAGCTCTGGGAAAGAATCCGGAAGCAGAAGGAAAGATCCGTTCCATGATGATCCTCGGTATCGGTCTGACAGAGACCTGTGCTATCTACGGTCTGCTCATTTCGTTCCTGATCATGTTCGTCTTAGGCGGAAGGGTATAAGACATGTCGCTGAATATTGATATTCAAGGCAATCTGCTGCCGAATATCCTCACGATGCTCACGCAGCTTCTGGCTACGCTGATCATTTTTCTGCTGTTCAAGAAGTTCCTCTGGAAGCCGGTAAGAGAGATCCTGGCGAAGCGCACTGCTTCGATGCAGTCGGAGATCAATGAGGCCAAGAAGATCCATGAGGAAGCTTCTGCTCAACTTGAGGAAGCAAAGAAAGAGATCGAAGAAGCCAGAGTCTCTTCCCGCAAGATCGTGGAAGAGGCCAGACAGGAAGCCGGAAGTCTGAGAGATTCCATCCTGAAGGATGCGGAACGGAAAGCCCGCAATAAGATGGATGAAGCCAATGCGAAGATCTCCCAGAGAGAAAGAGAAGTCCGTGAATCTCTGAAGGAAGAGACCGTAAAGGTCGCCATGGAAGCTGTTGCCAAGCTTCTGGATGAACGTTCCGGAGAGAAGGATGATCTGGCGGCTCTCGAGAAATACATCGAACAGGAGAGCAGGGATAACGCATGAGCACACTCGCGAAGCGTTATGCAGAAGCGCTCTTGTCTCTGGCGGTCCGTCAGGACAAGGTAGCTCTGATAAAAGAGGATATCGATCTCTGCAGAAAGACCTTTTCGGAGATGCTTTTCTCTTTGGATCTGAATGTCCAGAACGGAGAAGGCCAGAAAAAGAAACATATCTATGCGGATGTCAAAGGCCTGACGAATTTCTTTAAGAATACCCGTCTGAGCCGGGAGACGAAGAACGAGATCGTCCGTACCTGTCTCGAAGACAAGGTCGATCATACGACGATGCAGTTTCTGTATGTCCTGATCGAAAAGAACCGCATCACTTATGCAGATGAGATCTTTGCGGAATTCCGTCTGCAGGCCAACCGCGAACTCGGGATCAAGGAAGGTATCATCGAATCGGTACGTCCTCTTGATGCCGATAAACTGAAAGAACTCGAAAAAGTACTCAGCACCGACAAAGAACGTGTCGTGCTGATCCCGAAGATCAATGATTCTCTCATCTCCGGATTCAAGATCACCTTTGAAAATGAGGTCATCGACCGGAGTATGGCAGAAAAGATCAATAAGATGACGAAGATGCTGAACGGAAAGGAGGATGAACCATGGATCTGAAACCAAGCGAGATCAGTGCATTGATCCGTGAACAGATCGCTCATTTCGATGATGAGATCGTTTCGGATGAAGTCGGCAGAGTCGTGAGGATCGGCGATGGTATCGCGATCATCGAAGGACTCGATAATGCCATGTCTTCTGAACTGCTGCTGTTCCCGGGCGATATATACGGAATGGTTCTCAATCTGGAAGAAGACAGTGTCGGAGCTGTTCTGATGGGCTCTGACCGCAATATCAAAGAAGGAGATGAAGTCCACCGCACGGGACGTATCGTAGAAGTTCCGGTCGGAGACGAGATGCTCGGAAGAGTCGTCAATGCCTTAGGACAGCCGATCGACGGCGGTCCGGCGATCAATGCGACGAAGAAGAGACCGGTGGAACGAGTTGCTCCGGGTGTCATGACGCGTAAATCGGTCCATCAGCCTCTGATGACCGGATTAAAGGCGATCGATACGATGATCCCGATCGGCAAGGGACAAAGAGAACTTCTGATTGGCGACCGTCAGACCGGCAAGACGGCGATCGTTGTCGACACCATCATCAATCAGAAAGACAAAAACGTACTCTGTATCTATGTAGCGATCGGGCAGAAGGCTTCTACCGTTGCTCAGATCGTTGAGAAACTGCGCCGTTTCGACGCAATGAAATATACCGTCGTCGTTGCTGCGACGGCTTCGGAACTCGCACCATTGCAGTACATCGCTCCTTATGCAGGATGTGCGATCGGAGAAGAGTGGATGGAACAGGGCAAGGATGTCCTCATCGTCTATGATGACCTCTCCAAACATGCGGTCGCTTACCGTACGATGTCTCTGCTGCTCCGTCGTCCTCCGGGAAGAGAAGCTTACCCGGGCGATGTCTTCTATCTGCATTCCCGTCTTCTGGAAAGAGCTGCCAAGCTCAATGACGACCTTGGAGGAGGTTCTCTGACAGCTTTGCCGATCATCGAGACACAGGCCGGAGATATCAGTGCCTACATCCCGACGAACGTCATCTCCATCACCGACGGTCAGATCTTCTTACAGACTGAACTCTTCAACTCCGGTGTGCGTCCGGCAGTCGATACCGGTCTTTCGGTATCCCGAGTCGGAGGCAAGGCCCAGTCGAAGGCGATCAAGTCGGTCTCCGGTTCACTGAAGCTCCAGCTGGCACAGTATAACGAAATGCTGTCGTTCGCTCAGTTCGGTAGCGATCTGGATGCTGTCACCAAGGCTACGCTGGATCACGGTGCTCGTCTGACAGAACTGCTGAAACAGCCTCAGTATTCACCGTTATCCATGCCGCTGCAGTATCTCTCGATCTTTGCGGCTCAGAACGGATTCCTCAAGGATCTCGAAGTCGAAGAAGTCCTGGATTTCGAAAGCTATATGCATCAGACATTCAAGAATGACCACGCCAAGCTCCTGGATACGATCGAGGAGAGGGGAGAAGTCTCGGATGAACTGAAAGAAGAGATCCTCGCAGCGATGAAAGACTGCCTTGAAGCCTATCAGAGGAGAAAAGGCTGATGGCCGGAAACCGTTCGGCGATCAAAGCGCGGATCAAGTCGGTCAATGCCACCAAGAAGATCACGGGGGCAATGAAGCTGATCTCCAATGTCAAACTGCAAAAGGAGAAAGCGCGTTTTGAGAGAATATTCGTATATTCGGATGAACTCCGGAAAGTAGCCGCAGAGGTACTCTCTTCCGACCATGATTTTGATCATGTCTATTTTAAAGAAAACAATGCGGAAAAACGCTTTGTGCTCTATATCAGTTCCGACCTCGGCATGTGCGGTGCCTATAACGGCAATATGCTGAGATTCCTGGACGGTCAGGTCAGTAAGAACGATCTGCTGTACGTCGTCGGAACACATTCCTACAACCACCTGAAAAACGAAGGATATACCGTCATCAATGACCTGTATCCATCAGACGGTCTCGATCCGTTTGACTTCAAGAAGATCGCCGGCGAGGCTCTGAAGATGTATCGGGAAGGACAGATCAGCGGGATCGATATGGTCTATACCGCTTATCTCAATACGATCAGCTTCGAACCGCGGAAGATCACTCTGATGCCTGCAGTGACGCAGCATCAGCGCAGCGGCGTCGTAACGCTTCTGGAACCGGATCCGCTGGAAGTCATCGAGAGACTGATCCCGATGATGGTGGAAAATACATTCTATGCGAAATATGTAGAAGCGAAGACTGCTGAACAGGCTTCCCGCCGTCTGGCCATGGAAAATGCGACCGACAATGCGGAAGAGCTCGTTGAGAAACTGACGCTTCAATACAATCAGGCCCGTCAGGCGGCGATCACCCAGGAGATCACGGAGATCGTCAGCGGTGCGGACGCCCTCTAGGAAGGAGATCTATGAACAAAGGAAAAGTCATACAGATCATCGGACCGGTCATCGATGTCCGTTTCGATGAAGGCAGTCTGCCGAGATTATACAATGCGGTCAAGATCCGCAGAAACGATGGTTCCTATCTCACTGCCGAGGTCGCTCAGCATACCGGTGACGATATCGCCCGCTGTATCTCCATGGAAGCTACAGATGGTCTGGTACGTCGTATGGAAGCCATCGATACCGGTGCTCCGATCAGCGTACCGGTAGGACCGAACGTTTTGGGAAGAATGTTCAACGTTCTGGGAGATGAGATCGACGGTCTCGGAAAACTCCCGGAAGATACACCGAGAAATCCGATCCACCGTGCAGCACCTTCCTTCGCGGAACAGCGTACATCTGCCGAGATCCTCGAGACAGGCATCAAGGTTATCGACCTCTTATGTCCGTATGCCCGAGGCGGCAAGATCGGTCTGTTCGGAGGCGCAGGTGTCGGCAAGACGGTCCTCATGCAGGAACTCATACACAATATTGCCAAGGAACACGGCGGCAAGTCTGTCGTTGCGGGTGTCGGTGAACGTACCCGTGAAGGTAACGATATGTATTTTGAAATGAAGGAATCCGGTGTCCTCGATAAGACGGTCCTGGTATACGGTCAGATGAATGAATCTCCGGGTGCCAGAATGCGTGTCGCGCTCAGCGGTCTGACGATGGCGGAATACTTCCGTGATGTCGAGAAGCAGGATGTCCTGCTGTTCATCGACAATATCTTCCGTTTCACACAGGCAGGTTCCGAAGTATCGGCCCTGCTGGGAAGAATGCCTTCGGCAGTCGGTTATCAGCCGACACTGGCTACGGAAATGGGCCAGCTGCAGGAAAGGATCACTTCGACTGTCGACGGATCCATCACATCCGTTCAGGCGATCTACGTTCCGGCCGATGACCTGACAGACCCGGCTCCGGCTACGACATTCTCTCATCTGGATGCCCGTACCGTCCTCGACAGAGGCATTGCCGCATTAGGTATCTATCCGGCTGTCGATCCGCTGGAGTCTTCCAGCCGTATCCTCGATCCGCTCGTCGTCGGCGAAGAACACTACCAGGTCGCCAGAGGCGTTCAGGAATTGCTGCAGAGATACAAGGAACTTCAGGATATCATCGCCATCTTAGGTATGGATGAACTCTCTGATGAAGATAAAGTCATCGTCAACCGTGCCAGAAGGGCGAGAAACTTCCTGTCTCAGCCGTTCTCTGTTGCGGAACAGTTCTCCGGTATTCCGGGTATCTATGTACCGCTCAAGGAGACCGTACGCAGCTTCAAGGCTCTTCTGGAAGGCAAATACGATGATCTTCCGGAACAGGCATTCCTCACCGTCGGTACGATCGAAGATGCAGTAAAGAAAGCGGAAGGTCTGAAAGGATGATCTCCTGTCACATCTATACACCGAGCGGAAAGAAACTGGATCTTGAAACAGAGATCGTTTCGATCGGAACGACAGATGGCAGAAGAGGAATACTTCCGGGGCATATGCCGATCATCCTCACGGTACAGGCTTCGAGATTCTCAACGCTGGTCAACGGTGTCCATGAACACTATGCGGTCAGCGACGGGATACTCTCCTTCCGGGAAAATGTCTGCAACATCTTTGTGGATGCGATCGAATCACAGAAGGAAATCGATTTAGAAAGAGCTCAGAAGGCAGCTGATAGAGCCAATAACCGTATCAATAATCCGAAACCGAATACAGACCTTCGCAGAGCCGAGATCGCTCTGCGCAAGGCGCTGAACCGTATCCAGGTATCTTCCTATAAGGAATAGACCAGGATACAGGCTATGTAGATAAAGGGAACGAAGGGATAGCGTTCCCTTTTTTCATGCAGGGAGTAAAGAAATGCCAGCAGGGAAGAGAAAAACAGGATTAGAGAGAGGGGATAGAGAGGATAAAAGAAGGAAAGGGAAAGAAAGATCTCGGCATCTCCTTCCCCGATCTTTTTGCTGAGAGACAATAAATAGAGAAGCAGGGGGATAACCAGAGACAGCAGGATATCTACGGCATTTCTTCCGATATGCAGAGAATAGAGGATCCCGATCGGGATCATAAAGAGATCAGGAAGGACAGATATCTCTTCACTGAACTGATCGCTGAATGCCTGATAGAGAAGGAAGGCGTGGAAAAGATAGGCATACAGCCCGCTGATACCGAAAGGATATCTCCATAAAAGAAACTGCAGACAGAAAGGAAGAAGATAGATCTTCTTATTATGATTCTCTTTGCGGAAAAGATGATGAAACAGATACAGCAGGAAGATCGTCATACTTATTTCTTTCCGCAGAAAGGGGAGAATCCTCACAAATTCATCAAAAACAAAGAGTATGTTATAATAGTTATCGTTTGGAGGTATTTCTATGCCGATTAACAGAAAGACTAAATTAGGACAGATCAAAGTTTCCGATAACGCGATCGCTGTTCTGACCGGGACAGCTGTCAGTGAATGCTATGGTGTCGTAGGTATGACCGGACAGAATCTCATCGTAGACGGGATCAATGATCTGCTGAAGAAAGAAAATTATTCCAAAGGTGTCATCGTCAGGAATAAACATAACGTTCTTGAGATCGACCTCTATATCGTCGTTTCTTATGGGGTAAAGATCTCTGAAGTCGTGATCGAAGTTCAGAAGAGAGTGAAATATACACTCGAAAAGACCCTCAACATGGACGTCTCTGCCGTCAATGTCAATGTGGAAGGGATCAAGGTAATGTAAATGGAGAAGATCAATGCTTTACAGTTCAAGGAATTGCTGAAGAGCGGATATGCGTCTCTCTCCAACAATGCCGATTATATCAATACCCTGAATGTATTCCCGGTGCCGGATGGCGATACGGGTTCCAATATGTCCATGACTTTTGAGAATGGATATAAAGATGCATCCAAAGTGATCTCCGACAGGATCGGAGAAGTGGCGAAAGCTCTTTCCAGAGGTCTTCTGATGGGAGCCAGAGGAAACAGCGGTGTCATCACTTCACAGATCTTCCGCGGTTTCTATCAGTCCATCGAAGAGAAAGATGAGATCGATGTCGCTGATGTGGCTGAAGCTTTCGAGAATGGTTCCAGAGTGGCTTATAAGGCCATTATGAAGCCGGTAGAAGGCAC
>JAZPYW010000101.1:0-4783 GCA_045544415.1 Erysipelotrichaceae bacterium
TGGCTTCACTGCATGTGGGGGATCGGCGCCTCGATCGGACCTTATGTGATGGGATACTGCCTGACGCACATGCTGGGCTGGCAGATGGGCTACCGGATCATCGGTACGCTGCAGAGTCTGCTGGCAGTGATACTTCTATTGACACTTCCTCTCTGGAAAAAAGACGCAAAGGCGGAAGAAGAGAAAAAGAATGTCTTATCGCTTCGGGATGCCCTGCGTATCCCGGGAGTGAAACAGGTCCTCATATGTTTCCTTGCCTACTGTGCTCTGGAATCATCAGCATCACTATGGGCATCGTCCTGGATGCACGGCTATAAGGGGGTCCCGGCACCGGAAGCTGCTTCCTATGCCGGTCTCTTCTATCTCGGCATCACATCCGGAAGAGCTGTTTCCGGTTTCTTCAGCGAGAAGGCAGGAGACAGCCGGATGATACGCTTCGGCTGTATGATCATCGCCATCGGTCTGTTGATGGTCCTCTTCGGGAAGGGGATCTTCGTCTTTGCGGGACTCTTCATCATCGGACTGGGCTGTGCTCCGGTCTATCCGAGCGTCATCCATGCGACTCCGATCCGTTTCGGAAGAGAGAACAGCCAGTCTCTGGTCGGGATACAGATGGCTGCAGCCTATGTCGGAACGACGCTGACACCGAAGATCTTCGGAGCTCTGAGCGACCTGCTGGGCATCGCCATCTATCCGTACTTCCTCTTCATTCTTCTGCTGATCACGATCGTCATGCATGAAAGAGCAGAGTATAAGACAAAAGAAGCTGCAGTCATTTGACTGCAGCTTTTAATTTTACTTCTTTGTATAATCGTAGAAACCCTTGCCGGCATTGACGCCTGTTTCGCCTTTGTCGATCTTCTCCTTGAGGAGTTTGCCGATCTTGTTGACGGTCGTGCCTTCGACCTGAGCGTCCGGTTTCATCTGGTTGATGTTGTAGGCGGTCTCTAATCCGACGATATCGAGGATCTTGAATGGTCCGGCCGGAGCACCGGTCGCGAGCTGCCAGGTCAGGTCGATCGTCTCGACATCGGCGACACCGTTGGCCCATAAGCCCTGAGCTGCCGAGAGGAACGGTACCAGCATTGAGTTCAGGATGTAGCCCGGCTGTTCCTTGTGGAGCTGCAGCGGTACCATACCGATGCTGGCTGCGAAGCGTACGACTTCCTCGTAGTACTTCGGATCAGTTCCGGCGTGGCCCATGACTTCCGCCGTGTTGTTTTTCCAGATGGTATTGGCGAAATGCAGGGACAGGTATTTTTCCGGTCTGCCGGTATACTGGGCAAACATGCTCGGAAGAAGGGTAGAGGAGTTCGTGACCAGGATCGTATCTTCATCGAGAACGTCCTTGAACTGGTTGTATACATCGATCTTCGCCTTCGGATCTTCCGACATGGATTCAATGACGATATAAGCGCCCTTGACTGCTTTTTCCTTATCCAGTTCGATATGGACATTGTCTGTCAGATTCTTCTTTCCTGCTTCCAGGCATTCATCGAGTTTTTCTGCAGTCATGGACTTCCAGTCTCTGATGAGACCTTTCGGATAAAGGAAGCCGCCCATAGGGTTGCCGACGAGATTCTTCGCTGCCGCAAGATCTTCCAGCATCAGACCGGAGTATCTTTCGATCTTCGGAGTGGTACGGGTGATCGAGGATTCCGAACGGAGCCAGAATGTAGTGTCATAGCCGTAGTAAGCGCACATCAGGCCGATCTGAGTACCTAAAACGCCGCCGCCGAGAACAGTAACTTTTTTATTATTCATAGGATTACCTCCTCTTGAATTATAGAACGGTAAAAAATTACCGTCTACGAGGATATGTGTGCATATAGATCAAATGAGACTATTCCAAAATATAGGATCATTATTAATCATTATCAATATTGAGCGGATATAATGTTTTTATGGAAAAGAAAGTCATCGTCATTACGGGAGGGTCCTCCGGGATCGGTCTGTCTGCTGCCCGTTTCCTGCAGAAACAGGGTCACCGGGTCTATACGCTGTCAAGAAGAAAAAGAGATAACGAGCCGTTCTTTCAGATGATCTGCGATGTTCGGGAAGAGGAAAGGGTAAGAGAAACGATCAACGAGATCTTCCGGAAAGAAGGAAGGATCGATATCCTGATCAATGCGGCCGGTTTCGGGATCTCCGGAGCAGTGGAATTCACCGGCAAAGAAGAAGCGAAGGCTCTCTTTGAAACGGATTTCTTCGGTCTGGACAGTGTATGCAGAACTGTCATTCCCGTGATGAGAAGTCAGGGAAGGGGACGTATCATCAATATCTCATCTGTCGCTGCGGTCGCCGGAATCCCTTTTCAGGCTTATTATTCTGCTGCGAAAGCGGCAGTGGATTCCTACAGTCTCGCGCTGCGCAATGAACTGCGGCCTTTTCATATCGAGGTCTGCAGTATCCTTCCCGGTGATATACATACGGGTTTTACGGCTGTCAGGCAGAAGAGTGAAATAGGAGATGATATCTATCAGGGCCGGATAAAACGTTCGATAGAAGGCATGGAAAAGGACGAGATCAACGGGATCGATCCGGACAGGGCAGGAGCTTTCATCGCTTCTATAGCTTTGAAAAAGAAGGTCAGACCTCAGTATGTACTGGGAGGCCTTTACAAGGCAGCAGCCTTCCTGCTGAAGATCCTTCCGAAGTCCTTCAGCAATTATCTTGTCTATCATCTTTATGGAAAGTAAGGATAAAAGAGATATAATAAAAAAGTTACTGATTCAGGGGAATGAAGATGAAGATCGTATTTAAGAAACATGAGAATAAAAGAGTAAGGCTGTTCATGACCATCGCCATGATCGCCATGCTGACGGGATCGCTGCTGGCCTTTATCAGCGGCATGTACCGGCTGAACCGTTCGCCGGGAGCACCGGTCTATAAGGAAAGCGTGGAAATGGTCCGGGACTTCGAGGCAGAAGACTACGATGAAGATTATTCCGTATGCGATGTCATTTACCGGTATGGCGATGATAAGATGACTGTCTCCTATCCGTATGAAGAATACGAGACATTAGATAATGAGACGATACAGGCTTATGCATATGAGACCGAAAAAGGGGAGAGACTCTATTTCGATCATATGGATCCAAGCGCAGATGAGTTTTCTTCGAGCTATCGTACGCTGATGGCAGAAAAGACGATGCCGGTCTTCAATCTGGCTTCTTCGCTGATCATCCTCTTTGTCTCGCTGGCTGTCGTCTATTTCTTCTCCGGATATTTCACGATGTATGAGAAATGCTGGTTCCTTTCGATCATGGTGCTGGCGACGATCTTCTCGGTACTGTTTCCGGAAGAGAGTGCCAACGGGGTCAACGGGATCTGGATCATGCTGCTGTATCTGCTGGATACCTTCCTCAACATCCTCTGCGAACTGCTGATCTCCAAACAGTCCAAATACAACTTCCTCGTCTCGGTACTGGTCGAGATCACCGAGATCGTCATGTCCTTAGTTCTGATGTACCGCTTTGCGACGATGACGGTCACACTGCTGTTCTGGCTGCCGATCGACATCATCAGCTATGTCAACTGGTCGAGACATCAGGATGAAGAGGAAGAAGAACTCACCAAAGTCCGAAAACTGAAAGGCTATCAGGAAGTCCTGGTCCTCCTGGGCATCGTCGTATGGACGGTAGTCGTAGGCTACTTTATCAGCGGACTGGATATCGCTACGGATTTCTACCATAATGAAACACTGGAAACGGCTGTCATCTATATCGATGCCTGTGCCAGTGCGGTAGGCATCGCCAACGGTCTCTTCATCTTCTTCCGTCTGAGAGAACAGTGGGTAGCCTGGTATATCTGTGCAGCTCTTGAAGCAGTCATCAACATCCTCTCCGGACAGTATGTCCTGCTGATCCTCAAACTCGGCTATTTTACGAATACGACTTACGGCTATATCAAATGGAGCAAATATATCCGCACTCATCAGGAGAGTGCTCCATCCCTGTTTTAATTCAACAGGAAGATATGTTACAATAAATTGAAAATTAAAAAAGGAGTATAAATTATGGCTATTGAAGCAGGCGATTTCAAGACAGGATTGACACTGATCGTCGATGGTGATCCATGGGTAGTTCTGGAATTCATGCATGTAAAACCGGGTAAGGGTGCAGCACTTCTCAGAACGAAGATGAAGAACCTGAAGACAGGAAGAACTCAGGAGAGAAACTTCAACGCCAACGTCACATTTGAACCGGCGAATATCGAAAGAAGAAAAGCGAACTATTCCTATGAAGCAGATAACACATACTACTTCATGGACAATGAGACTTATGATACTTATGAATTATCCGAAGAGCATATCGGAGATGACAAGTATTATCTCGTCGAAGGCATGGAAGTCACACTGATGTTCTTTGACGGAGCAGTCATGTCGGTAGACCTTCCGGATAAAGTAGAACTCGTCATCGAAGAGACAACACCGGCAGTCAAGGGTGCTCCATCCACTCAGCTGAAGGATGGAACGACCAATACGGGACTGACCCTCAGACTCCCTCAGTTCATCGAACAGGGCGAGACGGTCCTCGTATCCACAATAGACGGAAAGTATGCAGGAAGAGCGTAAGAGATTACGCTTTTCAATTATGAAAAAAGTCGTACTGATCACCGGTTCCTCCCGAGGGATCGGAAAAGCGATCGCCCATGAACTGGCGAAAGAGGGATGCGATATCGTGATCAACTACCGTCAGTCGAAAGAAGAGGCAGAAGAGCTTCAGAAAGAACTGACGGATACCTGTAAAGTGAATGTAAGTCGGGGGCCAAGCGGGCTTAG
>JAZPYW010000102.1:0-4069 GCA_045544415.1 Erysipelotrichaceae bacterium
AATCGAAGCGAGAGATCTTTCGAAGAAAGTGCTGAGTGAAGCGGAAGAGGTCCGTCTCGTGGAAGAGGAGCGTTCGACCGTCTATGACAAGTATGGAAGAAGACTTTTCTGGGTCTATGCGGATGGGGAACTGCTGCAGAAGATCCTGCTGGAGAACGGACTGGCGAGAGTGGAATATGTCTATGGGGAATACGATCTGCTGGATGAACTACGGAATGCCGAACTGGAGGCAGAGATAAAGCATATCGGAATCTGGAAGAAAGATGAGTGATAATACACTTTTTGTGTTAATATGAGAAAGCAACTATGAAAAAGATCCGTTTTATTTTCGACCATATCAAAGGTCTGAGAGGGATGTTTCTGTTACTGGCAGCTGTCACTGTCATTTTTTCATTTTTAAATCTCTTTCAGAGTCTGGTATTCAGTTTTGTGATCGATAACGTCATCGACGGGAAAGTCATCGAGAATGTCTTCCTGAAGGGAATGAGCGGACTGCTCGGAGGAGTGGAATACCTCCGTACCCATCTCCATGTCGTAGCCCTGTTCCTATTAGGACTCTATGCCTTATCGGCCTTCCTGCTGCATTACCGCCTGAGCCGTCAGGCCGTCGTAGCCGAGACCATGAGTAAAAACATCCGCGATGACTTATACGACCATATCCAGAAGCTTCCTTATGCCTATCATGTCCGGGTAAAGACCGGCGATCTCATACAGAGGTGTACCAGCGATATCGATACGATACGCCGTTTCTTCTCGGGACAGATCCTCGAGATCTTCTCGATCTTTTCGACGATCGTCATCGCTTTATGGACTCTCATTTCCATCTCTCCGCGCATGGCCTTATATGCCTCCATCTCCTATCCGGTCGTCTTCATCTATTCGTTCTTCTTCTTCAAGAAGGTACAGAAGATGTTCCGGGAAAGCGACGAAAAGGAATCGACGATGACTTCCTTCCTCCAGGAGAGCTTATCCGGTGTGCGGGTCATCAAGGCCTTCAACAGGGAAAAGTACGAGATGGAGAACTTCTATAAACAGAATAAAGAGTATGTGGATGTCACCTACCACATGATTGAAGGACTCGGAAACTACTGGGGCATTTCGTATTTTATATGCATGCTGGGGATACTCTCGGTCATCATCACCGGTATCTTCGAAGTGCGCAGCGGCGGTTTCTCCATCGGTTCTTTCTACGTCTTCATCACCTATCAGTCGCGGGTCGTCTACCAGATCCGCAACCTAGGCAGGATCCTGTCCGACTTCGGTAAAGTCGTCGTTTCCATCAACCGTCTGCAGGAGATCAAGGAAGAAGTCCCGGAAGATCTGGAAGCAGGAGAAAAGCCGGTCATAAAGGGCGATATCGAATTCAGGAACGTCAATTTCCACTATGCGGACGATGAAAGCTTTGAAGTGCTCAAAAACGTCTCCTTCAAGATAAAGGCCGGTCAGACCGTAGCAATCATAGGACCTACGGGATCCGGCAAATCCTCTTTGGTGAACCTTCTGGCCAGACTCTATGATGTCTCTTCCGGAGAGATCCTGATCGACGGTATGGACATCAATAAGATCGCCAAGGGACATCTGAGAAGAAATATCGGGATCGTCCTGCAGGAACCGTTCCTGTTCTCCAAAACGATCTACGACAACCTGCGTATCTCCAATCCTTCTCTCGATAAGAAACAGGTCTATTCCGCATCCCGTATCGCTTCGATACACGATGTCATCAAGGAATTCGATAAGGGCTACGATACTCTGGTCGGTGAGAAGGGTGTGACCCTCTCCGGCGGTCAGAAACAGCGTATCGCCATTGCCCGTACCATCGTCAATCATTCGCCGATCCTGATCTTCGACGACTCTTTGAGTGCGGTCGATACCGAGACGGATGCCTCGATAAGAAAGGCCCTGCATTCCTTCGACAAGTCGGCGACGATGATCATCATCACCCAGAGAACGCTCTCGGCCAAGGATGCGGATTTCATCGTGGTCCTGGAGAACGGAGAAGTATCCCAGATCGGAAATCATGAAGAACTGATCAGAGAAGAAGGTCTGTATAAACGGATCTACGAGATACAGTCGCAGAAGAAAGGAGGAGAAGATGTCCACGAAGTTTGAAGAAAAGGACTTTTCGGAAGAAGGTCTGAATAAAGCGATGTGGAAGAAGGTCTTTGAACTCTTCAGGCCTTACTTCAAATACGTCTTCGTCCTCATCGTCTTCAATATCCTGATCGCCGTATCCGATGTCCTGATGCCGCTGTTGAACCGGCAGGCAGTAGACTATTATGCGGCAGGTCTGGGAAGCGAAGGGGAACTGTGGAGATTCGGTCTTTCCTATCTCCTGCTGATCGCCGCGACGACGGCCCTGCATTACTATTTCTTCCGGGTAGCCGGAAAGGCGGAGATGGGTTTCTCCTTCGATCTGAGAGAGAAATGCTTCGCCAAGCTGCAGGAACTCTCCTTTGCCTACTACGATGTCACGCCGAGCGGCTGGCTCCTGTCCCGTCTGACCAGCGATATCTTCCGTCTCTCGGAGATCATGTCCTGGTCCTTCAGCGAGATCGCCTGGGGCATCCCGCTGATGGTGTTATCGACTGTGGTCATGCTGAAGACGAATGTCTCTCTGGCACTGCTCGTCCTCGTCGTCGTTCCGGTACTGGCTCTCATCACTTTCTACTTCCAGAAGAGAGTGCTCCGTTCCTATCGGGAAGTCCGCAAGATCAACTCCCGTATCACCAACGCCTTCTCAGAAGGCATCAACGGCGCCAAGACCACCAAGACCCTGGTACTGGAAGACAATAACCTCCGGGAATTCAAGGAAGAGACCGAGACGATGCGCACGGCATCGGTAAAGGCAGCACGTATGCTGTCGGTATACCGTCCTCTCGTCACCTTCGTGTCTTCCTTCTCCATGGCTATGATCCTCTACTTCGGAGGAAAACTGGTCTTCGATCATACGATCGGTTTCGGTACGCTGCTGTTATTCACGTCTTATGCTCAGCAGTTCTTTGAACCGCTGCAGGCGATCGCCATGATCATGCAGGATCTGCAGATGGCTCAGGCCAGCGGCGAAAGGATCGTCTATCTGCTGGATTCCCAGCCGTCGATCACCGATACACCGGAAGTCATCGAGAAGTACGGAACGATACTCGAACCGAAGAAAGAGAACTATGAAGAGATCCGGGGAGACATCGAATTCTCCCATGTCGATTTCTCCTATATACAGGAAGAAGATGTCCTGAAAGACTTCAATCTGACTGTCAAGGCCGGACAGACCATCGCTCTAGTAGGTGAGACCGGTTCCGGCAAGAGCACGATCGTCAACCTCCTGTGCCGCTTCTATGAACCGGTACACGGAGAACTCAAGATCGACGGAGTCGATTACCGTCAGCGTTCGATCGGCTGGCTGCATTCCAAGCTCGGCTACGTCCTGCAGGCACCACATCTATTCTCCGGGACCATCCGGGAGAATATCCGTTTCGGCAATCTGGATGCGAGCGATGAAGATGTCATCGAAGCAGCGAAACTCGTCAATGCGCACGAATTCATCATGGGCTTCAAGGACGGCTACGATACCGATGTCGGAGAGGGAGGATCCCGTCTGTCTACCGGACAGAAACAGCTGATCTCCTTTGCGAGAGCTGTTCTGGCCAAGCCGGCCATCTTCGTCCTCGATGAAGCGACAGCCTCCATCGATACCGAGACCGAGCAGATCATCCAGTACGCCGTCGAAAACATCATGAAAGACAAGACGTCCTTCGTCGTCGCCCACCGTCTTTCCACCATCGTCAATGCCGATCGGATCCTGGTCATCCGCAAAGGAAAGATCGAAGAAGACGGAACACATGAAGAACTCATGAAAAAAGGCGGCTATTACTACCGTCTCTATACAAATCAGTTCGAAGAAAACGAAAAGATACAGTAAAGCACAGCCGAATGAACTGATCCACAAAAACGGGACAGCGAATTAAAAAGCACAGAAGCACCTTCTGTACAATGAAAGTACAGGAGGTGTTTTCATTTATGGGAAAAACAGGAAGAACAAACAACAGATATCCCCCTGAGTTCAAGAAGGATG
>JAZPYW010000103.1:0-14243 GCA_045544415.1 Erysipelotrichaceae bacterium
CGCCCGACCTATCCGACACAATGCGCAAGTGCCGGATAGGAACGGCAAAATTTTTTACACTTCTATTACTTCTTTATCACACATTAGTAAAAGCGTATAGGTTGGAACATACCTATCGAGTAGCAAACATTGGCCGTGAGATCGCCGCAAAAGAAGGATTTGATGAGACGGAAATGGTGATTGCCTGTCTTCTTCATGATATTGCTTATTGTGAAGAATTCGGAGAAAACGGTTGGAAGGAACATGGCAGACGGTCAGCTCAGATCTCTCGTCCGTTTCTTAAGGAACTCGGTCTCCCAGTAGAACGCATCAATGATATCTGCTACGGTATTGCAATTCACGTCGATGAGAAAGCTGACTTCCCTGGAGAGAATTCACCATTCGCTCTTTCAGTCGGTGATGCTGACAACATTGATCGTTTTGATGCTTATCGGATCCATGAGATGTTGAATAAAGACAGATTCCTGGAAATGAGTTTTGAGGAAAAAGCGGAATATGTCTCAAAACGTCTTTCTAAGTTGCGTGAATTGAGGGAGATTCCATTCGGAACTAAAACAGCAGATGAGCTTTGGAAGTCACGTTTAGACTTCTACATCTCATTCTTTGAGAAACTTGATGATCAATTAAAGAAAAGTACAAGTATTGCCGATATCTGATAAACGCTAGAAAACCTGAATTATTTAAATTATAAACACAAAAAAAGTACGGTCTTGCCCGTACTTTTCATATACACTGGTCCCCGAAGCCGGGGTCGAACCGGCATGGATCACTCCACACGATTTTGAGTCGTGCGCGTCTGCCAATTCCGCCATTCGGGGTCTAATACATTTTAACTTAATTTATGGTAGATGTAAAATAAAAGTATGGATCTGAAAGAACTGAAACTGACAGCGAAACGGCTGGAGATCTGCGAGCGTCTGGGACTGCATGACAGTGGGGAGATTCTTTCCTATTACCCGTTCCGTTATGACTATCTGGAAGCGAAACACTACCGGGATTTTCATGAGGGAGATACTGTCTGTTTTGAAGGAGAACTCATCACGTATCCGAGTACCTTCCGCTATGGGAAGAGAAGTACGACCCGTTTTAAAGTGCTCTACGAAGAGGAAGAACTCTCCATCACGATCTATAACCGTCCGTGGATCCGCAATCTCGATGTGAATGAGACGATCACGATCATCGGGAAATACGACGGAAAGAATAAAGTCACTGCATCGAATTACTATGCCAAAGCGATGGAAGAAGTAGCCGGGATCATTCCGTATTATCCTCTGAAAGAAGGTATCGGACAGAACGAGATCCGCAAGCTCATCGAAGCGGTATGGAAAAAGACCGGACCTTCTCTGGAAGATCTCATGCCGGCATCTCTCGTTGAGAGCCATCATCTGATCTCCTATCGGGAGGCAGTGCATCATATCCATTTCCCGGCTTCGAAGATGGAACTGGCCCAGGCGCTCTCCCGTCTCAAATATGAGGAATTCCTGCGCTTCTATCTGGCGATGAATATCCTCAAGGACTCTACGGGAAATGAGCTCAAGGCGAAGAAAGTATTCGATGATGAAGAAGTAGAGGAACTGATCAGCCGGCTTCCTTTTGAACTGACAAAAGATCAGCGGGATGCCGTAGAGGAGATCCTGAAAGATCTGCGCAGCGATAAGATCATGGTCCGTCTGCTGCAGGGGGATGTCGGTTCCGGAAAGACGGCGGTCGCTATGATCGCTTTATATGCGAACTATCTGGCCGGCTATCAGGGGGCTCTGATGGCTCCGACGGAGATCCTGGCCCGTCAGCATTACCGTTCTCTCAAAGAGATACTGGAACCCCTGGGTGTGCATGTCTCGGTGATCTACAGCGCCATGGAGAATGAAAAGACCGTGAAAGAGATGGTACGCTATGGCGAGAGCGATATCGTCGTAGGTACTCATGCGCTCTTTTCCGATGATGTCGAATTCCGGAAACTGGGACTGGTGATCGCCGATGAACAGCAGCGTTTCGGAGTGAAACAGCGCAAGAAACTCCGGGAAAAAGGAGAGAACAGCGACTTCCTGCTGATGTCGGCCACACCGATCCCGCGGACCTTGGCTTCAGCCGTATACGGAGATATGGAAGTCTCCTCGATCCATACGATGCCGAAAGGAAGAAAGGGATGCCGGACCTATATGATCGGGAAGAACTCGGTCGTTTCCATCCTTCCGGAACTGAAGAGAAAACTCGAAGAAGGAAGACAGATCTACATCATCGCTGCGGCGATCGAGAAGAATGAGAACTATAAAGCGAAAGATGTCACCGGACTCTACAACGGCCTGAAAGAAGTCCTTTCTCCTTTTAAGACAGCTCTATTGCACGGGCGCATGGATTCGGTAGAGAAAGATGAAGTCATGAGGCGCTTCAATGAGAATGAAGTCCAGGTCCTCATCTCGACGACGGTCGTGGAAGTCGGCGTGAACGTGAAGAATGCGACGGTCATGGTGATCTACGATGCCGATAAATTCGGCTTATCTCAGCTCCATCAGCTCAGAGGCCGCATACAGAGAGGCGAATACGAGGGGACCTGTTACCTGCTCAGCGACAGTAAAGATGAGAATGTCCGCAAGAGACTGCAGGTGCTCTGCGATACCAATGACGGTTTTGAGATCAGTCTTCAGGATCTGAAACTGAGAGGTCCGGGAGATATCCTGGGAACGAGACAGTCCGGTCTTCCGGCGCTCATACTGGGGAATCTGCTGGAAGATCAGCGTTTTATCGAGGCAGCCAGGAAGGATGCGCGGGATCTCTATGAACATAAGGACCTTCCGGAGAATAAGAGATACTATGAGAGAATTCTCGAGGCAGCTGCCAAAAATTACATCGATTAGGGGTATAATAGGCATATGAGTATTTTTGATTTTCTCGATGAGAACCATATAAAGTATCACAATAAAGACCTGATCCTTCAGGCTTTTACCCATTCATCCTACGTCAACGAACATAAAGGCCTTCCGGGAGACAATGAAAGACTGGAATTCATGGGAGATGCCGTACTGCAGATCTATTCCGCAAGACGTCTCTATGACATCAAACCGCCGTTAAAAGAAGGCTTTATGTCTACACGGAGAGCCAATCTCGTATCCGAGAAAGCACTGGCTGTCGTCGTGCGCGAATTCCATCTCAACGACTATCTGAGACTGGGAGCCGGAGAAGAGAAGACCGGCGGCAGAGACCGCGATTCCATCATCTCCGATATGTTTGAAGCCTTCATCGGCGCGATCTATCTCGATACGGATATCGATAATGTGTTCAAACTGCTGGATCTGCTGATGATCCGTCACATCCGTCAGGTAGATGAGTCGATGTTCGACTATAAGACGAAACTGCAGGAATATGTACAGACCGATACGAGACGTTCGATCGAATATGAACTGATCTATGCCAAGGGTCCGAGCAATCATCCGGAATTCAAGGTAGCAGTAAAGATCGACGGACTCATCTACGGATACGGGGTCGCCACTTCCAAGAAGGAAGCCCAGAAACAGGCAGCGAAGGAAGCCCTCGAAAAGATGGCTCAGATATAGATATGTTTCAGATAGAAGAATTATTTGAAAAGAAAGAATATACCGAAGAGAAGAAGGCGTTCTTTGAAGGTTTTCGTGTGCTCGATGCGATCTATCACCGGAGAACGGATCTGGTCATCCTGAAGATCGGCAACGACAATCTTCTTCCTTATACGCTCTATCATGATCTGAAAGATCATCTGGAGAGCTATGGTTTTGAGAATCTGAAGCTGTATTTCAAAGTGAAGGACCCGCAGCTGTCTCTTCGCGATTTTACCGGCTATCTGAAAGATTTTGCGAACGGACACCGCTGTTTTGAGAACTGTGTTCCGCTATTGAAAGAGGGAGAGATCGTCCTCTGCTATACAGATGAAGCAGCACTGGACAGCGACCGGGATTATCTCGACGACCTGAAGCTCTTCTTCTACGATATCGGCTACCGCGGCGCCATCACTCAGTTCCATAAGGAAGAGTGCGAAGCAGCACCGGTAGAGAAAGAAGCTCTTCCGGAAAAGAGCCATCCGGCTCCGAAAGAGAACACCTTCACTCCGGGGAACTTTTCGAAGAAGGAAGGGGATGCCCCGAAACCGCAGTACCGTTCGAGGGCGAAGAACTATACCGATGTCGTCATCGACGATCTGGTGGATACCTTGTATAACGTCAAGTTCCGCGGTCAGATCTTCAAGGTAGAAGAGAAGACGACGAGGACCAATGCGATCATACAGACGATCTATGTCAAGGATAAGGACAATGCCTGTATCGTCAAGATCGTTGAGAACCGGCGTTTCCCTAAAGAAGTGCTCGCCGAAAACAAAGAAGGAAGATATGCGGATTTCTACGGAAACTACCGTTTCGATACTTTTACCAACGGCTATCTCTTTGAACCGGATCAGATCGAATTCGTCGAAGTGGACGATTCTCTGAAAGATACCTGCGAGAGAAAGAGAATAGAGCTTCACCTGCATACGAACCGTTCGGAAATGGATGGAGTATGCGATGCGGAAGAACTCGTCACAGCAGCCTTTAAAATGGGCCATGACGCAGTAGCGATCACCGATCATATCGATGTCCAGGCCTTCCCGACAGCGCAGAAGGCTGCGAATAAAATGATGAAGGGAAGCGACCGCAAGTTTAAGATCCTCTACGGATGCGAGATGAATATGGTCGATTCCAAATTGAGAAACGTCTACAATCCTGCCCCGCGTTCTCTGCAGGACAGCGAATACTGTGTCCTCGACCTGGAGACGACCGGTCTTTCTACGAGACATGACTACATGATCGAATTCGGCGGTGTCATCCTGCATAAGGGCATCGTCAAGGAACGCAAGGACTTCTTTGCGAAACCTCCGATCGAAGTACCGCGCAAGATCAAAGAGCTGACCAACATCACCGATGCGATGCTGAGGGATGCCCGTCCTTTCAAGGACTGCATACCGGAACTGAAAGAGTTCATCGGCGACCGGATCATCGTCGCCCATAACGCCTCCTTCGACTTCGGCTTCCTCAATGAAGAATTCGTCCGCAACGGCTTTGAACCATTGACCAATCCGGTCATCGATACCCTCGATCTCGCCCGGACGCTCTTCTCCAACCGCCGTTCCTACCGTCTGGGTAATATCGCCCGTCAGTATGATGTCGCCTATGATGAAGCAGTAGCTCATAGAGCCGACTACGATGCGGAAGTCCTCGCTTCCGTCTTCCACCTCATGCTGAAGGATGTCTATAAACTCGGTATCACCGATCTGATCAGTCTCAGTGAATATCAGATCAAGGATGCCTTCATCAAGAACAGAGAGTACCATACGACTGTCCTCGTCAAAAACAAGCAGGGACTCAAAGACCTCTTCAAGCTCGTATCCATCTCCAATACTCAGCAGCTGGCAGTATTCGGAAAAGCGAATACGAAGTCGGAAGATTCCCAGTTCGTCGTTGAACCGCGTATCCTGAGAGAGACGCTCAATGAATACCGGGAGAACCTGCTGATCGGTTCTGCCTGCTGCAACGGCGAGATCTTCGAGATCGCCCATACCCGCAATAAGGAAGCTCTCGCCAAGGCTATATCTTTCTATGACTACATCGAAGTACAGCCTCTGGAGAACTACCGTCATCTTCTCGAAAGGGGAAGTTTTGAT
Organism: Erysipelotrichaceae bacterium; assembly: GCA_045544415.1. Classification (GTDB taxonomy): domain Bacteria; phylum Bacillota_I; class Bacilli_A; order Erysipelotrichales; family Erysipelotrichaceae; genus Colivicinus. The sequence goes on from JAZPYW010000103.1 coordinate 5,663, forward strand.
CTGGAAAGGCTCAAGCAGTATATCCGCGATATCATCGAGGAGGCCAAGGCTCAGGGCAAGATCGTCGTAGCGACGGGAGATGTCCATTATGTCACTCAGGAAGAGAAGATCTTCCGCGATGTCTATATCAATGCCCAGGGGATCGGCGGTGTCCACCATCCTCTGTATATCTATGACAAGGAGAGAAGAAAGAAACAGATCTCTCCGGATCAGCATTTCCGTTCTACCGATGAGATGCTGAAGTGTTTTGAATGGCTGAACGATCCGAAACTCGTCGAAGAGATCGTCATCGACAATACGCATAAGATCGCCGATATGATCGATACGATCTCGCCGATCCACGATAAGCTCTATACACCGGTCATTGAAGGTTCCAGCGAAAAACTGACGGAACTCGTCTATGAGAATGCCCACAGGATCTATGGTGAAGTACTGGATCCGCTCATCGAGGCACGACTGAAGAAAGAACTCGATGCGATCATCGGCAACGGTTACGGAGTCATCTATTATGTTTCCTACCTGCTGGTCAAGAAATCCAATGAAGACGGATACCTCGTCGGTTCCCGAGGATCGGTAGGTTCATCCTTAGTTGCGACGATGGCCGGCATCTCCGAATGCAATCCGCTGCCGCCGCATTATATCTGTCCGAAGTGCCGGAAACTGATCTGGAAGAACGATACGAAGTCCGGCTACAATCTGCCGTATATGAACTGTCCGGACTGCGGAGAGAGAATGAGAGTGGACGGTCAGGAGATCCCGTTTGAGACTTTCCTCGGCTTCCATGGCGATAAGGTACCGGATATCGATCTGAACTTCTCGGATCAGTATCAGGATAAAGCCCATCTCTTCCTGCGTTCGGTATTCGGTGAAGACTACGTCTTCCGTGCCGGTACGATCTCGACGGTCGCTGAAAAGACGGCCTTCGGTTATGTATCCGGATACTGCGAAGAGAAGGATATCCCGAATATGTCCCGTGCGCAGAGACAGCGTCTGGCTTCGGGCTGCGAGAACGTCAAGAGAACGACCGGTCAGCATCCGGGCGGCATCATCGTCATCCCGAACTACATGGACGTCTTCGATTTCACGCCGTATCAGTACCCGGCGAACAACCCGGATTCCGTCTGGCGTACGACGCACTTCGATTTCCACGAGATCCACGATAACGTCCTGAAATTCGATATCCTCGGTCACGTCGATCCGACGGCCATGAAACTGCTTCAGGATATCAGCGGCATCGACGTCAAGACGATCCCGATGAACGATCCGAAGGTCATGTCGATCTTCTCGTCTCCGAAGGAACTGGGCATCATCAATCCGAACTATACGGAAGCTACCGGTGCCTGCGGTCTGCCGGAATTCGGTACCCGTTTCGTCCGCAGTATCCTGCAGGAGACTCAGCCGAAGAACTTCTCGGAACTCGTGCAGATCTCCGGTCTGTCCCATGGTACCGACGTCTGGAACAACAACGCCAAGGACCTCGTCGACAGCGGCATCGCCTTAGCAGATGTCATAGGATGTCGAGATGACATCATGTCGGATATGCTGCACTACGGGCTGGAACCGAAGGATGCCTTCGACATCATGGAGAACGTCCGTAAGGGTAAAGTCGCCAACGGCAAGTGCGACAAGTGGCCGGACTATGAAAAAGAGATGCTGGAACACAAAGTACCTCAGTGGTATATCGACTCCTGCAAGAAGATCAAATACATGTTCCCGAAGGCCCATGCGGTCGCCTACGTCATCATGGCCGTACGTGTCGCCTGGTTCAAAGTCTATCATCCGGAATACTACTACGTATCCTTCTTCTCGCTGCGCTGCGACGCCTACGAGATCGAGACGATGATCAAGGATGCCGATGCGATCAAGGCACGTATGGATGAGATCCAGGAACGCATGAACTCCAAGGAGAATCCGGCTTCCAAGAAAGACAAGGATATCTTCAACACCCTGGAGATCTCCTATGAGATGGCTTCCAGAGGCTACCGTATGTCCAATATCGACCTCAACCGCTCGCTCGCCAGAGAATTTCTGGTCAATCCGGAAGACAACCACGAGATCATTCCTCCGTTCAAGATCCTGGACGGTCTAGGAGACAACGTTGCGGAATCCATCGTCGAAGCGAGAAAGAGCCGTCCGTTCCTGTCCAAGGAAGACCTGCTGGAGAGAACGCAGATCTCCCAGACGATGATGAAGAAGATGGAATCTCTGGGTATCCTCAAGGATCTGGATGATACGAATCAGCTGTCTTTATTCTGATGAGGCTTGAAAAAATAAAAAGACTCGTATATTATTTATATGTATTAAGCAGAGAGAGATCTCTGCTTCTCTTATGATTGGAGGGAAACTTTGGATATCCGAAAACTGGAACAGTTACTGAAGGCACATCTCAGGGAAAAAGATCTGCATCTCTATGAGCTGCATTTCTCAAAGAAAGACAATATCCTGAGTGTCGTTCTGGATGAAAGTATGGACATGAATACACTGGAAGAGGTATCCAGAGATATCTCGGATTTCATGGACACGATCGATGAAGATATGGACGCTTATCTCCTCGATGTATGTACGGCCGGGATCGAAAGACCGATCCGTACGGAAGAAGAGATGAAGCGGGCCGTCGGCTCCTATGTCTATATAAAGACGAAGGAGATCAAACAGGAGGGAACGCTGGAGAAATATGAAGACGGCGTCCTCACACTCTCTTACCTCGATAAGAACCGCACGAAGACCATTCTTATCGATGCCAAAAATGTCAAGCAAATGCGCTACGCAGTGAAATTTTAAAAGGAGATCAACATATGAGCGGCATTAACCTGAAAAACAATAAGAACTTCTTAGAAGGGATGAGACTTTTCGAAGACGAGAGAAAGATCGATGCGGATTTCGTCTTCGATACCCTGAAGGAAGCCATCGCCAAGGCTTACCAGAAGCACATCGATGCCCCGGCAGCGAGAGTGCGCGTAGACATCTCAAAGAATGAGATGCACATCTACCACCAGCTGGAAGTCGTAGAAGATGATTCCGACAGCTTTGATGAAACTCTGGATATCCTTTTAAGCGAAGCGAGAAACGTAAAACCGGACATTCAGGTCGGTGATACGTATGAAGAAGAAGTGGAATTCTCCGAGATCGGCAGAACTTCCATCAACATCGCCAAACAGATGCTGAAACAGCGTATCAAGGAATACGAGAAACAGCGTGTCTACGATGAATACAAGGACAAGGAATACGATCTCATCTCCGGTGTCATCAAGACCGTAGAAGAGAAATTCGTCCTCGTCGACATCAAGAATACGATCGGTATCCTGCTCAAGTCCGAGCAGATCCCGGGAGAAGTATACCGTGAAGGCCAGTCCATCAAGACAGTCATCAAGGAAGTCTCCAAGAATACGAAGGGCTCTCAGGTCGTCTTATCCCGTGCGGATGCGATGTTCGTGAAGAGACTCTTTGAAAAGGAAGTACCGGAGATCGCCCAGGGTATCGTCGAGATCCGTGCGATCGCCAGAGAAGCCGGCGAACGTACGAAGATGGCCGTCTATTCCCGCAATGAAGACATCGATCCGATCGGTGCCTGCATCGGTCCGAGAGGTTCCCGTGTCCAGGCCGTCATCGGTGAAGTCAAGGGTGAGAAGGTCGACGTCTTTGAATGGAACGACGATATCGGCGAACTCGTCAAGAACGCTCTGGCACCGGCAGAAGTCAAAGCCTGCTTCTACCTCGATCAGAGATTGGATCCGAATCTCACCGATGAAGAGATCGAAAAGTACGAGAAGCGCAATTCCCGTCCGTTAGTCGTCATGGTCGAAGACGATGAGCTCTCTGTCGCCATCGGTAAAAAAGGCAAGAACGCCAAACTGGCTGTCAAGCTGACGAACCGCAAGATCGATATCAAGACGAGATCGGATATCGAAGCTGCCGGCATCGATGTAGAAGAAGCAGTCGCATTCTTCCGTGCTGATCAGGTACGCATCAACAAGGAAAAAGAGATGAAGAAGTTCCAGGAACTCCAGGAAGAAGCGATGAGAAGAAAAGAACAGTTCGAACGTGAACTGGCTCAGAACGATACCGGATATTCGGAAGACGCTCTCGAAGAGATGGAAACGAAGCCGGAAGAAGTGACGATCGTCGAACTCCAGGAAGAAAAGGAAGCAGAACTTGCGGAAGAAGAGGTCTCTGCAGAGACTGTTGAGACTCCGGTCGAAGAAACTGCCGCAGAAGAAGCAGAAGAAGCGGAAGAAGAAGAGGTCGAAGAAGTCAAGGCAGAAGAACCGGTCAAGGAAGAAGCTGTCAAGGAAGAACCGGCTAAGAAGGAACGCAAGAAGAAAGAACTGACTCCGAAGACGGATTATGTATCCAAGCTGGAGAAGTATGCGGACAATTCCAAGAAGGAACCGGAAAAGACGTCATACCGCAAGAGAAAGAAGAAAGATGACGATGACCGCCGCGTACGTGCGGAAGATCTCGAAAAGAAGGAATACGGAGAGATCAAGCCGGAATACACCGAGGAAGAACTCGAAGAGATCCGTCTCATGGAAGAAGAAGAAAATGAGAATTCCTGGATCAACGACGATGACATCGACTTCGATGAATACGATTCTTACTACGAAGAGGACAACTAATGAAGAAAATACCTATGCGTAGATGTCTGGCCACCAACCAGTCTTTCCCGAAGAAGGAGATGCTCCGTATCGTACGGACTCCGGAAGGGGAAGTTAAGGTCGATGTGACCGGAAAACTCAATGGGAAGGGAGCCTATATCTCCAAGACTGCAGAAGCCCTGGAGATCGCCCGCAAGCGGAAGGTCCTGAACAGAGCTCTGGAAACAGAGATCCCGGAGAGCGTCTACGAAGAGATCGAGAGAATCATCAATGGATAGAGTGTTATCTCTGCTGGGGCTCGCTTATAGAGCGAAGAAAGTCATCTTCGGAGAAACGGTCCTGGAAAATCTCAAAGATGTAAAACTGATGTTTATCGCATCGGATGCATCCGATAAGACCAAGGAACGCTTCCTCAGAAAATGCGAATACTATTCGATATCTTATGTAGAAGACTATACTTCACAGGAGATATCGGATGCCCTGGGCAAGAGGATCGTGATGATCGCAGGGATCTGCGATGAAGGATTTGCGAAGTCCTTCAGGGAGAAATTGAAATAAGAAATAGAAGGAGGTAGTTTATGGCAAAACAGACGTTTAAAAAACATTTAAACAAGAAACCAAGGCAGGATTTCCGGCCGAGACAGGAATCTCAGAAGGTGGAAGCGATCACTTACACCGATGGGATCACGGTCAGCGAACTTGCATCCAAAATCAAGAAGAATGCCAGCGATGTGATCAAAGTATTGTTCATGCTGGGAAAAATGGTGACCATAAACTCTTCCCTTGATGATGAAAACGTTGAGTTAGTCTGTATGGAATTCGGCATCGATGCCACAAAAGAAGAAGCCAAAGAAGATGATTATCTGCTCGATAACGAAGCAGATGATCCGAAAGATCTGAAACCGCGTCCTCCGATCGTTACGATCATGGGACATGTCGACCATGGTAAGACGACACTGCTCGATACCATCCGGAAATCGAAAGTCGTTGAAGGAGAATTCGGCGGTATCACTCAGCATATCGGTGCCTATCAGGTATCGGTAGGAGACAAGCTCGTTACTTTCCTCGATACACCGGGACATGAAGCCTTCACAGCCATGAGAGCCAGAGGTGCCAGTGTGACGGATGTCTCGATCATCGTCGTCGCAGCCGATGACGGTGTCATGCCTCAGACGATCGAAGCGGTCGACCACTCCAAAGCGGCCGGAGTTCCGATCATCGTCGCCATCAACAAGATGGATAAGCCGGGCGCCAATCCGGACCGCATCAAGAACGCGATGTCCGAACTCGGACTGATGCCGGAAGAATGGGGCGGAGATACGATCTTCGTCGAATGCAGCGCCAAGATGGGACAGGGTATCCAGGATATCCTGGAGACGATCCTGGTCGTTGCGGAAGTAAGAGACTTAAAGGCCAATCCGACCAAGCTTGCATCGGGTTCGGTCATTGAAGCAAAACTGGATAAGGGCAGAGGTCCGGTCGTGACGCTGCTCGTACAGAACGGAACGCTCCATCAGGGAGATTCCGTAGTCGTCGGTACGGCATACGGTAAAGTAAGACGTATGACGGATGACAGCGGCCGTGAGATCAAAGCGGCGCTTCCGTCTACTCCGGTCGAGATCATTGGTCTGAATGATGTACCGGTCGCCGGTGATAACTTCAAGGTATTCGCCGATGATAAGGATGCCCGTGCTGTTGCCCAGCAGAGAGCTATGGCAAAACAGCTCAAGGAAAGAAATGCGACGAGTGCGATGACGCTCGATGATCTGAAGAATCAGATCGATGCCGGAAACATCCAGGAGATCCCGGTCATCGTCAAGGCAGACGTACAGGGTTCTGCAGAAGCGGTATCCTCGTCTCTGGCCAAGATCGATGTCGACGGCGTCAAAGTCAACATCATCCGTTCCGCTGCCGGAACGATAAATGAATCTGATGTCATCCTGGCTTCGGTATCCAAGGCCGTCATCTACGGATTCAACGTCCGTCCGGATGCGAATGTCCGTAAGAAAGCTCAGGAAGAGGGTGTCGATATCCGTCTCCACAACATCATCTACAAGGCTGTAGAAGAGATGGAAGCTGCCATGAAGGGTATGCTGGCACCGGTCTATGAAGAAGTCGTCGTCGGTCAGGCAGAAGTCCGTAAGACCTACAAGGTATCCCGTATCGGTACGATCGCCGGATGTATGGTCACGGAAGGAAAGATCGTCCGCGACTGCGGTGTACGTCTGATCCGTAACGGTATCGTCGTTTATACCGGCAAGCTCGGTTCTCTCAAGAGATTCGAGAACGATGCCAAGGAAGTCGCTCAGGGCTATGAATGCGGTATGACGATCGAGAATTATAACGACATCAAAGAAGGCGATGTCATCGAAGGATATATCGATCAGGAGGTCAAGGTACAGTAATGGCCCGGACCGACAAACTGGATTCTCTGATGCAGAGAGAGATCTCTTCGATCCTCATGAACGAGATCAGCGATCCGAAACTCGGATTTGCGACAGTCTCGGAAGTGCGGGTCGCACCGGATCTGTCTACTGCCCGAGTCTATGTATCCTTCTTAGGCAAGAACTATCAGAAAAGAGACGGACTGGAAGTCCTGAGAAGATCGAAGGGATATATCAAATCTCTTCTCGCCAAACGTCTTTCTTTACGGAAGATCCCGGATCTTCAGTTCGTAGTAGACGACAGCCTCGATAAAGCTGCCAAGATCGATGAGATCATCAGTAAAAACAGAGGTGAATTATGAAAAAGTTTCTGATCCTGTTACTCAGTATCTTCATCCTGACGGGCTGTTCTTCAGCACCGAAAGAGGAAGAGAAAGCACCGGAGCCTCTCGGTTATTACGGTCCGTACTATCTCCGTTCTACGGAAACGCTGACGACGGAAGATCTTTCCACAAAGAAGATCGCCCTGCAGGAAAACTACGATTCCCAGCATAACGATTACTTCCTTGAACATCTTGCGGAATACGGTGTCACGGAAGAGAATATCGTCTATCTCGGATCCTATCAGGATGTAGCGGATCATATCCGCGATAAGGATATCGATGCCTGGATCGTCGATCCGGATATCGAGAAAGTCCTCCAGGACTTCCGGGGAGACTATCTCTATGAAGACTACAAAGTCGTAGAAGAGATCAAGATCCCATACTTTGAGGAACCGGAAGGCATTCCTTCTTCGATCCTCAACGATCCTCTCTATACAAAACCGTTTGCGGTCATGATCACCGGTATCGATGAGAATGTTCCGCCGGAGACGACGAGAGGCGTACGTTCCGATGTGCTGATCATGATGGTCGTCGATCCGGTACGTCATCATGTCCTGACCGTATCCTTCCCGCGTGACAGCTATGTCCGCTCGCATGAATACGGCTACTACGATAAGGTCAATGCCTTCGTTCAGAACGGCATCGATGATGTCAAGGATTCCATCGGTGATGTCCTCGATGTAGAGATTCCGTATTATGTTCAGGAATCCTTCCGGACATTTACACAGATGATCGACTATCTCGGCGGTGTCTGGATCCATGTCCCGATGTATGTACATATGGATCAGAACTCCGAACGTGATGTCGCCAATCCGTATGAGATGGATGAGGGTTACAAGAAAGTCCTGGGCGAATGGGCACTGGCTCTGGCGAGAAACCGTAAGTACGGCGGTATTGCCGGAGGCGATTTCGGAAGAAACCGCAACCAGGTCCTGATCATCAACGAGATCATCAAGAGAGTGGCCGATACGCCGAAACTGCTCGATATGGTCGGTATGGACTGGCTCTATAAGCTCCTCGTCTATACGAACTTCAGCGAGAGTCAGATGAAGACGCTGATCCAGCTGGGCAAGGACTTCTCGGAAGGCTATACCGTAGACAACTACTTCATCAAATGCAATGACGGAGCGACCGAATGGGGTTCTTATATCGGTGTGATGAGAGACTATTCCATCTCCATCGCTCAAAGCAAAGTCAAGCTGGCTCTGTCCGGTGAGAT
>JAZPYW010000104.1:0-5212 GCA_045544415.1 Erysipelotrichaceae bacterium
TCCATTCAAGGTCAAAGATGTTTACACCTTCTAAGACATATTTACGGTTATTGACCATTCTCGCTAATTTCCATTCCATATTCAGTTATCCTCCTATCTTAAATAATGCAATTGGCGGCTTAGATAATTTCTGAAGCCGCCAATTATGTTTGTTAGATCAGTGAATCAAAGGAAGCAGACTAGTCCTCAAACAGCGGAAGGAGCTGCTCTTCGATCTTCTTGTCGTATTCTGCTGAAGACATGATGTTCAGCATAACGATGACCGGAACGGTACCAGCTTCTACGACCGGTTTCAGCTTCCCTTCAGCAATGTTCTTGCTGGTGAAGATGACGTCGCAGCGGGATGCTACGTTCTGGTTGATGTTCGCGGCTACTTCTACATCAACGATCGCGTCAATGTTGTGCTTGGAGAGAGAATTGCTGCACTTTGCCTTGATGAAGGTACTAGTGCCCATTCCTGCACCGCACACAGCTAACACTCTGATTGATTTTCCTTTTTTTAAAGCCATAATCTTTGCCTCCTTTATTTCATTTTACTACTTAGAAGCAACGACTTCCTTATACTGTTCCCAATCTTTGGAAGCGAGCCAGTAAGTATCTTTGTGTCTTAAGTACTGGATCTGCGGAACTGCTAACATAGCAACTGCAACGATGATGATACCAGCCCAGCCGAGGCCCTTCCATAAGAGACCGTAAACAGGGAATAATAACGCAGCGTCGAAGTTCATACCGAAACCGCCGTACTGGATGAAGCCCATGACCCAGCAGCCTAAACCGCCGAGGAATACGTCGATGATACCGCAGAGAGCGCAGCAGAGGATCGTGTTCTTGATACCGCCGCGTACGTGAGCGAAGCAGGCAACAGTCGCATTATCGAAGAACATAGGGATGAAGCCCATGATCAGGATGAACGGAATGTTCAGGATAGCACCGACGACCGTGGAAAGGATCATCGCAACGGAACCTGTTAAGAAGCCTAACGTCAGTACGTTCGGGTTGGAAACGAATCCGTAGAAACATGCACAGTCAACAGCCGGGATAACACCGCCGAGGACTTTCTCGGAGATGTAGCTGAACGCAACAGTCAGTTCGCCAACGAACATACGGAGACCTGTTGTGAGGATGACCATGTATACCGGGAATTTCATCGTAGTCGTGAAGATGTACATAGCGAAGCTTGCGCCGGCTGCGTAACCGCTGTCCGGGATAGCTGCTAAGTTTTCTTTACCGATAGCCAGGATGAGGATTCCGAAGAATACGAACATAACGAGAGCTGCAGCAACATAGATATCATTGAAGATGGACAGCCAGCCAGGGAGGTTGAGGTCATCTAAGTACTTAACAGTAGTACCGTTCTTTTCAGCCTTCTTAGCAGCTCTGTCGCCGAGCCAGAATGCAAATGCGTCCATGATGTTCTGGGAGTGACCAACTGCCATACCGGCACCGTCTGTGAGCGTCTGAGCAGCTTCAACAGTCAGGTTGGAATATACACAGTTGGAGATACCTGTGAAGATGGATGCAGCGATGATAAGTTCTGTGTCGGAGAACTGAGGGCAGCACATTGCGATCGCAGCTGTCTGAGCCATTGCGAATGCATTCAGACAGTTACCGGCAACATTCAGAGTTCTGATCTTCGTGAGCTTGCCTAATAATGCAAGGCCGATGGAGATAAGGAATCCGAATACCATGACCAGTGCGGATAAAGACAGGGAACGTCCGAGATCCGGCATGATGACACCGTTGATCGTAGCCATTCCATAGTAAGGGTCCGAGATCGTAGCGTTCAGGTTGAAAGCTTCTCTAAGGCCCAGCAGGATCGGTCTGAATGTGCTCGTCATAGCACCGCTGGCAACGCTGAATACTGCGTAACCTACGTATGCTTTGATCATACCGGATACACATTCATACCATTTCTTCTTGGCAATGATTAAGCCGATCAATACGAGCAGAGCCATAAACTGAGCGGTCTGCGTAAAGATGTTCGCCTTAAACCAATTCCAAACAAGATTTACGACTTCCATATTGTTTTCCCCTCCTAAATTTTATTGTTTGAAACAATACTTACCTTAATTCTCTACCGAAATACTCAGTGATTCAATTCTTTTGGAACCGTTTTCACATTTGTGCATACGTGCATTCAAAAACCCCTATTTTAAAGGGGTTTTTCATCTTTTTGCACATTTGTGCAAGCCTTGATTTTATTCTATTTCTGCCGCAAAGCGGATTTATGAGTCACTACATCATGGTTCTGGACATAGAGATTCTTCGGGGATAAGTCCTTCGCTTTCTGGTGTGCTTCCAGGGCTTTATCGTACTGTCTTTCCAGATTAAAAGTCCTGGCCAGGAAGTAATAATAGTAGGTCAGTTCCCTGTTTTTGAATGCTTTGGTATCGAGATGTTCAAACATATCCAGGGCTTCCTTACTGTTTCCGGTAGCGGATTTATAGATGGCTTCAATGAAGTATTTCAGCGTGATAAGGTCGCCGCTGAGTCTCTCCTGAGCTTTGAAGAGTTTGGCGATCTCGTTATACTGATTCTTCACTTCTCCCTGATCGTGCTGAAGGACGGCTACGATAAAGAGAAGGTAGATGTGCTCGAAATTCCTGGCCATGGATTTGAAGTATCTCTTGCCCAGTCTTTCATTCAGCTGCTTCTTTACATCCTGAAGTCTATCGATATCGATCGTCGCATAGCCTTCCTGGAATGGAGCCATGTGTTCATACTGATGCAGAAGGAAGTCGACCTTCATAACGAAACGTGTGTGCTTCAGACAGGCTTCCGGATCACAGAGGATGTTGAGTTCCTTGTTTCCTAATGTATAGATATAGCGTACATATTCATTCCAGAGACCGAATGGTACAAGTACCAGCAGGATGACTGCCGAAGCCTTCTCTGCTACAGTGTACTTCCCTGCGATCCAGGTAATAGCCAGCACGATCGCTGCTGCATAAAACAGCAACACCAGAAACCTTCTCAGGCCTTCCGCTTTTATCAGTCGAACATTGAACATATTATTTTCTCCCCTAAAACTTAAACAGATCACTCATATCGAAAGGATTTTTGATCGGAGATTCCGGGATCTTCTTCTTTCCCGGATTTTCCTTTTCTTCCTTCTCTGCTTCTTCCTTCTGTTTTTCTCTTTCTCTCTTTGTCAGCGCAAATACCGCAAAGGCGCCGATCATTGCGACATATCCTCCGACTATTGCCAGAACTCCCTTGAAACGCTGTTCCGTCTTATCTTCCTTCACTTCCTCTTCTGCATATACTCTCACACTTCCGAAGAGAAGAAGGATTATAAGAAAGACTTTACACACCTGCCGTACGCTGTGCATCATCCAGATCCAGTATCGCCGTAGCTACGACGTCGTTCGTAACCAAACGGTTGATCAGTTTGCCCCGAAGTGCTGCCAGTGTCGCTTCATCCTTGCTTGGGTCCGCTACGACAGCGATCCTCTCCGGTATCTCAAACATCTTCCGGCTGGCACAGATCAGACGGTTATAGTATTCCGGCTTTTCAATGATCTTGCCGTATTTATCAAAATAATATCCTGCGATATATCCTACCGCACCCGAGCGGAAGAAGTCATCGCATTCTTCTTTAGCCAGATATCCGCCCTGTCTCTTCGCACCGATACCCGTCACCATGATGGTCGCATTCTCTGCCAGTGTCAGTGTTTCGATGATCGCCGGACGTTTCATCAGATTCTCGCACATCTTCTCATCATCGACCCGGAACGGAGCCATGATGAAATTGACCCTCGACTTATAGGTGTCGGAGATCTGCTTGACGAGATAATGTCCGTCTAGGATCATATTGCTGGATTCGATACTTCCCATGAGCGGTACTACCTGCATATACGGTAGATAGCTCTTCGGATGCATCTCATGGACCATACCGCAAATGGAATTACCACAGGTGATGGCCAGTACTGTATCATTGTTCAGCATGGCATTCACATAAAGTGCTGCCTGCTTCGTCGTAAAGGAATACAATTCGAATCCTACAGTGTTATTCAGGTCTACGATACAGATATCATCCAGACCGAATCTTCTGTTGAACTCTGCTTCAAGACGCCTCTTACGTTCAAATGGATAGTGTACGATGATCTCCACGATGCCCGCTTCTCTCGCCTGCTTCAGCATTCTGGAGATATTTGAACGGGAGATGTAGAGCTTTTTCGAGATCTCTTCCTGGGTGAGATTCTTCTCGTAGTACATCTGTGCAACTTGGAATAATCCTTCAATGTCCTGCATTTCTTTCCTCCCCCACAATAATTTCTTCTGTTGATTACGTGTGATCCGATCCTGCTTATTTCCCATTTTAGAGTAGGACGTACCTTTAATGAACAATTTACAAGGATTATGCACATTTGTTCACTATTGTAATTTGTGTTTTTTCTTTTAAATTCATTGACTGATTTTTCCGGCTGATAGAATAATGTGATTGAAAAGAGGTACATATTATGGAAAAACCTAAACTACAGATCGCTTTAGACTGCAAATCCATGGCTGAAGCCTTTCATATCCTCAGCAGAGGTCTGGGAGAGACTGTCGATATCGTTGAAGCCGGTACGATGCTGCTGCTTCATGAAGGTCTCCATGCAGTAGACAACTTACGTGCATTCTATCCGGATAAAGTAGTCGTTGCGGACTTCAAGTGTGTTGCGCCGCACTTCGGTTCTGCCATCATCCCTCATGATCCGGATCTCATCACGATCCTTTCCCAGGCGGAAGCTCATGTCCAGGAATCCATTGCCAAAGAAGCTATTGAAAGAGGCAAGGGCCAGGAAGCTCAGATTGAGCTCTACCGTGAATGGACCGATGAAGATGTTGAAAGATGGAAATCCTACGGCATCCGCCATATCATCTTCAACCGTCCGAGAGACCGCAAAGGACCATGGAACGAACAGGACCGTGCAGATGTCCAGCATCTGATCGATCTCGGTATGAAGGTCACTGCTACCGGCGGTATGTCTTATGAATCTCTGGATGCGATCGCCGGATTACCGGTCTATGCGATCATCTGCGGAAGATCCGTACTGAAAGCGGAAGATCCTGCTGCAGAAGCCAAGAGGATCAAAGAACGCATCAACGAACTCTGGGGTTAATAATAACCACCACCCGTGATAACGGGTGGTTTTCTCTAAGCCTGTAAGGCTTGGGCTTCTCCGCAAGTCGGAGGCCAAGCGGTCTTAGGAAGACAAACCAAATG
>JAZPYW010000105.1:0-4451 GCA_045544415.1 Erysipelotrichaceae bacterium
ATAGACGATCTCATCCGCATAGATATTGCCGACACCGGCGACGAAGTGCTGATCGAGGAGCTTGGTCTTTATCGGGATATTACAGGATTCGAATTCCTTTTTACAATACTCTTTATTGAAACGATCGGAGAACGGTTCCGGACCGAGGTCCTTGAAATCTTCATAATCGTCTCTTTTCTCTATGATCTCCATCCTTCCGAACTTGCGGACATCGTGATAGCGCAATTGTCTTCCGTCTTTCAGATAGAAGATCACATGCGTATGTTTATCTACGGGCATGGTGTCGTCGGTCACATAGAATTTTCCTTCCATGCGCAGATGGACGACCAGGGTCACATCTTCCATTTCAAATAGGAGGTACTTCCCCCTCCTGATGAATCCTTCAAAATGCTTCCCGATGAGTGTTCTCCTGAAGAGATCTCCTTCCATCAGGACCGTTTTGGGATAACGTATCTCTATATCGGCGATCTCAGCGCCCCGGATCATATGTTCCAGAGTGCGCAGGACCGTTTCCACTTCCGGCAGTTCCGGCATTATTTGGCCTCATACCACGTCTTTCCGACGGCGATCGAAGATTCGAGACGTACCGGCATCGTATAGGCTTTCGCCATCTCTTCCGGAAGCAGTCTCTTCACTTCTTCCAGTTCCTCTTCCGGTACTTCGAGGATGAGTTCATCGTGGACCTGAAGCAGAAGCTTGCTTCTGAGTCCTTCCCTCTTCAGAGCTTCATAGACGCGTATCATGGCAAGTTTGATGATATCGGCAGCGGAACCCTGTATCGTGGAATTCATCGCTGCACGCTTGCCGAATTCACGCAGAGCGTAGTTCTTGTCGCGGATCTCGCTGATGTATCTTCTCCGTCCTAAGACCGTCGTCACATAGCCGTCCTTCATACACTTATCGACCTGGGAATCCAGATAGACCTTGATGGCCGGATAGGTAAGGAAATAATCATCGATGAACTTCTTGGCATCTTTGAAGGACAGATTCGTCTGAGCAGCCAGACCGAAGTCGCTGATGCCGTAGACGACACCGAAATTGACTGCCTTGGCATGTCTTCTGTCCAACGGTGTCACTTCTTCTTCCTTGAGTCCGAAGATGTCCATCGCCGTTTTCTTATGGATATCGATGCCGTTGTTGAAAGCTTCGATCATCTTCTCTTCACCCGATAAAGCAGCCAGGACTCTCAGTTCGATCTGAGAGTAGTCGCAGCTGATGAATACCGATCCCTTCTCCGGTTTGAAAGCCCGGCGGATCTCTCTGGATTCATCGTCGCGGACACTGATGTTCTGTAGGTTCGGATCATAGGAAGACAGTCTTCCGGTTGCCGTGATGTTCTGGGAGAATATCGTGTGGATCTTTCCGTCTTTGCGGATGTATTTCTTCAGTCCTTCCGCATAGGTGGAATACAGTTTGGAATACTTGCGGTAATCCAGGATATCGTTGATGATCGGATGATAGGAAGAGAGCTTGCTGAGGATCTCGGCCCCGGTAGAACCGTTCTTGAGATTCGGCAGATCCAGCTCTTTATACAGGACTTCGCTGAGCTGTTTCGGAGAACCGATATTGAACTCATGTCCCGCTTCCCGATAGACCGTTTCAGCAGCGCTGTCCATCTTTTCCTTCGTCGCTACGGCGATCTCATCGAGATCATTGATATCGCAGGAGATCCCCTCTTTTTCCATATCAAAGAGGATATAGGTGAGCGGCAGTTCTACTTTCTCATAGAGATCGTATACCTCGTCCTTCTTCATCTCTTCTCTGCATAAAGCGCAGACTGAATAAAACTTCGAAGCGAATTCGCCGCTGTAGTCCATGACCTTGCCTTCCTCATAAGGCAAAGGTCTCTTCTCTGTACCGACCACATCCTTGAGTTCCCGGTCGCGGTGTACGCCGAAATGCGAGAGGATAAGGTTCGGAGAAGTGAGGTTGTTGTTTAGCAGGAATCCCATCAGCATCATATCGTCGGTGTTCTTTCCGATAGAGAAACCCTGATAGGACGCCAGATGGAGGAGCGCCTTGAGGTCATAGACGTATTTATGTTCCCCGGAGGCCAGGAAAGACAGAGCTCTCTCATCCTTCAGGAAGTCTTTTTCCTCAATGTATTCCGTACCCTTTTCATTCGCAAAACAGACGCCCCAGAGCGATCTTTCCAGATAGGAGAAGTCATCGGACATAAAGTAGACGAACGGCTCATGAAGGAGCTCTTCCGAGATCCGAGAGACCTTCTTTACCTTATTCTCTTCTTCTTTGTGCTGTATCTTGCGGATGAGCGAGTACATCTCGTATTTATCGAAGAAAGCATTGCGTCCCTCTTCATCGACATTCAGTTTAAAGGTATCCAGGTCTGCTTCGATACCGACATCCGTCTTGATCGTAGCCAGAGTCTTGGACAGGAAACAGGAATCTTTATCATTGAGAAGATGTTCCTTGAGTTTCCCTTTCAATTCATCGATATGTTCATAGATGCCTTCGCAGGTATCATACTGATTTAAAAGTTTGACAGCCGTCTTGTCGCCGATACCTTCAACACCCTTGATGTTGTCGGACTTATCGCCGGCCAGTCCCTTATAGTCGATGATCTGATAAGGTCTGAGTCCGAATTCTTCCTTGAGGGCCTCCTCATTCATACGGGCGATCTCCGACATTCCCTTCTTCATGATGTAGACCGAAGTGGAATCGTCGATCAGCTGCAAAAGGTCTCTGTCGGAAGACAGGATGCAGGTCTCGATCGGATACTTTTTAGCCAGAGTCCCGATCACATCGTCTGCCTCGATATCATCGTATTCGAGATACGTGATATGGTAGGCCTCCAGCATCTCCCGGACCAGGGCGAACTGACCGACCAGTTCTTCCGGTGTCTCTTTCCGGCCGCCTTTATAATCCGGATTCAGTTCGTGGCGGAAGGTGTGTTTTCCCTTATCGAAAGCCACGACACAGTACTCCGGCTTGATCTCCCGGAGCGCTTTATCCAGCATATTCGCAAAAGCGTATACCGCATTCGTGTATACGCCCTTACTGCTTTTCATGATACTTCCGTAACTTGTCGCATAGAAACCCCGGAACAGTACCGAGTTTCCGTCTATCAGTAACAGTTTCATATTATTCCTCTACCGGAGCGTTCTTCGCTTCGATCATTGAATTGACGACCCCTTCCAGTGTGCTCAGATTCTCATACATGAGGGACATGTAGTCTTTCCCTTCCTGGATCTGAGTATTGGTCAAAGAGGAGATGTTGTTGAGGGTGATCCTCTTGAGTCCGAGTTCACTGACCAGCTGATCGAAGAGCTGGCTCATTTCCGAAGAGAGATTCGGTTCCCAGGCGATATATTCGACACCGTCTGCCTTGATCCTCTCCTTGATGATCTCCAGTTCCTGTGCCGACGGAAGAGCTCCGTACTTGGACAGACAGACCGGATAGATCTGGAAACCGTAGTCCTTCTGCCAGTTGGAGAAAGACGGCGTCATCGAGACGAATTTCAGGATCATCTGTTCGTTTCTCAGTTTCTGAGACAGGTTCTGGTAGGAGGCATCGAGAGCGATGAGCTCCTCTTCCAGCACTTTATAATTGGAACGGAACGTTTCGGCCTCTTCGACATAGTTGGAGGCGAAATATTCCATGATGTCCTTCCCCATCGACAGCATCCCGATCGGATCGAGCCAGAGGAAGAGATCCAGCTGGTCGGTATCGATCTCCTCGAAGAGATCGCTGTCGTAGAACGGTCCTTCCACATAAGTGTTCTTCCCGTCCACATAGACCAGGGAATAGCGCTGGAAACGGTAGACCGCATTGAGTACGGAAAGATCGACCTGCTTGACGCCGGTATTGTAGATATCGTCTTCGAAGAGACTCATATACGGTTCCAGTTCTCCGATGTGGAAGAATACGACCGAATCCTCCAGCACCGGCTGATAGTCTTCATTGATCTGAGCGACCTGGACCAGAGTATTGTTCTGGATGGAGGCCTTGGTGATGGTGTTGCCGCAGATCCTGTCTAAAAGGTAGCCGACCGGATATATCGTGTATGCTGTATACTGTTTCGCTCCTGCACAGCCGGTTAGAATAAATACCAGCAGGAGGGCGGCGATGATCTTCTTTAAAGTTTTCATAACGATATTATACTATTTCTTCTTCCCTAATTCCAAGAAGTATATCGGCTGTCCCAGGGAGACGAAACGGCGTTCGTAGCCGGTCATCGGTTCCCTTCTTTCGACTTTATGATAGTCTCTATCTTCGATGAGGATCGCAAACAGAGACTCCTTCAGATACTCCAGTGTATCCAGGAAGAGTCCTTCATTGTCGGTCTTGAAGATGATCTTTCCCTCATCCTTTAAGATCTTCTCATACTGTTTCAGAAAGGTCGGATAGGTCAGTCTTCTCTTATGGGTGCGGGATTTCGGCCACGGGTCCGAGAAATGAAGATAGATGCGGGAGACGGACTTTTCCGGAA
>JAZPYW010000106.1:0-1770 GCA_045544415.1 Erysipelotrichaceae bacterium
CGGACGGATGCGGGTGTCCATGCGAAGGGGCAGGTCTTTCATTTTGACCTGGATAAGGAATATAAGCCTTACCGTCTGAAAGGTTCGATGAACGCTCTGCTTCCGAAAGATATCCACATCCTCGACTGCGAGATCGTTCCGGAATCTTTCCATGCGCGTTTTTCCGTCGCCTCCAAGACCTATGAATATCTGATCAATACCGGAGAGTACGATGTCTTCCTGAAGGGCTATGCCTACCAGTGCTTCTATAAGCTGGATATCCCGCTGATCGAAGAAGCTGCACGGCTCTTTGAGGGAAGAAGAGACTTCGGTTCCTTCTCTACAGCCTCCTATGAAGAGATCCCCGATCAGGTGCGGGAGATCTATGAATGTAGAGTATTTAGGGAAGGAGATCTTCTGCGTATCCGCATCACCGGAGACGGTTTCCTGCGCAGTATGGTCCGTCTCATCGTCGGGACGCTTATCGATCTGGGCAGAGGAAAGAAGAGCCTGGAAGAAGTAAAAAAGATGCTGGAGACACCGGATAAGCATACCCGGCGCTACAACATCGATCCGAATGGTCTGTATCTGATGAAGATACGTTATGAGAAGCGATGAGCTTCTTCTTTTTTATTTTGCGATCTCTTCCGGGACCGGATCGGCGATCTGCCTGGCGAGTTCTTCCGGATTCTCCAGGAGGTATTTGATGATGCGCAGCGACTTGGCGAAATAGAAGCCGTCGGCGATACGTTCATCGATCGTGACAGTCATCGGCACCGTCGATCTTCCGTCTTCGGTCTTCATCGTACCGATCGTGATCATGATCGAACAGGTCCCGTAGTTGCTTAAATGATGATACGGGGCACCGGCTTTGATGGAACCGAGATTGGAAAGGAGCACGGAAGAATAGTTCGGGTCTCCGGCGCTCAGGGCATCCGGCATCATGCCGTGGTATTCCAGTCTCTTGAGGATCCAGAAGAAGAATACGAGGATGGGTCTAGGCAGTTTACCGACAAGTCCCATCAGCTGATCGAGATCGTTGGTCGATTCCTTACGCACTTTCTCGACATCGCCCAGGATCATCTTCGATACGGAATCGAAAGTCATATCCGGCTTTACCTTCATGAACATCAGCGTCTCTTCCGCATTGTCCTGGAACTTCTGCTTGGCGACGAAAGACAGGGTGATGTCCTTGCGCTGCCAGAACTTCCGTCCGGCGATGAAGATATTGAGTTTCGGACGGTGATATACCGTCTTGGCTACGGCAGTGCAGATCGCATGGAAGAGTTTGAGGTTGAGACCTTCCTCCTCATTTCTCTTTTTCATATAAGCGTTGAGGGCGGTCACATCGAACTCTTCGGTCATCGAGACTTCTGCTTCAGTACGCTTCGGCATGACGTATGGAACGATGGAATGGAACGGATCTACTTCTTTGATCAGTGTGGCATCTTTTCTTTTCATAATGTTTCCTCTGTAACATTCTTATTTTACAACCTTTTTTCATTTTCTGTTCCTGCTTGACACAGATACAGGACAGATGATACAGTTAATACAGATAATACAGAAGGGAGGAGGACATGTTTCTAATCAGTCTTCAGGGGAAAGAAAGTATCTATGAACAGATCCGCAGTCAGATCACCCGTTTCATCGATACCGGCATCCTGAGACCCGACGACAAGCTGCCGAGCGTCCGGAATCTCGCAGATGATCTCGGGGTCAATCCCAATACCGTTATGAAGGCCTACCAGGAACTGGAAAAGGCCGGATACATCTATACCCTCAATAAGAAGG
>JAZPYW010000107.1:0-46687 GCA_045544415.1 Erysipelotrichaceae bacterium
GACGTAGTTGGAGAAGTACGGAGTACCGTATTTCGCCGTCATCTCGAAGAGGAGCTTGTTGTTCTCTGTTTCCGACCAGTCGAAGTCTCTGGTGATGGAATATGTCGGGATCGGATACTGGAAACCTCTGCCATTCGCATCACCTTCGATCATGATCTCGATGAAGGCCTTGTTGACCATATCCATCTCTCTCTTGCAGTCTTTGTATTTGAAGTCCATCTCTTTGCCGCCGACGATACAGTACTGTTCAGCTAAGTCAGCCGGAACGGTCCAGTCGAGGGTGACGTTGGAGAACGGTGCCTGAGTACCCCATCTGGAAGGTGTATTGACACCGTAGATGAAGGACTGGATGCACTGTTTCGTTTCTTTATAAGTCAGGTTGTCTACTTTGACGAACGGTGCCAGATAGGTATCGAAACTGGAGAATGCCTGAGCTCCTGCCCATTCATTCTGCATGATACCTAAGAAGTTGACCATCTGGTTGCACAGTGTGGATAAGTGGGAAGCCGGAGAAGAAGTGATCTTGCCCGGAACACCGCCTAATCCTTCCTGGATCAGCTGTTTTAAGGACCATCCTGCACAGTAGCCTGTCAGCATGCTCAGGTCATGGAGGTGGATATCGCCGTTTCTGTGCGCGTTGGCGATCTCCTGATCATAGATCTCGGAGAGCCAGTAGTTGGCCGTGATCGCTCCGGAGTTGGAAAGGATGAGACCGCCTACGGAATATGTGACGGTGGAGTTCTCCTTGACTCTCCAGTCGAGTGCCTTGACGTAGCTGTTGACCAGTTCCTTGTAGTCCAGCATCGTCGCATTCATGTTACGGATCTTCTCACGCTGTTTTCTGTATAAGATATAGTTCTTGGCTACATCATCATAACCTGCCTGGATCAGTACGGTCTCGGCAGAGTCCTGGATCGCTTCGACATCGATCATTCCGTTCTTGACTTTCGGTTCAAAGTCGCTCGTTACTTTCAGCGCCAGCATATCGATGACACTGGAATGATACTGTCTTCCTGTTGCTTCAAAGGCCTTGGTCAGGGCCTGGGAGATCTTATTGATATTAAATTCAACGACTT
Organism: Erysipelotrichaceae bacterium; assembly: GCA_045544415.1. Classification (GTDB taxonomy): domain Bacteria; phylum Bacillota_I; class Bacilli_A; order Erysipelotrichales; family Erysipelotrichaceae; genus Colivicinus. The sequence continues at coordinate 1,077 of JAZPYW010000107.1, forward strand.
CTCCATCTCTCTTTTTTACCTGATACATGATTACACTCCTCTACATTCTGTTACCGGAAGGATCTTCTTGATCTCTTCCCCTATTTCTTTCATCTCTTCATTGCTGTACGGGTGACATTCCGATATGCACCGCCCGCTGTCTACGAACTGCTGCAGATAATAATGCCTGGCTCCTTTGATCCCTTCGGCCAGTGCCTTGAGATCTTCCAGAGTGTGGAACTCCCTGACGACTGTCGTGCGGAACTCATAATCGACCGGTCCGCTCAAAAGATAATCGATGGACTCCCGTATGCGTTCATAGCGCAGTTCCGGAAGGCCGGTGGTCTGCGGATACTTCTCCGGTACGTTCTTGATATCCATGGCCACATAATCGATCATGCCCGTTTCCACTGCTTCTTTCAGTTTCTCCGGATAATAGCCGTTGGTATCGAGTTTTACCAGATAGCCAAGTTCCTTGATCCGGGCGATGAATTCGAGGATCCCCTTCTGCAATAACGGTTCTCCTCCGGTGATCGCTACTGCATCGAGGACTCCTCTCCTCTTCTGCAGGAAGCCGATGACATCTTCCGGATCTGTGAATTCGAAGTTCTCCGGAATGTAGACAAGATCGCGGTTATGGCAGAACGGACACTTCATATTGCATCCGGCTGTAAACAGCGTGCAGGCTACCTGATTCGGATAATCCAGCAGCGTCAGCTTCTGCACCCCGCCTAACTTCACCTGGGAGTAGGATTCTTCCTCCTGATCCAGTTCCCGCGCATTGTCTGCGACCTTCTGGAACAGATCCGCTCCCTTCTTCAGATCCTCCTCATCGATATCCCGGAACAGCGCGTTGACACAGCCGTTGCGGATACGGTAGAGGTCATTGATGATCTCGCCCGTCTTCTTGGTAGTATAGAGTCTCTTGACTCTCTTATCCGTCTCATCGCTGCGTACTTCGATATATCCCAGTTCGCTGAGTTTCTGGATACTCTTGGTGGTCGTGCCTTTGTCGACATCCCCCAAAGCTGTCAGTTCCCGCATCGTGATCCCCTCATTTTCATTGATATCCAGGAGAAAAGACATCTGGCCGGAACCGATCCCGAACCTGTTTAACTCCGTATCAAAATACTTCTGAGAGTACCTGTACAGGACAGATACATTCATTAAGAAATTGTTTCTATTATTCATGAATATACCCCGTGACAATAAATTAGTTGGAAATCCAACTATCTAACTCAATTCTAGTAAAAGGCCCCAGTGAAGTCAATCGGAATGACTGAAAACTTTATGAAAATTTCCGCGGTCAAAAAGGTCCTTTCCAATGACCTATTGTACTGGGAAAGGACCTCGTTTTCATTTGATTATCATCTATTATTCAGAATAAGTCATTCGGATCATTTTCTCCCAGAAAGCCTTCAGATCTTCAAGGGTCATTGCCGCATTTGCGGGAGAAGTGGAAGGAAGAAGAACGGCTTCCTTACCGGTAAGAGGATAGAGATAGCGGTAATAGAGTTCATAGGCTCTTCGGCCGTTGCAGAAGACGGTTTCGATCTTCGTCTTCTCTATAAGTCCTCTGATATCATTCGTCTCTACATTCCGGATACTGGCATCGGAAGAACCGTGGATCTCACAGGAACCGATCACATCCCATACCGCGATATGATTTCTCAATAGGAAATCTTTCTTTTCTTCGATACTCTCCGGTGTTTTTTCATGAAAGATGCTGCTGAGGACCTTCCAGAAACGGTTGCGGGGATGGGCGTAAAAGAAAGCTTCCTCCCTTGACTTCACCGAAGGAAAGGATCCCAGTATCAGGATCCGGGAATCTTCGTCATATACCGGCGGGATATTATGTACTTCTCTCATCAGAACAGCCGTATCTCTCTTTCTTTCCAGGACACCTGTTCGACATCGTGTATCCGGTCTCCCTCTTCGTAATTGCCGATCAGAAACGGTGAAGACGGGTCGTGTCTCTTCCTGTTTCTCTTGACCGCTTCCTCATCGTTGTTCGCATAGCAATAGCGGCAGAAATGAGCACAGGTATCATAGGCTCCGATATCCGAAGAAAGGATGCAGGAACACATCTGTCTGGCAGGCTTCCTGTGAGGCATTTTCAGGCTCGTACCGAGTATTTCTTCACACATGGACAATGTCATGCATCCCCGGCAGTCTGCGCCATAGGGAGCCAGCAGATCCCCTTCTGCACAGGTCTTCAGGACCATCCCGTTCTCTTTGGCGATCTTTATCATCCTCTCTCCGAGATAGATCTGATCTTCCCGGCTCACTTCCTTTCCTTCCGGAAAGTTCCTCTTCACTTTCTGATAGAGATCCAGGAAACTGATCACGACGATCTCCGTGCTTCCCTTCAGTTCCCTCGCCATCCTCTCAAACGCCTTCAGGTGATATTCCTTCGTATACCGCTCATTGAGCAGTATGGGATCGTAGCGCCAGCCCGTACGTTTCTTTCCCACGATCTTCGCCAGGCTCCGGAAATCCTCCAGGACCTTATGTTTATCCGGTACGTTTGGTTCGATATCTCTTCCATAGGGAGTGATGGTCACATACCAGAACTGATCATAGTCTTTCAGCAGATCCATGTAGGGAAACATCCCCGAAGGATCTTTCGAACAGAACACCATGAGGTCGACCGTCTCCGGAGAGAGATGATAGCGGCTCACCTGGGCATGATCAAAAGGATTTCGTACACAGACGACTTTTTCTTTCAGTCTGTTCGCCAGCCATTCCGCATAGAAGGCCGGTATATCCGTTCTCTGTCCGGTGTTGATGATCATCCCTGTCTCTCTCCTACCCTATCTTACCAAAGAAAAAGATCCCTTGAGGATCTTACGCTTCCTGTTCAGACATCGACTGCCTGATGAAATCTTTCAGATATTCGACGATCTCCTCCTTCGGGATCATGTACCCCGAATCGCGCCAGGCATCCACAATGCCGATGATCCCGTAGGTCATGAACTGTTTCCAGAACAGATCCCGGCGGTCTTTCGAATTCTCCCGTACCGTCAGTGTCAGGAAAGCTTCGAGTATCGTCGAGCCCATGTCATTCTCCTGCAGGATCTTCATATAATGCCTGCTTTCATAAACAAAGTCCACAAAGGATTCCGAGTTCTCCACACAGATCGTCCGCGGATGCGCCAGCTTCTTCTCTTCCGCGAACTTTTCCCAGGCGCGGATGATGCCATAGATGACAGCTTCTCTTTTCCCTGCGAAATGACGGAACCACGTCGCTCTCCCTACACCGGCTTTCTCACAGATATCCCGTATCGTGATCTTGGAGACGTTCTTTTCCTTCAGCATCTGCAGCAGGGCTTCTGCCATATAATCTTTCAGATATTTCCTTCCCTTTTCCGTCATTCCTTTACCTCCTGCGGCTTTCCTACACGTTAATGATACAATAGTCTCAATTCGGAACACAATTCAGAATCGTTTATTTTCTTTACTTTTTAAATTATTATGAAGAAGAAATACGGAGGCAGAAGAATGATCTACACTATCACATTCAACCCTTCTCTCGACTATATCATCCGGGTCGATCATTTTACGACCGGTGTCATCAACCGGACAAAGTATGAAAAAGTGCTGGGCGGAGGCAAAGGCATCAACGTCTCGATCGTCCTCGGCAATCTCGGACATCCTTCCATCGCTCTGGGCTTTACCGCCGGTTTCACCGGAGAAGCCCTGAAGTCCCTATTAAAGGAAAAAGGAGTCGATACCGACTTTATTGAAGTAAAGGAAGGCATGACCCGCATCAACGTCAAGATGAGATCCGACAACGAAACGGAGATCAACGGTCAGGGACCGAAGATCACCGAAGAGAATATACAGGAGCTCTACGATAAACTCGACAGACTGAAAGAAGGAGACCTCCTGGTCATTTCCGGTTCCATCCCTTCGGTCCTGCCGAACGATATGTATGAACGCATCCTTTCAAGACTTGAAGGCAGAGGCATCGATTTCGTCGTCGATGCGGAACGGGAACTGCTGACGAAGGTCCTGAGATTCCATCCGTTCCTGATCAAGCCGAACAATCACGAGCTCGGTGCGATCTTCCACACGGAACTGAAGAAGCGGGAGGAAGTCATCCCTTATGCGAAGAAGCTACAGGAACAGGGCGCCCGTAATGTCCTGATCTCCATGGCCGGAGAAGGAGCGGTATTCGTCGGCGAAGACGGCAGTGTCTACATGAGCGAAGCGCCGAAAGGAACGCTCGTCAACTCGGTAGGTGCCGGAGATTCGATGGTCGCCGGATTCCTGAGCGGATATCTCGAGACAAAGGACTATGAAACAGCCTTCCGTATGGGAGTATGCAGCGGATCCGCCAGCGCCTTCTCGGAAGAACTGGCCACCAGAGCGGAAGTAGAAGCGCTGCTCAAACAGCTTTCATAACGATCATCCAAAAAAGGTCATGATGTCAGAAACGCCTGAATCATGGCCTTTTTCTTTTATTCCTTATTTAATAAACACCTGTTTATTATCTATTCTTCCCTGCCAGAGCGATATCTTCCGCCCGGATCGGAAGCTCATAGAAACGTTTTCCGCAGGCCTGATAGACCGCTTCCTGTATCGCCGGAGACGGTGTGTTGATGACGACCTCACCGATCGATTTGGCACCGAACGGACCGAGATGTTCATAGGAAGGCTTGAAGTCGACCGTGATCTTTTCGACATCCATACGGGAAGGAATCGTGTATTCCATGAAGGAATTCTCCTTGACGGCTCCCTTAGACGTGTAGTTCACGTCTTCGTAGAGTGCCATGCCGATACCCTGGAGGATGCCTCCTTCCGCCTGTATCCTCGTCAGATTCGGATTGAGCGGTGTACCGCAGTCGACCACACCGGCGTATTCGATGACCTTCACTTCTCCGGTCTCGAGGTCCGTCTCCAGTTCGCAGGCTCCGGCCATGAACGGCGGAGGCGAGGTAGCGGAAGAATGGGATACTGTCTCTTCGATCGCATCGTTATTGAAGACCATCGAGGCATAGGCGACCTCTTCAAGGGATACGGAATCTTCTTCGCAGAAGACCTTCTCTCCATCAAAATCACAGTTCTCCGCATCTTTCTTCAGCATCTTTGCGCCGGCTTTGATGATCCTGCTTCGGATCCCCAGGGCACAGCGTTCGACTGCTTTTCCGGTCACGTAGGCTGTCGAAGAGGCGTAGGAACCGGAATCATACGGAGAGATATCCGTGTCGGCACTGAAGACCTGTATCTTCTCGAGCGGGCAGTCCAGCACTTCGGCGGCGATCTGAGACAGCGTCGTATCCGAACCGGTACCCATATCTGCCGAACCGACGATCAGGGTATAGGATCCCCCTTCATTGAGCTTGATCGTAGCCGAACCGACATCTACCGAAGAGATGCCCGATCCCTGCATGGCGATCGCTGCACCGAGAGTCCGCACCTTTCCGTTTTCCAGTACGCGTCTTTGGCCCTTCTCTTCCCAGCCGATCAGTTCCTTCACACGCAGAAGACACTTATCCAGCGTACAGCTCGTGAGCTTTTCATTGAAGTAGGCAGGCATGACCTCGCCTTCTTTTACGATATTCTTCAGACGGAATTCGATCGGATCGATCTTCATCATCGCTGCCAGTTCATTGACGGCCGATTCCACCGCAAAGAGTCCCTGCGTCGCTCCAAAGCCCCGATAGGCACCGGAAGACATCCGGTTGGTATAGACGACCCGGCTCGTAAAACGGTAGGCTTCCTGCTTGCCGTAGAGTGGGATGGATTTATGACCGGAAAGGTCTACAGTCGTCGGACCGTGTTCTCCATACGCTCCGGTATTGGACAGTGTATCGAGGTCGATCCCCTTGATGATGCCGTTCTCATCGGCGCCGATGCGGACATGTATCTGCATCTCATGGCGCGGAGAAGAAGCGGTGAAGCATTCTTTGCGGCTGTATACCAGCTTGCACGGTTTCTTCAGTTTATAGGTGACGAAGGCCGGATAGACTTCCGAAACTGCCGTCTGCTTAGCACCGAAACCGCCGCCGATCCGCGGCTTGGTGACACGGATCATCGACTTCGGGATATGCAGGGCATTGGCGACGATATGACGCACATGGAAGACGATCTGGGTAGAAGAAAGGATATGGAGACGGCCATACGGATCGATCTCGCAATAGGTCGTAAACGGCTCCATATAGGCCTGCTGAGTAGCTTTGGTGTGATAGGTCCTGTCGATCACATACCTGCAGCGGCTGAGGACCTCATCGATATCGCCCATACTGCTGCAGTTCTGAGCGACGAGATTTCTTTTGGCATCAGCTCCGGTATCGACCAGTATCTTCCAGTTGTCTTCCGGATGGACGACTGTCTTATTGTCTAAAGCGGTATGGAAATCGAGGACGGCATCCAGGACCTCATATTCAATCCGGATGAGTTTCATTGCCTGATCGACGCTCTTTTCGTCTTTACCGGCGACGATCGCCACGATATCTCCGACATGACGGACATGACGGTCGATGATCAGACGGTCATAAGGAGAAAACTCCGGGAAGGTCGAACCGGCTGTCGTATATCTCTCCTGTTCCTGATCGATATCCTTATAAGTGAATACAGCTTCGATCCCCTCCAGTTCCAGTGCCTTGGAGGTATCGATATCCTTAACGATGGCATTCGCATGAGGAGAACGCAGCAGTTTGACGATCAGGCAGGGCTCCTTGACCAGATCATCGGTATAGACCGGTTTTCCGGTAAGCAGCTGCATCGCATCCTTCTTGCGCAGAGGCTTGTTGACGGTCTTGAGTTCTTTCATCGTCCTGCCCTCCGGTCGTGGTATTTGATGAATCCGCGCATCTGTCCTTCATAGCCTGTACAGCGGCAGAGATTCCCGGAGAGAGCGATACGGATCTCTTCATCGCTCGGATCCGGATTCTTGCGGAATAGAGCGATCACCGAGACCATATATCCCGGATTGCAGAAACCGCACTGGTCTGCCCCTTCATCCGCGATGAAAGATCCGATCTCCTCTGCTTCTTTCTGCATCCCTTCCAGCGTCTCTATCTCATGTCCCGAGGCTCTGGCGGCCAGGACGCTGCAGGAGAGCACCGGTCTTCCATCCATCAGTACCGTGCAGGCACCGCAGTTCGATGTCTCGCACCCGCACTTTACCGAATAGTAATGCCGGCTTCTGAGAAACTTCTGCAGGGTCATATCCGCATCGATATTCGCCGTGATCTTTTCCCCGTTGATCAGCAGTTCTATTCTCATCTTTCCTCCTCCATTTCCTTCAGGATCCTCTGTTTCAATACTGTAAAGACCTGTTCCCGATACTCTTTGGAACCTCGCGGATTGCTGCCGAACTCCGGCACCACTTCTACACCATAGAGTTTGGCGATGCCCGGTCTGGAGCCGACCGAGAAAGACAGCGAATCATCTTTTCGCACCGCGCACACGGTCAGAACAGGTATATCCGTATAAGTTCGGCGTATCGATTCATAGCGTACAGACATCTTCTTTTTCGGGATGCGCACTTCCAGAAGGATATCTTTCGCATTCGGTCTGCTGATGAAGTCCTTCAGGCTGAGACTTCCCTGTTTATGGAACTGCAGCTCGGCATCCAGTACCAGCAGCAGCGTGATCACATCCGAGAATCCCAGACGGGCACAGACGCTTCCTCCGATCGTAGCGCTGTTGCGGAACTGTACGCCGACGATGTGTTTCAGAGCGTCCCGGAACGCTGTTCCGAAATAACGGGTGAACGGCTCATAGTTCTCCAATGCAGAAAGAGACACCATGGAACCGATACGGAAACATTCCTCTTCTTCCCGGATCTCGTCGAGATGAAGATCGCAGAGATCGATGAACGTATCGTAAGCGATCTCGGAAAGATGAAGCCACATCATTCCCCCTCCGACGATATTCTTCGGAGACAGAGCGAGTTCATAAGCTTCTTCCGGAGAGGACGGACGTACATAATGTTCAAAAGAGATCATAGGCATTCCTTTCCAGATAAGTGATCATATCTTCTATATATTCAAGGTCTTTCTTTTCATCCACATCCCAGATCTCCCAGGGAAACAGGGCTTCCACTTCGGCTACAGAGGCCTCCGGATCTCTTCGGATCACCATCGAGCCTCCCTCTTCCCCTTTCAGTTCCTTCAGCGCTTCGAAGTACTTCTTCGGAAACAGAGTCGGAGAAGCCTTCTTTCCCCCATAGGAAAGCTTATAGATCTTTTCCGGATCCTGTTCAAAAGCTCTCATCAGAGATAAAACGGAAGAAAGGCACAAAAGAGGCTGATCTGCCTGCAAGAACATCACCGCACATGGGGAAACGATGGAACAGAGTCCGGCCCGTATCGAATCGCTGAGCGCTTCCTCGCGGTGAAGAGCGACCGGATAACCCATCTCTTCTCCCAAAAGAGCGATCTCTTCGTGGATCGTCGAAAGGATACAGTATTCCCTTATTGGATGGAGTGTTTTCAGGATATAGGCGATGAGCGGTCTTCCGTTTACTTCATGGAGAAGCTTGTTTCCTTCGAAACGTCTTCCCTTTCCGGAAGCCAGAATGATGAAACGGACCTCTCCGATACTTTGAGGAAGGAGGAGACGGTCCAGATGAGATTCGCCGTAGAGCCTGTTGGATAAGGAATATTCTTTATACAGTTTCAGGAAAATTTCTCCCTTTTCACTGAGAGAAGAAGAACCCCCGTTCTTTCCTCCGGAGACCGATTCCAGCAGTTTGAAACCCAGTGCTTCCTCACTGTTTCGGATCAGGCGGTTCGCCTTGGAGTAGGACATTCCCATCGCCTTGGCGGATGCGGAAAGAGAGCCCTTCTCTTTAACTCCTTCCAGGAGATAGAGAGGTCCGTTCCCGAAAAATTTCTCATCGTTCTCATCCGTGAGTACGGAATTGATCTTGACTTTGATCATCACATCTCTAATATATATGAGAAAAGTATGTTATTGTGTAGGTATCCGTTATATTTTTGAAAATATAACGATTAGGAGAATTTATATGAAAAAGTTCTTGATAAGCCTCTTGAGCCTGCTGATGGTCCTGAGTCTCTTCGGATGTTCCGGAAAAGAAGAACAGAAAGAACCGGAAACACCGACGGAAACGATCGAAGTCACTGATCAGATCGGCCGTACCGTCACCCTGGAAAAGCCGGCGGAAAAAGTCGTTTCCACATACTATCTCGTTACGGCATCCATACTGACACTGGGCCTCAAGGAACGGATCGTCGGCATCGAGCTGAAGGCCAATTCCCGTCAGCTGTATAAACTGGCTGCCAAAGAATTCCTCGATCTGCCGGGTGTAGGTTCCGGCAAGGAGATCAATATCGAAGCGATCGCACAGCTTGAACCGGATGTCGTCTTCCTGCCGAAGAAGCAGAAAGATGCTGCAGATGCATTGGCTGATCTCGGGATCCCGAGCATCGTCGTCGATCCGGAGAGCTACGATAAATTCAATGAGCTCATCGGAATCATCGGTACGGTCTGCGGTGTCAAAGACAAAGCCGATAAACTGGTCGCCTATTATGACTCGGTCCTCAAGGAAGTCTCTTCTCTGACCGAAAAGAGCGAACGTCCGAGCGTCTATATCGCCGGAGAATCTTCCTGGCTGCGCACCTGCGGAAAGGATATGTATCAGACGGAAATGGTCGATACGGCCGGAGGAGCCTGCGTCTCGGAAGTCCTGGAAGGAAGCAGCTGGACCGATGTCTCGGTAGAACAGCTCCTGGAATGGGATCCGGAATACATCTTCGTCGTCAATTATGCGGAATATTCCGTAGAAGACCTCATGAAGGAAGAGAGTCTCAAAGACCTTCAGGCCGTAAAGAACGGAAACGTCTACGTGATCCCGTCCAAGATCGAAGCCTGGGATTATCCTCAGCCTTCTTCCGTGCTGGGCATTTACTGGATGACTTCCATCCTGCATCCGGAAGCCATCGATGCGCAGCGTTATATCAATGAAGCCGTAAAATTCTATAAGACCTATTACGATATCGACATCACGAATGAAGATCTCTAAAAAACTGATCATCACTTACGGGATCTTACTGATCGCCCTCACCATCTCCCTGACTTCAGGACGCTATGACCTCTCTCTCGGGGAGATCTTTTCTATGCTCGGAGGCAAAGAAGTATCCGCTATGGCCCTTAATATCTTCTTCAATGTCCGTCTCACCCGCAGTCTGACCGTCCTTCTCTGCGGGATGGCCCTGGCTGTTTCCGGATATCTCTATCAGAGCTGTTTCCGCAACGCTCTGGTCTCTCCGGATACTCTGGGAGTCAGCGGAGGTGCTTCGATCGGTGCGATCCTTTCGATCCTCTATTTCCAGGGCGGCATTCTCACCCGTTCCCTGTTCTCCTTTTTCGGAGGGATACTGGCCGTAGCGTTCTCGCTGTTTCTGTCAAAACTGATCGGTCGGAACCAGAGGATCTCTCTCCTGCTTTCCGGCATCATCACCGGAGCTCTGGCAAATTCCGTCATCATGGCTTTCAAATATCTGGCCGATCCGACGACACAGCTCGCAGTGATCGATTACTGGCTGATGGGATCCTTTTCTCTGATCAACCGCAATAAACTGCTGTCTGTCGCTTTGATCGTGATCCCGGCACTGCTGATCGCCGTCCTCTTCCGTCATCGTCTCAAAGCCGTGCTGCTCAACGAGGAGGAAGCGAAGACTCTGGGCATTGAACCCGGTGCTCTGTTTCTTTTTACCGTCATTCTTTCTACCCTGCTTACGGCTGCCTCGGTATCGGTCAGCGGCATCGTTTCCTGGATCGGCCTGCTGACTCCTCATATCGTCTCTCTGCTCTTCCGTTCTCCTTTTGAAGAGACTCTGCTTCTATGCATGCCTCTGGGAGCTTCCCTGCTTCTTTTATCGGATACGCTGGCCCGTACCCTGACGATGGCCGAGATCCCCATCAGTATCCTCACTTCCCTTTTGGGAGCGATCGTGCTGATGCTGTATTTTGTGTTGAGGAGGAAGTATGATCGAGATTAAAGACCTGTCTTTTTCCTATCACGGGAAGCCGTTATTTCAGGATCTTTCTCTCCGTCTTGAAGACAATCCTCTTACAGCTGTGTTAGGTCTCAACGGCGAAGGAAAGACGACTCTATTGAAGATGATGCTCGGTCTTCTGAAAGCTGATAAGGGGAATATCCTGATCGACGGAAAAGAGATACAGGATATGAAAGAAAAAGAACGCTCCCGCATCCTGTCCTACGTTCCTCAGGAGATGGATGACTCATTGGATATGTCTGCTTCCGACTTCATCTGCATGGGTGCTATGAACCGTCAGAATATCTTGAGAGGTCCGGATGAGAATGACCGCAATAAAGCCGATCTCATCCTGAAAGATCTCGGTGTCCTTGATCTCGAGACCCGTTCCCTTTCCGCCATGAGCACCGGACAGAAACGGATGATCTATCTCGCCCGTTCCATCTTTCAGGACAGCAGCTATATGATCATGGATGAACCTGCCGCCTCGCTGGATCTTCTGCGTCAGCACCGTTTCCTGAAACTGTTGAAAAACTATGCCGTACGGGAAAACAAACAGGTCATCATGAGTATACATGACCCTCAGCTGGCCTATGCGTACGCCGATGTCTTCCTCTTCTTCAAGGACCATAAGATCATCGATCTTCTCTCAAAGGAGGAAGAAGATTTCCGGGAACGTTTCCAGGAAGACATCCGTATCCTCTACGACAATGAAGTCGATGTGGTCTATCGGGAAGGAAGAGTATCGATCGACCCTCTCGGATAAGACCCATTGTCTGAATGAATCCCATCAGGTACCGCCGGTACCTTTTTGATTTATTAGGAAAAGACTTTTTCTTTCGTTTTCATGTAGAATAGTGGATAAGGTCAAAAAGGAGGATTTCAGGATGCGTGATATGACAAGCGGTTCGCCGTTTACCCATCTGTGGCATTATGCCCTTCCTTTACTGCTGGCAAACTGGCTGCAGCTTGCCTATAATGCGATCGATTCGATCATTGCCGGACGTTTCATCGGCCAGAATGCTTTAGCGGCCGAAGGGATCGCTGCACCGGTGATGAATCTCGTCATATTATCGATATCCGGTCTGTGTATCGGGGCCGGCATCCTGATGTCGGAGAGTTTCGGTGCCAAAAACATGGATCAGCTGAGAAAGACCATCGCCGTCACCCTCTCTTCCGGAATCCTCATCGCTCTGGTCATATCTATATGCGGCATCCTCTTTGCGGATACGATCCTGCGTTTTCTGGAAGTACCGGCAGACATATACGATATCACCAGGACATATCTGCGCATCACCTTTATCGGCGCTCCATTTACTTTTACATATAACGCTCTGGCAGCAGCGATGAAGAGTGTCGGAGATTCCAAGACACCTTTACACTTTCTGGCTTTCTGTTCCATTCTGAATGCCGTACTGGATCTCATTCTCCTCGGTATCTTCCATAGAGGCATCTTCACTTCCGCGGCTACGACCGTATTTGCAGAAGCAGCTTCGGCATTTCTGGCAGTCTTCTATATGATCCGGAAAACCCCGGAATTCCTGCCGAAGAAAGACGAATGGACCTATGAGAGCAGCATTCTGAAGAAAGTCGTTTCCTACGGCCTCCCGACGGCACTCCAGCAGGCGATACAGCCGATCGGCAAACTTCTCATACAGTCGCAGGTCAATATGCTGGGGGTCTCTTCGATCGCTGCCTTCCACGCCGTGACGAAGGCAGATGATTTTGCCTGTATTCCCGAACAGGGGATCTCTTCTTCCATCTCCACCTACATCGCGCAGAATAACGGTGCCGGCAAGAAAGAAAGGATCCGGAAAGGATTCTTTACCGGGATCGGGATGGAACTATGTTACGGCATCTTTATCGCATTGATCACCTTCCTCTTGCGCAAGCATATCGTCTCCTTATTCGTAACGGGAACGGCAGCAGAAGAAGTGATCGATATCGGATCGAAGTATCTGAGCGTCATGGCTTTCTTCTACCTCTGGCCGGCGATGACCAACGGCTTCCAGGGCTTTTTCCGGGGCATGGGGCGCATGAAGATGACGATCCTGGGAACGACTGTCCAGATCTCGATACGTACGTTATTTACGATCTTATTGGCACCGAAGATGGGGATCCGGGGGATCGCCTACGCCAGTATGATCGGCTGGACTGCGATGCTGCTGATCGAAGTGCCGATCGCACTGTATTCCTTATCGAAGATGAAGAAACAGAGCGGAAACTGAGAACGTAAGTACAGAGTCGAATGATCAATAAAAAACACCATAGCATATGCCATGGTGTTTTATTTACATTCATGACCTGATCAGCCGATGTATTTCTCACGGAATTCGTTGAAATAATTCTGGAACTGAGGATTTTCCATCGTCAGGTGCTGTTTCAGATATTTATGAGGATCGTAGATATCGCTGTTGGCTTCTAAGACCGCAATGGCGATATTGGAACAGTGATCGGAGATCCTTTCGTAGTTGTTCAGGATATCGGCCAGTACGAAACCTTTCTCGATCGTACATTCTCCGCTCTGCAGACGTTCTGTATGACGCAGACGGATCGATTCTGTCAGGATATCGATGACCTGTTCCAGCGGTTCTACCTTCTCTGCCAGAGAAGCATTCGTTGTCGAATAGGCATCGGTCGTCAGCTGAGTGATCTCCAATACTGCATCCTGCAGGGACTTCAGTTCTACTATTGCGTCTTCCGACATGACGAGTTTCTTGTCTTCGATCTCAGCAGCGGATTCCGACAGGTTCCTTGCCAGATCGCTCATGCGTTCGAAGTTGCCGATCGTATGCAGGACCTTGGCAACGGTACGGTTATCCTGCACTGAAAGTTCATGACCGGACAGTTTGACAAGATAAGAGCCGAGATGGTCTTCGTAGACATCCACTTCTCTCTCCAGTTCCTTGACCGTCGTTCCATTCTCTTCGGTGTAATGGAAGAGTCCGGCAGTCGCTTCTTCAACACTCTTTCTGGTCAGATCAGCCATTTCCATGGAGAGCTTGTCGCATTCCGATACAGCGATGGAAGGAGTCTGGAACAGTCTTTCGTCCAGGTAGGCAACTTTCTTCTCCGGTTCGGTCTTGATCGTTTTCTCGGCGATCGCAACGAGCTGTTTGGAGAACGGAAGCAGCAGCAATGTTGTCGTGATATTGAAGATACTATGACATAAAGCAATACCTACCGGATCGATGCTCGTGTCGATGAACGGCAGATGGAACAGAGCGTTTGCCGCAAAGTACACGATCATGAAGAAGGCCGAACCGATCAGGTTGAAGCACAGATGGATGACCGATACTCTTTTCGCATTGCGTCCGACACCGATACTGGATAAGACGGCTGTAGCACAGGTGCCGATGTTCTGACCCATGATGATCGGGATCGCCATTCCATAGGTGATGCCTCCCGTCATGGATAAGGCCTGCAGCATACCCAGTGAAGCGGCCGAACTCTGGATGGCTGCCGTCACGAGGAGACCGGTGAGAACACCGAGCAGCGGATTGCGGAAAGCGGTAAGCAGACTGATGAAAGCCGGAGAGTCCGCCAGAGGAGCTACCGAAGAGCTCATCATGACCATTCCGTACATCAGGATCGCAAATCCGAGGAAACTGTTTCCGATCTCTTTCTTCTTCTGCTTCTTCGACAGCATGATCAGCAGGATGCCGATAAAGGCGAGAAGCGGTGAGAAGGATTCCGGCTTCAGCATTCTTACGAAGACATTATCACTGGATACACCGATCAAACTCATGATCCAGGCCGTGACCGTCGTGCCGATATTCGAACCCATGATGACGCCTACGGTATTGCCGATCTCCATCAGTCCGGAATTGACCAGACCTACCAGCATGACCGTGACGGCCGATGAAGACTGTATCGCGATCGTGATGATGCAGCCCATCAGAAGACCTACCAGACGGTTCTGGGTCATTTTATTGATGATCTCTTCCATTCGTTTTCCGGCGATCTTCTCAAGACTGTGGGACATCTGGTTCATTCCGAAGATGAAAAACGCCAGTCCTCCCAGAAGGGTAAATAAGGAAAAAATACTCATAAGTACCTCCGGTATGCGAAAGTTTTAAAAAAAGACTCTCCCGCAAAATATCATTTTGCAGAATAGTCTTGCTTCTTCGAACATACCCGGAGAGAAGATCTCTCGTATTGACGAAATATGTTACACGGAACTGTGTTAGCTACTCCCTGATTCGGCAATCTTACTATAACAAGAATCCTGATTCTTCTCAAGAAAGTTTATAGCACTTATCGCATGATCGCAAAGACCATATCCGCAATATAGATCGCCAGCATGACGATCCCTTCCTTACGTCCCATCTCTTTTTTCGAGATGCAGAAGAGATAGGTGATCACACTGACAGCTGTCAGGATCATCATATCCCAGATAGATGCGGCATTCACCGTGACCGGATGGATCATGGAAGAGATACCGAGTATGAACATCAGATTGAAGATATTCGAACCGACGACGTTTCCAACGGCCAGACCGGTCTCCCCTTTCCGGGCTGCGACGATGGAAGTCACGAGTTCCGGAAGCGATGTTCCTACCGCGACGATCGTCAGACCGATCAGTGTCTCGGTCATACCGAAGAGACGGGCGATGGCCTTGGCACCGTATACGACTGCTTCACCGCCGGCGACGATCAGTACGATGCCGATCAGGATCAGACCGAAGCTCTTCGGAAGCGGATAAGCTTTGACGTTATCATCTTCCTGCTGATGTTTCCGGGCATCGTAGATCAGATATCCGATATAGATGATGAACAGGACGATCAAAGCGATACCGATCAGTCTGCTGACCAGACCGACGACGGCATTCATATCCGATTTCAGGAAAGCACCCGAGAAAAGCGATGCGCCGCTCGTCGTAAACAGCACGAACAGAGTGATCAGGATGCTGACAGGGAAATCTCTCTTGATGATGCCATCCTCTACCGGCACCGCATGGAAGAGCGCGCAGGACCCCAGCACACACAGCAGATTGAACGTATTGGATCCGACCACATTGCTTAAAGCGATCTCATTCGAACCGTTAATGGCCGCTACCGTACTGACAGCCAGTTCCGGAGCGCTGGTCCCTAATGCCACGATCGTCAGACCGATGATCAGTCCCGGCACATGGAAGGATCTCGCAAGGGATGAACTGCCGTCCACAAACAGGTCTGCACCCTTGATCAGAGCCGCAAAGCCTGCCACCAGACAAAGTAAATAAACTACGATCATATGATTCCTCTTTCTAATCTGCAGTTCCGCAAAAGAAAAGCGGGACATTGCTGCAGATAAACACTGCGGTAAAGTCTCGCTGCTTATGATATACCCGGGGAATCTCTTCCCGAAATGACGAGTGATATCGCATAACTCCGTATGCGGGCTACTCCCTAAACCTCTGTAACCTTACCACCGATTTCGAATGATGTCAAAGGGAAAATAATCGATTTCCAATACCTTGAATAATATCATTTTAAATCGGATATCGGTATTATTTTGACAATATGATCAGAAAGATGCGACAACATATGTTCCGGATGATTTTTTTGAATATTGCAATCAGGTACAATCATTGACAAAATAGTAGTGACATAAACAATCGGAGGATCGTATATGAATAAAGAAATGATAGAAACAGAAGAATATGAGCGCACAGGAGAAGTTCTGGAGACAGTCGAACTGACGATCACTGCTCCGAAAGCCGGAACACTCATCTCCTGCAAGGATCCTTCCGGATTTGATCAGTCCCCTGTACCGGAGGTCATCTCAAAAAGCGATAAGTACTTTATCGATACGGTAAGTTTAGACGGCTGTGAAAGACCGGACGCTTACTGGAAGACATACAATACTCTTGAATTCTATTCCGACGAATGCTTCGAGACCGGAAAGACCTATACGGTATTCGGCAGAGTGAAAGCTGCTCCCGGATATATCTTCAATGACCCGGTAGAACTGATCATCAACGGTGAAGAAGTACCGATGGAAGAAGTCGAAGATTATACTCCCGAAGGTGACGGTTTTGCGTTCTATTTTGATATCGAAGTGAAAGAAGCAAATGAAGATCACTCTGAAGAATAACAGAACGAAGCCTTACCTCGAAGCTCTTCCGGATATCATCAGCTATCAGTTCTTCACCAAAGCGCTCCTGGCGATACTGCCCTTCTCAACTGCGACTATCTCGCTCTGGAAGAAGAATCCGCATCTTCCTCTCTGATCGATTCCATTCATGCCCGGGGAAAGAAAGTCCTGATCTGGACCGTGAACGAGAAAGGATCGCAGCACCACTTCCTTTGTTCGGATGCGGATGCCCTGATCACCGATAACGTATCACAGGCTATGGAGATGATCGAAGAGATGGATCACCGTTCCGATCTGAGCAGGATCATCGACCGCATCCGGGAATTCTTCAGCTGAAGACCGTTCTCATCTGTTTCTATCTCAATACAAAAAACAGAAGGCTGTTTTCTCGTTTCTGTTGCTCCCGCTCGACAGGACTTAACTGATTCCGTTTAGGAAATATTGTTCGTCCTGTTCGTGGTTCCTTCGATTATTTAACATATCCATATTATTCTGCCTATCACTCCTCCTGTTATCATTTTGTTATCGGCATTGATAACAGTGGAAAGGGGGGTCAGATGTGGATGATCACGAACTTAGAAAACTTGCTTGAACGCTGTTTTATTCAAGATTTATGTGCTTGTTGCCAATCCGGAAAGCGATCCATTGATTGGATTCTGTGCAGCATGGAAGAATACTTCCATTTTTGTATTGTCTTGCCGATCGGATTAGACAGGATGCCGGCTGCAATACCGATGATCCATACATATTTCCAGCTGATAAGAAATCCAATCAGATTGATGGCCGATATGATAATCGCCCAGTATATGAACCGGAATCTCACGGTCGTTTTATTCAGTTCACCGACAACATCAATTCCGTTTGAGGAATGGGGCGCCTTCTCAATAAACTCCGCTGCTCCGGCAGCACCTGTACAGGAACGAAAATCTGTACTACACGCATCAGCGGCTTTTCCATAAGCGGAGTTGCTCAAGATTTCATGTACAGAAGACCGGATGCCGCCGACTGAATCGTCATTCAACACCGTGCCTGCACCGATTTTCGTTACCCTTCTCGCTACTGCTTTCTGCTCACTTGTCTGGGGATAGAGCACCATCGGCGCAGCCATATACAGGCTTTCGGAAACGCTGTTCATGCCGCAGTGTGTAATAAAAACGTCCGCCCTGGAAAGAATATCAAGCTGATCAACGTAAGGATACACCTGAATGTTATCAGGAAGTGTTCCCAAAGCCCCACGGTCTATCGCATTCCCGCAGGAGATGATGACGTCAACGTTCTGATCCCGCAGCGCCTCTATGCATTTTACATAGAAATCGGCTCTGTCATTGATGACGGTTCCCATGGAAATATAAACAAGAGGGCGTTCCTTCACTTTATTCGGAACGGCATTTGAAAACACAGAGGGCCCTACAAATGCGTAGTGATCTGAAAAGCTTTCCGCATAGGGCTGAAAACGCCGTGAAGTATAGACGATGCTGTCCGTCTGATTATCGCTCTGTACCAGAGACAAAGCCCCCTTTACACGATAGCCGTATGGTTTGAGCTTTTTCAACTCCTTAGAGATTCTCGGCAACCCGAAGGTCATATCCGCCAATTCTCCGGGAGTATACTTCATGTACTGCGAGGACAGCTGATTAAAGGCGAATGTGCTGGTAGAAACCACCATCGGCACATGGTGCTTCCATGCTTTCAGTTTGCCCCAGAAACACACGGAATCCGTATATACGACGTCAGGCTTGAATGTATTAAACTCTTCATCAAGAAAGCTGTCCATGCTGAACGTGATTCGAATATCCTGTACCGTCATTTCTGTGGTGGATACATTCTTCAGTCCGGTTTCTTCCGCTTCCGAAAGTTCAGGCAGATACGCATCGCAGGAGATAAACTCTGCGCCTGTTGCAATGATCTTTTCTTTAAACTCACCGAAAGAATAGAATCTGACCGTGTTACCTCGTTTTGCCAGTTCCGCAGCAACCGGCAGCATAGGGTTCGTGTGTCCGTGCGCCGGAATGCAGAAAAAAGCGACCTTTTTCATTCCTTATCACCATCCTGATCGTGGAATGCGATCCCGAACAATTCTGCAAACACTCCTTTCGGGGGAATGGCAATTCCCCGCTTCTCATCGCCAAGAAGAAGCAGAGTGTCTCCCGGCTTGATCCCAAAGATTTCCCTTGCCTGTTTCGGTATTACGATTTGTCCTTTTTCTCCGACGGTAGCCGTCCATGCATATTTTCCCTCAGGTGCTTTCATTACTCCACCTCCGAAAGTATGATTTGTATGACAGTTTATACTCAACTCTTGTGAACCTGTCAATGGTTTTTAGAAAAACAGCAGGCACTCCGAAGAATGCCTGCTGTTTCAAGCTATTTAGGATAACTCAGCACATTTTGAGTCAGAAGATGTATCACTCCCACTCGGTAATAAAATGATGCACGTAAGGTAAATAGTTTACGCTTTGGTATATTTCATGTGCTTAAATCTACCGTTTTCACCCACAGCTTCCACGTTTACGATCCGCATGGTATCAAAATGGTATCAAAGAGTGGGGCAGATTTCCGAAAATGAGGGTAGTCATTTATAACTGAGGCTTCCCATTTTTGATCAGATGATTTCGAAGGATCTGAAATCCAGAGATCCTTTCCCTTCAAAGGTGAAGTATAACGGCACATTCTGTCTATCGCTTGATATGCTTGTCTCATATTCTGTCCAATTCTTTTCCGGATTGATTTTCACCGAACTTAACGGCTGTTTCCCCTCCGTCTCAAAAGAAATTCTCATGATTCCTTCCGCAGTCCCTCTAACAGATAAAATGATTTTGTTTTCTGTTCCGTCAAAATCAAAGTATTTGAACCCTGCCCAGGATCCGTCCCTCATATTGGCAATGTACTGATCGCCATCGTCTTCTCTGTCTGATCCGCTCTGTGTAAAATAGGGAAAATTATTCTCTTTATCTGCTTTTAAAGCGTCATCACTTTTTATGATGCCGTTTTTTCCTTTCAGATTGCAGGCAATACGCGCCTCGTATTTTCCTCTGGCCTTCAGGGCAGAAGGATTCATCCCGCATGAAGTCACTTCCGCCTGAGGAATACTTCCATCAGGTTGAATGTATGTTTTTTCAGCACATACCTGCCTGGAACATTTGATCTTATTAGTCTGACGATGGTAGAAGATATACCATTGCCCGTTTATTTCTGCCATGCCTCCATGGGTATTGCCTGTATAGTTCAAAGGTTTTTCGTTTCCCTTATAACCAATATCCGCAATACTGACTAACGTGCCGCCGTAATGAAATCCTCTGTCAGGACTATCACTCACGGCATAGCAGAGTTCATGAGACAGTTCTGAAGAGTATACGTAATAATACTTATTGCCGATCTTTCTCATAGAACTGGCTTCAAAGAAAGCATGGCCTTCATATTCTGTTCCTTTTGCCTTAGTCGGTCCCGGTACGATAGGGTATTCATCGCCGATCACCGTTATCATGTCCTCATCGAGATGCAGGCATACCGATTCTTCAACACGGTTCCCTCTTAGCTGAAAGACTGCTTTGAAAAGTCCTCTCGTCGAAAAACCGGCGTAAAGATAAACCCTGTTGTTTTCTACCAGTACTCCCGGATCGAAGATGAATGAGTCGCCTCTTTTCTCTCCCCAGGGTTTTCCATCAGGATGCTGAACATAACCATAAAATTCAAATGGCCCGACCGGGTTATCCGAAACCGCAACCGAGGTGCACTGCAGAACATGCAGCTGATAATAAAGATAATACCTGCCATCCGGTCCCTGAACGCAATCCGGGGCACACATATGCATCTTCCCGTCTCCGTTTCTGGGATCCTGGGTTTTCCTGTAGATTATTCCTTCATTTCTCCAGTCAGATAAATCACTAATCGGAGCACTCCAGCAGACATAATCGTTCAGGCAGAAATCCTTCCCGTTAAACTGGTCGTGACTGCCATACAGATACAGTCTGTCGCCAAACACGCGGGGTTCTACATCAGGAACATATTCCCAACTCGGCAGTATCGGATTAAATATCTTTTTTTCCACTTTCCTAACCTCTTTCATACTTCAGCACAAGTGACAGAACATATCTGGCATTATCACGCAGGATATCTCTGGACAGGTTCCCTTCTTTGAGTGCTTTTTGAAGGATGTGAATATATTTCGATCCGCCTTCTGTCAGCCAGTTGGTTCCGGCTTTGATCATCTCGACCGGATCAATGGTGTCATAGGAACACCAGTCAGTCATGATGAGTCCCGTATATCCCCATTCTTCTCTTAACAGATTCTGCAATATTTCTGCGCTTTCAGCCGGGTAGATACCGTTCAAAGCATTATAACTGGTCATGAGACAGCCAGGCATCTGAATGGACATGGCTGTGATAAAAACTCTGAAATAAATCTCTCTTAAGGCCTGTTCAGATACAATGCTGTGAGAACCTTTGCGGGATGTTTCGGAATTGTTGCAGAAAAGATGTTTATAAGTTGCAGACACCCCTGTTTTCTCCAAACCCTTTGCGTGATATCCGGCCATGACTCCCGCCAATACCGGATCTTCTGAAAAATATTCCGGATGCCGTCCGCAGAGAATATTGCGATGAATGTTCATTCCCGGTCCCAGATTTACAGCCACATGGTTTTCCTTAGACTCTTCACCTATTGCTCTTCCGACTTCTTCCGCAAGCTTCTTATTGAAAGTGGCTGCTATCGTGCAGCTGGATGGAAAACCGACATTTGGTTTTACGATATTCAATCCGGTATTGCCGTCAGAGACTCTGATCGAAGGCAGACCGTATTTCCTAAACGAAGGAGTTCCTCCGGCTGTGCCTTTCCCCCACGGCATATACCAGTCTGCTCCGGTGCTGACGCTCAATGAGCAGAGCTCTCTGTCATTCAACTGTGAGATGAAAGCATCCAAAAGACCTTCATTTTCTCTCAGCTGCTGAAAAGTGATTTTATTATTGGCGATGTCCTGTAGTGGCTCCGGTACGTATCTTTTTCTGACAGGAGGTATTTTTATCCTTTCTTTCAGGTCAACTACCATGGAATCGTTGTATACATATGGCTCCTTGCGGTTCATCTTGTGGAATTCTTCCATAGGTACGGCAAGGGGTCTGACTTTTTTCAGAACGAGATCCTCTTTGATCTCAAATGAACCGCTGCCTATGACATTTTCCAGGCTGTCTCCTGTCAGAAGCTCATATCTTCCCTTTTCCAGCACATATTCTTTCTTTTTCTCATCATACGAAGCAAATCTCATGAAGTCTGCCGACAGTTCAAGCTCTGCTTTTTCGCCGGGAGAAAGAAGTTCTGTTTTGGAAAAATCTGCCAGCACCTTATCAGCCTTTTCAGTCTTTCCTTCAGGCAGTCTGATATATAATTGCACCGTCTGTTTTCCTGGCGTTTTCCCGATATTCTTCACTGTTACAGCAAGACTTACCTTATCATCGGAAACGGTACACCTGTCTGCTGCAATAGAGAAATCGGTATAGCTCAATCCATGTCCGAAACAGTACTTTACCTTCTTCCCAAAAGTGTCAAAATATCTGTAACCGACATAAATGTCCTCTTCATAATACAGACGAACACCGTGCGTTTTCTCTCCCGGTACTGCGTCTCCTTCTTTGTAATTCATGAAATTAGCAGAAGACGGATAGTCATAATAATCCAGTGCCCAACTGTCGGAAAGCTTACCGCTTGGCCTGACTCTGCCGTCCAGAAGTTCCATCAAGGCATAACCCGCAAACATCCCAGCAAACCCGGTATAGATCACGCCCTTTATATCATATTCATCGACCCATTTCATATCGATAGGGTACCCGGTATTGATAATGGCAACTGTTTTATCAAAATATTTGGAAACAGCTTTTACCGTTTCCGTTTCTTCATCTGTCAGATAATAACCGCCCTTAATAGGTTTATTATCAAGGAATTCTCCCGATGTACGGGAAATAAAGATCAGAGCGACCTCACTCTTTTCCTTTGCCCGGAAGAGAAGCTCATCTTTCAGAACAGCCTCCTTTAAAAGACGATAGCAGTCAGATATCTCTTCATTCACGGAGAAACTGCTGTGTTCCTTTACAGATTCATGAAAGTCCGCCTGCCAGCGTGGATTGATCAGGCCGGCACCGGTCGCAGAATTGCGGAAAGTAAACTGGGCAGCACCGAAACAGTTCAGAACTGCATCTTTATCCAGTGGAAGGACATTTTCCTCGTTTTTCAGTAATACCATACCTTCCAGAGCAGACTGAAGGGCTATTTGGTCATGTTCCTGATGCTTTCCATCATTTACCTTTCTGGGTAAAGTTCTGAATTTAAAAGCCTGATCCCTGAACGGCTTGCCGTTCTCTGCAACGAATCCTCTGAATTCCAGAACATATTCTCTGTCATATTCTCTGGCAACCTCCCCTACCGGGATCAGCATGGCGTTCATCTTAACGATCGAATCCATGAAGAACTGCTTGCCTCTGGAGATCTCAATACCATCAACGGTAACAGTACCATATCCGTCTTCAGCTATTCTGTGACTTAGACGGACCGGTAAGGCATATGCGCATTTCGTAAACGCACTGTACTTTCCCTCTATCTGCTGCAGATCCAGTGTTTTCTGCATCAACGCAATTCTAGGCATATAAATCCTCCAATATTTCTTCAAATTCGTATGTTCCGCTTTCAACTTTACTTTTCTTTCCCGAAGGAAGTACCAGTTCACATTCGCAGGACACCGGAACCTTTATCTTCATTTTTATTCTTCCATCTACGATCTTCCAGACGGACTCAATGATGCCGAAAGGAGAATCATGACTTACTTCGCAGCTCACAATACCCATTCCGATTACTGGCTGTATTCTAAATCTCCTGTATCCTCCTTCCAGGGATTCTAATCCGCCGATTCTGGTATACAGGAAATTACCTACGGCTCCATTGGCATAGTGATTGAAGGAAACCATTCCGCCATTATCTTCGCCGCCTTCTCCGAGATTGACTGTGCCGTCTTCTTTCATGGCATCCCATCTTTCCCATATGGAAGTGGCACCTTTTTCAATAGCATATAACCATCCCGGTCTTTCTTTCTGGAAAAGCACCTGATACGCTTCTTTTTCGTGCCCGTTATCAGCCAGAGCAAACAGGATATACGGAGTGGCAGGGAACCCTGTTTTCACTTCATAACTCTGACTTTCCAGCAGTCTGATAAAGTTGTCTATCATAACTGCCTTTTCTTCTCCATCAGTCATCTTAAACGTCAGAGGAAGGACATAGGCACTTTGAAATTCTTTCTTCAGTTTTCCCTTACCGTCTGTCAGAACATTTCTGTAAGCTTTTTCGATCTTCTTTCTCAGATTTTCATAATATTTTTTATCGTTCGATTTATTTAAAAGATCGGCAATTCTGCTCATGATGGCACAGCTGTTGGCAAAATAAGCCGTGCCGATCCATTTGGCCTTGCTGATCCAACCCATGAAATCTTCATCTGCCGCACACCAGTCGCCAAAGTGGAACGGCTTGTCCCAGATGTATCTGTAATCGCCGAATGAAGCCAGATTTGACCACCATAAGGCCGCTTTCAGAAACTTCTTCATGGTTGGATACTGTCTCTTTAAAAGGTTGACGTCTCCATCAGAGAGATAGGTTGCCCATGGAACCAATACGCAGCTGTCTCCCCAGCAGGAGGTCGCCATTACCGGCCAGCTGTCGCCCTGTCTTGGAACGACCATTGGCAGTCCTCCCTTTTCGGACTGTTCAGAAGACATATCCCTAAGCCACTTCCCATAAAAGGAAGACATGTCAAAATTGAAGCATGCTGTTGGTGAGAACACTGCCGTATCCCCGGTCCACCCCATTCTCTCGTCGCGCTGCGGACAGTCGGTCGGAATATCTACAAAATTAGCCAAGCCGCTTCTTACAATGTTCTCCTGCAACTTATTCAGTTCTACATTGGAACAATGGAAATAGCCAATGGTTTTTATATCACTGTGCAATGCATAGGCATATAATTCGATCTTATCCTTCTCGATTCCCGATACACCGACATAACGGAATCCCATATATGTGAAGCGAGGGGTGTATTCCTGTTCGCCATCTGTGCAATGGTATACAATCGATGCTTTTGCCGTTCTTAACGGTTTGGTAAACAGTTTATCATTCACGAGGACTTCTGCATGGCGGAATCTTACTGTCTGACCTGTTTTTCCTCCGCGTATTCTGAAGGATATGATACCGCCGAAGTTTTCACCCATGTCATAGATGATCTCTTCATCATTTTCAAAGCTGTTAACAGGTTCGATCTTTCTTCCTCTTCTGACCGGAGGGCCGTATTGTGCCAGCAGAAGCGGATCTCCTTTTGCGGTTGTTATATCCGCTTTTTCCCATCTGATTTCTTCCGTGCTGAATGACGCATCATAATCTTCACCATCATAGAATTCAGCGATCTTATAAGGACTATCCATGCTGACAAACCAGTTTTCATCTGTTGCAATGATTTCTTTACTGCCATCTTCATAAATGACATGCATTTCAGCCAGAAATGCCTGCCGATCACAGGAAATATGGCTTTTTCTTTTATTAGTAAATGAGCCGGCTGCCCATCCTCCTGCCACAGTAACCATCAGCAGGTTTTCTTCTTTCAGCAATCCAGTCAGATCATAAGTCTGGTACTGGATCTGATGCTGATAGCTGGTAAAGCCCGGAGCGAAGTAATCATCACCGACTTTCTGCCCGTTGAGATTCATTTCGTAGATTCCCAAAGCAGTACTGTGGATCCAGGCTTTTGAAATCTTCTTGCTTATATGCAATTCTTTCTTAAAAACCATGGGAACCGGAGATACACCGTCAGGAAATACATAACTGTTATCAGTGATCCATTTACCAATCCAAGGCTCATCAAGTTTCCCTGTTATAAAGCCGGTCTTGGCTTCTGCCGATTCCCCGCTTTTCCCAAAAGCTCTTACCTTCACTTCATATTCCGTATGCGGCAGCAACATACCGCCATATATATTGTTCAGCTGATCCTCTGTTGTTACAGACCAGTCATTGCAGCTGATGATCGAATAGTCAAGTTTTTCGCCCTGAATATCTGAGTTCAAAGCGAAGCTTATGATTGGTCTTCGATCAGTTATGATGTCTCCTTCTCTGTGATCGATCTGTATTTTTGAAATTTCCAGCATACAGGGCCTCCTTTTTTTGAAAATGCGGGCGGAATGATCCACCCTCATCAGATTATTTTATTTATCAAGTGCTTTTCTCATATCTTCACGCACTTCATCTGTTACCGGATATTTTCTAAGAATGAAGACGGATATGAATCCAAACAGAGCCGGAATGACCGCCATGATCAGAATGAACCAGTTCAATAACGATGGAATGCT
The DNA here is from genome assembly GCA_045544415.1 of Erysipelotrichaceae bacterium. Taxonomy (GTDB): domain Bacteria; phylum Bacillota_I; class Bacilli_A; order Erysipelotrichales; family Erysipelotrichaceae; genus Colivicinus. Next base: position 27,472 of record JAZPYW010000107.1, read on the forward strand.
GGCCAGATCACCAAGATAGGTATCTGTAGCAGAATCCACAACATAGCCTACTGCCACTAACAGTGCACCGATGCCCGCTGTGGCAAACGCTGACTGAGCTTTGCCTAACAGGCGCCCTACTGTATTGATGGTAGCTGAACGGTCACGGTGATTCTTATACTGTTCATAGTCCATGGTTTCCATGGTCATAGCCCCTGCCGGAACGAATTCCATTCCCAAGGCGATCGAACATAATGCCATTAAGGCAAAGAACGGAACGGCACCAAGCGCTCTTGATAAGCCGGTAAAGTGGAATATGGCAATTAAGGCACAGGCCGTAGCTTCGGCACCGATTACAAATCTTAAAAACTTAACCGGGGAACCGAATTTATTCATCATCGGAATTGAGATGGCAGTACCGATCAGTATCGGAAACAGCATCATCATAGAGCCGATCAAGTTATATGTTCCATACAGAGCTGTATCAACAGCACCTGTAGTCAGATCTACACAGAAGTTCCACTTGATATAGTAGTTCATGGTTGAGAATACACATGTATAGATAAATCCGGAGAAAATGCCTGATAGGAAACGGACTCTCATGGCACCATTCTTTCTGATCACTTCAATAACGTCTGTTACCTTAACAACATCATCGTCTTCCTTTTCGGCAATGTAATTCTCCTTGACCATCGATATACCGCTTAAAGCAAGTACAACGCCTAATACAACATATGCGGCAACCGTTATGCCAAATGAAGTATGGTAGTTATTGAAGTTGACATTGACCTTGGTGATGATCGTGATGAGTGAAGCCGCAACCATTGAAATGACCATGGTCAGGATCCTTGGAGCAATCATCAGTTTTGCTCTTTTCTGCTCGTCCAGAGTGATCGAACGATAGATGACTTCCGGCGAATAGAAAGAATAGCCGATATCATAGAACAGATAGAATACGATTACCCAGATCGACACCAGGATTCTGCTTTTAAAATGCGGAATGAAGAACAGACAGATCACGCCGATAGCCTGCAGGGCGATACTCAAATAAACAAACGGCTTATATTTTCCATGCTTTCCCGGTTTTGCTTTATCCATGATCCAGGCTTCAAACGGGTCATTTACTGCATCAAACACTCTGGCAAATACCAGCAAAGCACTTCCCAGTCCTGCCGCCCAGGAACCCAAGCCAGAGTAGTCTGTCAGATACTGCATGAAATAGCTTGTCATCAAAGCGTTGGTAACGGCTTCGGTCATGCCCATTGTAGCAGTACCGTAATACGTTTTGAATCCTAGTTTTTCTCTGTTTTCGACTGTGCTCATTATACGTTCCTCCGTATTTACAATCCTATTTTATCTGCAACCGCTTACAGGCGATATAACAGTACTACTGTATTTTTGTATTATTCTCATATATAATTGATTTATCGTTATTAATTTACAATTCTGAGGTATTTTATGTATGCAAAGTATTCCCTTTCCAAACTCTCAGAACTCAATGAATATTATGAGTCCGAGCACGACAGACAGATCCAGGCAATAGCAGACAGATACGAAGCGGAAAGCAAGCTTTTATCTGCGGTCAGTTTAGGAAACGAAGAAGGAGCGGTCAAAGCGTTCTACGCCTACAGCGAACTGATGACCGATCCGTTGCAGGTACAGTCTCCGACTTCTTCAGATCCTATCAGAGATTTCAAGAACAGCATGCAGGTCATCAACACGCTGTTTAGAAAATCCGTCGAAAGCAATTCCGTCCATCCCGTATATCTTCACAGATCATCTTCTTATTTCGGCGCTGAGATAGAAAAAACGCAGAGTCTGGAAGAAATGTACGAAATACTGAAAGACATGCTGCACACGTATTGCGAAATCGTTAAGCAGTGCTCCCTCGCTTCTTATTCCAGAGTAATACAGGAAGCTCTGCTTTTCATCGACATGAATCTTTCTTCACCGATAAGCACCAGAGACATTGCCGCAAATCAGTTTGTCACTCCAAATTATCTTTCCACAAGGTTTAAACAGGAAGTGGGCTTGAGCATATCTGACTATCTGCTGGATAGAAGAGTGGAGTTGTCCTGTCACCTTTTATCTTCAACCGCCTTATCCATTCAGGAAATATCTCAGAAAGTCGGTCTGGATGATGCCAGCTACTTTTCAAAACAATTCAAAAAGAAAAAAGGAATTTCACCTCTTCAGTATAGAAAAGCAAATACTTGCTGAAACAAACAGATTGGAGAGCATGGCGCTTCAAACTATTGAATACTATTTTACGGAGAATAGACAACAAAAGACAGCGGTATCAGACAAATTCCCGGAAACTGAAAAAGTCGTCAATCGGACGACTTTTTTATGGATTTCTAATGTTTGTGTGGATTTTAGGCATCAATACAGGCCGTTTTGTGATGGTGTTCTCCCACTTTTAAATACACCCGATCCTTGTTGCACTATTCCCACTCGATCGTCCCCGGAGGCTTCGAGGTGATATCGTAGACGACTCTGTTGACGTGAGGGACTTCATTGACGATGCGGGTCGAGATCCGATCAAGGACCTCGTACGGGATCTTGGCCCAGTCTGCCGTCATCCCGTCGATACTGGTGACAGCTCGGATGGCTGCGACATAGTCGTAGGTCCTTCCATCTCCCATGACGCCGACACTGCGGATATCCGGAAGACAGACGAAGTACTGCCAGATATCTCTCTGCAGACCTGCCTTCTTTATCTCTTCCCGTAAGATCGCATCCGCTTCCTGTACGATCGTCAGTTTCTCTCTGGTGATCTCTCCCAATACCCGTACTCCGAGTCCCGGACCCGGGAACGGCTGACGCCAGACGATCTCTTCCGAGAGACCCAGTTCGAGTCCCAGCTGACGCACTTCATCCTTGAATAAGGTATTCAGCGGTTCCAGAAGCTTGAAGTCCATATCTTCCGGAAGACCTCCGACGTTGTGATGAGACTTGATGGTCTGAGATGTCTTTGTGCCGCTCTCGATCACATCGGTATAGAGCGTACCCTGTGCCAGCCATTTGATATCGGTATCCGATAAGAGCTTGGCGACTTCATCACGGAAGGTATAGATGAATTCCGAACCGATGATCTTTCTCTTTTCTTCCGGATCGGAAACTCCCTGAAGACGGGACAGGAAACGTTCGGAAGCGTCTATCTGCAGGACATTGATATCCATGTTCCGTGCAAACATATCCATGACGCTCTCGGCTTCCCCTTTACGTAACAGTCCATGATCGATAAACATGCAGTATAGATTCTTACCGATGGCTTTATTCAGCAATGCCGCTACTACCGAAGAATCCACTCCTCCGCTCAAAGCCAGGAGGACTTTATCGTCTTTGACTTTCTCACGGATCTCATTTACCTGAGTATCGATGAAGCTCTTCATATTCCAGTTGGCTTCTGCCTTGCAGATATGGAAAACGAAATTGCGGAGGATATCGTTTCCGTAGTCGCTGTTGCGGACTTCCGGATGGAACTGAAGCGTATAGATGTTTCTCTTAAGATCAGCCGATGCAGCGTATTCGCAAGAGGCGCTTCTCGCGATCGGGATGAAGCCTTCTGCCAGTTCGACGACTTTATCGCCGTGGCTCATCCAGACATTCTGCCTGTTCGGCAGTCCGTCAAAGAGAAGAGAATCTTCGATGACTTCGATCTCCGCCCTTCCGTATTCTCTCTTTTCACTTGGTGAGACCTTTCCTCCGTTCATGAAGTGGCTCATCTGCATCCCGTAACAGATCCCTAGGATCGGGATACCGGAAGAGAAGATGGCCGGGTCGCACTTCGGGGCATCCGGATCATAGACGCTGTTCGGACCTCCGGAGAAGATGATCCCCTTCACATCCTGAAAGGCCAGGATCTTTTCTAAAGTGATATCTCCCGGATGCAGTTCGCTGTATACCCCGAATTCCCGTATCCTTCGGGCGATCAGCTGATTATACTGGCTGCCGTAGTCGAGAACGATGATCTTATCTGCCATATTCTTTCTCCTCCAAGTGATATGTATGTATTGTATCATTCTCAAACATGATTTCTATCATTATTTAAGAGAGAAAAATAGAAGCATTCTGACAAGAGAAGATCCCCGGATGAGCGGGGATCTGTTTCTTTATCAAATACTGTTCAGAAGCCTTTATTTGACGCTGAAGAGGAGTTCATCGTAGGAAGGCATAGGCCAGTATCTCCGGTCGGTGATGACTTCCAGTTCATCGGTCTCCTTTCTCATCTCTTCCATGAGTTTCAGTACTTCATCATGACAGAAATGAGCTGCCTTCAGGGAATCTTCTTCCTTTACGGCTTCATCGATCTTCTCTTTCAGTTCTTCCTTATTGCGGAATAAAGCAGTCGAGAGTTCGGAGATCTTCTTCAGGGTCTCTTCTTCATAGACTCCCTTAATGTTGAAGGACCTCTTCTTCAATAAGATATCTCCCAGACTTCCTTCATAGGCCGATACTGCCGGAAGGATGTCTTTGGAGACGATATCCGCCATCGTTCTCGCTTCGATGATGATGGTCTTGACGTATCTCTCCAGATAGATCTCATAGCGGGAGAAGATCTCTGCCTTAGTCAGGACATTGTGTCTCAGATATACTTCGACATTCTTCTCGTCGATATAGTGTTCCAGGGCATCCGGAGTATTGGCATAGTTGGAAAGGCCCCTTCTCTTCGCTTCCTCGACCCAGGAAGGATCGTAGCCGTTGCCGTTGAAGATGATGCGCTTATGATCGCGTATCGTCCGATATACGAGATCGTGCAGGGTCTCTTCGAAGTTCTCTGTATTCTCCAGCTCGTCCGCAAAGATCCTGAGTTCTTCCGCGACGACGGCATTGAGGACCGTGTTCGGCGTAGCGATGGACTGCGAAGAGCCCGGCATACGGAACTCGAATTTATTGCCGGTGAACGCGAACGGTGATGTGCGGTTGCGGTCGGTATTGTCTTTCGGGAATTCCGGGATCGTATGTACTCCGACTTTCATCGGGACTTTTCCTTTGTCCAGATAGTCCTTGTCTTCCTCGATCGCTTCCAGGATCGCCGTCAGCTCATCTCCCAGAAACATCGATACGATGGCCGGAGGCGCTTCGGAAGCTCCCAGACGGTGATCGTTTCCGGCCGAGGATACCGAGATACGTATGAGGTCCTGATATTCGTCGACGGCCTTGATGACGGCACTTAAGAAGAGAAGGAACTGGGCATTCTCATGCGGTGTATCGCCCGGATCCAGAAGGTTGACACCGGTATCCGTCTTCAAAGACCAGTTGTTGTGTTTGCCGGAACCGTTGACTCCGTCAAACGGTTTTTCATGGAGGAGGCAGACGAGTCCGTGCTTCCGGGCAACCTTCTTCATGATCTCCATGACGAGGTTGTTGTGATCGGTAGAGACGTTCGTCGTCAGGAAGATCGTCGCCAGTTCATGCTGGGAAGGAGCTACCTCATTGTGTTCGGTCTTGGCCAGTATCCCCAGTTTCCATAATTCTTTATTGAGGTCTTTCATGAAGGCCTGTACGGTCGTCTTGATGGAACCGTAGTAGTGATCATCCATCTCCTGGCCTTTCGGAGGCATCGCTCCGAAGAGCGTCCTTCCGGTAAAGATCAGGTCTTTTCTCTTCTCGTATAATTTCTCATCGATCAGGAAGTATTCCTGTTCCGGTCCGGCTGTCGTCTTGACGTGATCGACATCTTTATTTCCGAAAAGATGCAGGATACGCATCGCCTGAGCGTTGAGTGCCTCCATGGATTTCAGCAACGGGGTCTTATGATCCAGGGCTTCTCCGGTATAGGAACAGAAGACGGTCGGAATGCACATGACTCCGTCCTTGAGGAAGACGTAGGAAGTCGGATCCCAGGCCGTATATCCTCTGGCTTCAAAGGTATCTCTGAGTCCGCCGCTCGGGAAGCTCGAGGCATCCGATTCACCCCGGATCAGATTGTTTGCGGAGAAGCCGGTGATGACTCTGCCGCCCTTCTGGGATTCGATGAAACTCTCATGTTTCTCGGCTGTCGCTCCGTTGAGCGGATGGAACCAGTGAGTATAATGGGTCGCACCCTTTTCAATGGCCCAGTTCTTCATGGCTTCCGCCACTTCTTTCGCGATCGCCGGATCGAGTTCTTTTCCGTTTCGTATCGTCTTCTGCAGGATACGGTAGGTATCCTCCGTAAGCCGTGTCTTCATCTCTTCATCATTGAAGACCAGTGTTCCGAATATATCTGTGAAATCGCTCATCTGTGTTCTCCTTTCTCGAGGGAAGCCTCTATGAATCTCTTAAAGAGAGGATGCGCCCGATCCGGCCTGCTTTTGAATTCCGGATGGAACTGCACTCCGATAAAGAAGGAGTTCTCTCTGTATTCGATGGCTTCCACCAGTTTATTGTCCGGGGATGTACCGCTGATCATCATTCCGTTCCTTTCAAATTCCTCCCGGAAGGCATTGTTGAATTCATAACGGTGACGGTGTCTTTCTCCGATCGTTTCCTTGCCATAAACATTATAAAGCAAAGTTCCCTTTCGGATCTCGCAAGGCCAGGACCCGAGTCTCATCGTTCCTCCCTTGTCGATATGTTCGTTCTGATCCGGCATGAAATCGATGACCGGATGAGATGTGTCTTTGTGAAATTCGGTAGAGTCCGCATCTTCATAGCCGAGTGCTCCTCTCGCAAAGCCGATGGCCGCTACCTGCATCCCCAGACAGATCCCGAAATACGGGATATCGTTCTTTCGGGCATATTCCGCTGTAAGGATCATTCCTTCGATCCCTCTTCCTCCGAAACCTCCCGGTACGATGATGCCGGATACATCTTTGAATATCTCTTCGATATTGTCTTTCCGTATCTCTTCGGAATCGATCCAATGTATCCGCACATGGGCATCGCTCTCATAACCTCCGTGATGCAGGGCTTCCTTGACAGAGAGATAGGCATCATGGAGCTTGACATACTTGCCTACCAAAGCGATATGCACGGTCTTGGAGCGCTCATGTATCCTGCCAAGCAGTTCTTTCCAGTGATCCAGATCGATCTCTTTCGTCTCTAATGAGAGTTCCCGGCAGACGATCTGAGAGAAATTCTGCTCCTCCAGCATCAGCGGCGCTTCATAAAGGGAATCCACGGTGCTGTTTTCAATGACGCAGTCTTCTTTTACGTTGCAGAAGTTCGCCAGTTTCTTCCGGACATCTTCCGGCAGTTTCCCGTCGCAGCGTGCCATGATTATCTGCGGATGTATGCCGCTTCCCTGCAGTTCCCGCACGGAATGCTGGGTAGGCTTGGATTTGTATTCATCGGAGCCGGAGATATACGGCACAAGAGAAACGTGGATGAACAGCGTATCCTCTCTCTTGTTCTCCAATGCTACCTGACGTATCGCTTCCAGAAACGGCTGAGACTCGATATCGCCTACCGTACCGCCGATCTCGCTGATGACGACGTCCGCATCTGCCTTATGTCCGACCGAATAGATGAAACGCTTGATCTCATCGGTGATATGCGGAATGATCTGGACCGTTTCCCCTAAGTACTGCCCTTCTCTTTCCTTGCGCAGTACGTTCCAGTAGACCTTCCCGGTCGTCAGGTTGGAATACTTGTTGAGATCTTCATCGATGAAGCGTTCGTAGTGTCCGAGGTCGAGATCGGTCTCCGCCCCGTCTTCCGTAACAAATACTTCCCCGTGCTGCAAAGGCGACATCGTCCCCGGATCGACATTGATATAGGGATCCAGTTTCTGCGCGATCACTTTGAAGCCGCGCTGCTTGAGGAGTCTGCCGAGAGAGGCAGCAGTAATGCCTTTCCCCAGACCCGAGACAACACCTCCTGTCACAAATATGTATTTCATCATCTGATCCTCCTGATGTACATCATGAAATAAAAGTGTTTTTCTTCAAAACCATCGTCAAAATCATCGTTTTCCATGATTTTTCCCAACAAAAAAGAGGCTAACAAACCCAACACCACTGAGTGCTGTTTTTTTTAACCTCTTTTTTACTCAAATATTGTACACCTGATTTTTTACGAAAATCAAGTATTAATTTCTCATTTTTTCAAATAATGTGATCATTAAGGAGGTGTTCATAGACGGTCTTCGCAAAGAGCACGGCGCCTTCCTGATTCGGATGCAATCCGTCCGCAAAGAATTCTTTCTTTCCTTCAAAGACCTGATACATATCGATGAGGTCGAGATCCTTCAGTGATGCGATATCGATCAGCAGCGGTGCGATCTCTTCGACGATGATCTCATTGCGTACGACGTTGATGAACTCCGGTTCTCTTCGATAGCACGGAGGCGGTATCAGCAGACAGATCCGGGGATGAGACTTCAGGTCTTTATAGGAATCGATCAGCAGGCACAGATCCCTCTCATATTCTTCCGCATCCCAGTTGATCAGCTTGGAATCGTTGCTGCCGAACATGATGATGACGATATCCGGTTCAAAAGATAAGGACTTCTCATAGAGTTTCTCCTTCATGTAGGGATGATCTCCATCGAGTACAGCGGTACGGCTCGGATAGCCGAAATTTCCTACCTGATAGTCCTCTCCCAGCAGTTCATTCAGGACATGAGGATAGTTGTGACGGGGCTGATCCTTCACGAGGGATCCGTAGGTGATGGAATCGCCGACACAGGCAACGCGGATCTTCCGCTTATCGGGGCGGATTCCCGGATGGACGGCCAATAGTCCAGCATAGACCGCTACAGCAGCCAGTATGAGAAAAAGAAAGAGATAATTCATAGAACTATTGTCTTTCAAAGATGATGCTTTGTCAAAAAAAGAAGGGTCTTCCCTTCTTTAAGCCGATACCGGAAGACGGTCATCCGTGACTTCGCTCTCCATGTCCATGATGATCCCGTTGACTTTGTATTTTTTGAGTACGAACATCGTGACCGTAGCTGTGACGCCGTCGATCGGAGCCAGTTTCTCACCGACGAAGTCCGCCACTTCACGCATCGTCTTCGCATTGACGCTGACCATGAATTCCGAAGTGCCGCTCATCAGATAGAGAGCGCTGACTTCCGGGAAACGGGCGATACGGGAAGCGATATTGTCATAGCCCTTCCCTCTTTCCGGTTTCGCGGAGACACCGATCATCGCATCGACATGTTCGGTATTCGTCTTGTCCCAGTTGATGACGGTATGATATCCGCAGATGATCTTTTTCTTCTCCAGATCCTTCTTGGTGTTTTCAACTGTCTCTTCGCTTTCGCCGAGGATATCCGCAAGTTTCGTCACCGAAGATCTCGGATCATCCGCCAGCAGTTTCAGCAGTTCCATCTCATTCATACTCTTTCTCCTCTATTCTCTTCTACGAATTCCTTTATTCTCTTCATCGCTTCCTGGAGGTGTTCCAGACTGTAGGCATAGGATATACGCGCAAATCCTTCTCCGCTTGCCCCGAAGGCACTTCCCGGAATGATGGCCACTTTCTTCTCTGCCAGCAGTTTCTCGCAGAACTCATCCGAGCTCATACCGCAGGAAGAGATATTCGGAAAGACATAGAAGGCTCCCTTCGGTTCAAAGGTCTTCAGACCCATCTCATTGAGCTTGCGTACACAGTACTTTCTTCTCATATCGTACTGCTGTCTCATCTCTTCCACATCGTGATCGCATTCCTTCATCGCCGTGATCGCCGCGTACTGGGAGGTAGTCGGAGCGGTCATGATGCAGTTCTGATGGATCTTCTTCATGATGTCGATCAGAGGCCGCGGGCCCATCGCATAGCCGAGTCTCCAGCCGGTCATCGAGAAAGTCTTGGAGAAACCGTTGACGACGATAGTGCGTTCCTTCATGCCTTCAAAGGCAGCGATCGACTCATGCGGAGCACTGTATACGAGTTCCGAATAGATCTCATCGCTCAGGACGATCAGGTCCTTGTCTTTTAACAGATCCGCGATCTCTGCCAGGTCTTCATGACGGAGGGCAGCACCGGTCGGATTGTTCGGGAAAGAGAGGACGATCAGTTTCGTCTTCTCGGTGATCTTCTCCTTCAATTGAGCAGCCGTGATTCGGAACTCGTTCTCTTCAAGACAAGGAACTGGCACAGCAACGCCCTGTACGAGGGTCGAGATCGGACTGTAGGAGACATAGCTCGGTTCTGCCAGGATCACTTCATCTCCCGGTTCGACCAGAGCTCTGATGGCCAGATCGATCGCTTCGCTTCCTCCGACCGTGACCAGGATCTCGTTCTCGTCGTATTCCAGTCCGTATTTCCGTTTCTGGTAGGCCGAGATCGTCTGTCTCAGCTCTTTTAATCCGGCATTGGCCGTATATTTCGTTCTTCCCAGTTCGAGTGAATGGATGGCTGTATCGCGGATGCGCCAAGGCGTCTGAAAGTCCGGTTCTCCGACACCGAGACTGATGCAGTCCGGCATATCGGCTACCAGATCAAAGAATTTCCGGATACCCGAGGGTCTCATTTCTATCGCAGCTTTTGCGAGCAGTTTCTGATAATCCATATCTGACCTCTTATAAAATGTATTATACTATATTTCTTCATCTGCGAAGCCCTTCCACACCGGTTCTCCGCTGTAGATCTTCGCTTCTTCTTCTCCCCGTAATACTCTCAACGCACCTAGTGCCATCGCTTCCTGTTCCCTTTCTCCCGGGTAGGAATATACCGGCGCGATCCATCCGCAGCGTTCGCGGATCATCTTTTCGACATCATCGAATCTCATGAGTCCTCCGGCCAGTACGATCCCGTCGACCCTTCCGCTCATCGCCGCCGCCATGGCACCGATATACTTGCAGGTCTGATAGATCATCGTCTGCCAGACTCTCTTCGCCTTCGGATCTCCTTTTTCAACTAAGGCATGGATCTTATCGCTGTCGGAGGTCCCGAAGTAATTCGACAGTCCTCCGGTCACACTGGTGAGGTTCTTCATCTCCTGAGGTGTCTTGTCCCAGAGATATTCGACGATATCCGGTACGGCCATCGAACCCATCCTCGTCGGCGTGAAAGGTCCCTGACCTCCGCCGGCATCATTGCCGTCGACCATTCTTCCGTGGACATGGGCCGTGATCGAGATCCCTCCGTCGATATGACACACGATGAGGTCCATATCCTCATATCTCTTCCCCATCCGTTTCGCATGCATCCTGGCCGTAGCCTTAAGATTGAGCGCATGACAGATGGATCTGCGGTAGATACCGTCTATTCCCGTATGCCTGGAAAGATCCCAGTATTCATCGACGACCGTCGGATCGACCATATAGATCTCTCCTCCGTAGACTTCCTGCACCTTCTTCGCCATCTGCACTCCCAGCATCGAAGAATGGTAGAGGCCTCCCTTCGCTTCCCTGGTATCTTGTATCAGTCTCTCGTCGACCTGATAGGTCCCGCTCTCTACCGGATAGCACGGTCCTCCTCTTCCTACAACAGCGGAAAGACCGCTCAGATCGATCTCATTCTCCTTCAGGAAATCATGGATGACTTCCATGCGGTAGTCGAGCTGATCATTGATCGTCGGAAAGGTCTTCAATACCGAGGAGTCATGGAAGACATCCGTATCGAAGATCATCTGTTCGTCATAGAACAGAGAGAGTTTGGTAGAAGTGGAACCGGGATTTATCACAAAGATCTTGTACATATCTGTCCTTTCATCTTTCAATACTCCCATTATATACAGAGAAGCTTCTTGGCATAAAGAGAAGTTTCCCTATACAATGAAGGTAGGAAAACACGATTCTATCATTTGGAAAGGAGATCGATCATTATGATCCTCAATGACGAACTGCTCGCTGTACAGCAGGGTCTTCAGGGGGAGGCAATGGCCAAAGTCCTCAATACGCTCATCATGTATGGAGAGGCTTTCGGAGCGAAACGCATGGTCAAGATCACCGGAGAGATGGGACACGCGGTCATCGGTACCGGGTCCCTCACCTGGAAACCGGTATTCGACCTGATGGAGAAGCTCATCGACGGCGGTGCCCTTCCGAAGCAGTCCTTTACGACAGACCCGCGCGGTATCGAAGATCACGTCCCGGTATCTCTTCCGCAGAAAGCCGTATTCAAGCTCATTTTCTCCAATCAGAAACGTATGGAGAAAGAATGGGAGAGAATGGGCATCAAAGATAAGAATGCCTATACCTGTACGGCCTACATGGATGAAGTAGGAAACATCCCGAAATACGGGGATATCCTGGGCTGGGCGGAATCCTCTGCCGTATCCTATGCGAACTCGGTCCTTGGTGCCCGCTGCAACCGCAACTCCGGCATTCTCGAACTCATGTCCAACATCCTCGGCTACGTCCCGGAATTCGGTCTTCTGACAGATGAAGGAAGAAAGGCCGACTGGATCATTGAAGTGCGATGCGAGAAAAGACCGGAACCGCAGTTGCTGGGTTCGGCCATCGGTTTCAAATGCGTCGAAGATGTCCCGTATATCAGAGGTCTCGATCAGTGGCTGGGAAATGAACTGACGCAGAACGTCAAAGACTATCTGAAGGATATGGGTGCTGCAGCTGCCTCGAACGGTTCGGTAGGTCTCTATCATGTCGAGAATCTCACTCCGGAAGCGAAGAACTTCGGAGAAAGTCTGATCAAGGAAAACGCGAAAGTCTTCGTCATCGATGATGCCGAGATCGCCCGGGTCAAGGCTTCCTATCCGATGCCTTGGGAAGAAGACGGCGAACCGGAGATGGCCTTTGCGGGCTGTCCGCACTTCTCTACAGAACAATTAAAAGACTGGACAGAACGTTTTGAAGAAGGACTGAAGAGAAACGGAAAAGAAAAAGTCGTTATCCCGACGATCTTCTGTGCAGCTCCGGATGTCCGCGAGAACTTCCGGAAAGTCTATCCGGAACACGCCGCTAAACTCGACAAGATGGGTGTCACCGTCAGCGGACTCTGTCCTCTCTCCTACACTTCCAATCCGCTTACCGACAAGACCCGCATCATCACCGCATCCAACAAACTGCGCTATTACAGCAAAGCCCGTTTCTACAGTGAAGATGAACTGGTCGAGATCGTGACAGGAGGTAGCGTACATGCCTAGAGAATTCAAGGGAAGAGTCGTCGTAGCCGGCAATGTCGATGCCCCTGCGATCGTTACGCACAGCGGTTTCAATACCCTGGCCAATCTGAAAACAGCCGGATCGTTCCTGAATCCGAAGGGCGTCCTCAACGATATCAACAATCCGGAGATCTACGGAAAGACGATGCCGGGCAAAGCCCTCTGTCTGCCGGAGACCATCGGTTCCACGACCGGAGGCATGGTGCTCTACTGTGCTTCCTGCATGGGTGTCGGACCGAAATGCATGCTGTTCAGCAAGAAGGCAGATACCCTGGCCGTAGCCGGTGCCGTACTGACTGCCAACTGGTCTGAGAATCCGATCGTCCTCGTTGATGAACTCGGGGAAGAATTCCTCGAATACGTCAAAGAAGGACAGATGATCCACGTAAAGGAAGATGGAACGGTGATCGTAGACGACTGATCGTCTTATAAAACACAACGGAGATCCTGACGGATCTCCGTTTTTTAACGCAATACATAACAGTCGAAGCGGATATTTCTTCCTTCGATGCTGTGACTCGGTCTCCTCATGGCGAGAGGATCCCCCTTCATCGGTCTTTTTACGACGATCTTTCGCGGAGAGGCAGTGAAGGCCGCATCCAGCAGTTCTTCTTCTTTTGAGCACGGCGCTTCAAAGCGCTGGAAGAGCTGAAGTTTCTTGGTGGAGATACCCGATTTCTTCTTGGCCGGAAACATCGGATCGAGATAGACGAGGTCCGGTTCATAATCGAGTTCTGTAAGGATCTTTGCCCCGTCTCCCCTGCGCACTTCCATACGCTGAGCGATATCGGATACCGAAGGATCTTTCAGAGCCCTTTCCCAGGTATCTTTCAGCAGTATATAGATGAGCGGATTATATTCGCACAGTAAGACATGATAGCCTCCGGCTGCCAGGATGAAGGAATCTTCTCCCAGTCCTGCCGTCGCATCGACCGCTTTTCCTTCCCGGACATCTTTCAGTCTGGCGGCTCTTAAGAGTTTTTCATGCTGGATATGAGCCGGAGATATCCGGTTCAGCAGTCTCGAGAAATCGCCTCTCAGGACCATCTTTCCTTCTTTCAGACTCACGCCATCTTCATCGATGCAAAGATAGAGCTCCTCTTTCGGGGCCTCTGATAAGATGTCTGTCTGCAATTCGGCCGATAGTTCTTCTGCCTTACGGATATATCCTTCCTCTGCATAGATCGGGATCATTCTCTTTCTCCTTTGAAGATGATCATCTCTTCGCTTCGCGGTGATAATACCTGCACGGTATAATCTCTTCCTTCCATGACGCTATTAAAGGTCTCCAGGGCTTTTTGCGGAGTGTTGTTTTCCCGGGAGAGATGAGCCAGCAGGAAGTGCTTCGTCCTTCCTTCATTCAGTTTCAGACAGGTCCCGGCACACTCGTCATTAGAGAGGTGCCCGTGCTCGGAGAGTATCCTTCTTTTCAGAGGATACGGATAGGATCCCTTCTTCAGCATCTCCACGTCGTGATTGGATTCGATGATGAGGACATCGGAATCATAAAGAACTTCTATGATCCGTTCATCGATATGTCCGAGGTCTGTCGCATAGCCGACTTTCTTTCCTTCGTATTCAAAAGTGAAGCCGCAGCTTCCCGGACAGTCGTGACTCGTCTCGAAAGCCGTCACATAAAGACCCGGAAGCACTTCCCGGGATTCATAGAAAGGAAGTCCGTTTATCTTTGCGCCGCCCATCTCATCCCGTGTACGCTTGCTGGAGAAAACAGGAACGTCCATATTTTTCGTCGTCACCCGGAATCCGGAGATGTGATCGTGATGGGTATGGGTGATGAAGAGCGCCTGTATATCCTCAAAGGAGATGCCGTTGGCATTTAATGCAGTACGTATGCTTCTGCAGCTGAGTCCGGTATCGATCAGAAACTTCACACCCATATCGATATATAAGGAATTCCCGGTCGAACCGCTGCCGATCGGAAGTACAGATATATAGTCCATATGTCTATTATACCGATTCCGATATCTTTTATAATGGAGATATGAAGATCGAAGAGGAATTGTTTGAACATTACCTGATACGCCGCAAGGCAGCTTTGAAATACGGATTCAGAGAAAAAGACGGGATCCTTTTCTATACGGAAGACCTTCTTGACCATTCTTTCCGGGCCGAGATCACGATACAGGAAGATGATACTCTCAGCGGAAAACTCATCGATACGGAACTGGAGGAAGAATATATCGCCATCCATATCGATACGGCAGCAGGATCTTTTTTAAGCGAAGTAAAGGAAGCCTATCGGGACTGTCTGCTGAAGATCCGGGATCACTGTTTCAGCGAGTGTCCGTTCTCCTATCCGCAGGCCAACCGTCTGAACGAATACATCGAAAAGGAATACCGCATCCCGGCAGAATTTCCGTATAAGCGTCAGTCTTCTCTGGGGATCTACAGTTCATCATCAGGTGAAAAGATCGCCCTGATCTATAAAGTTGAAGACAAAGAGATACTGGAACTCCATCTGGATGGATATATGGCCTCGGGACTTCTGAGAGAAAGAGGCTTTCAGGAGGCGGAACACCTCGATCCTACTGAATCCGTCTCTGTCGTACTGGACTCTCATTTTCCGGATGAGACGATCGAGACCCTGATCGATCTGGCCTTCAAGGACCTCCCTTCCGCTTCGGAATGGATCGTTCCTGCCAATCCGGCCTACTATGATGTCGTGCATATGTTCGACGGGAAAAAGACTGCTCTTTGGAAGCAGTCCAGCAAGATCAGAAAGGGAGATATCGTCTACATCTATGTAGCCGCCCCTTATTCCGAGATCCTCTTTCAGACTGAAGCGGTCGAAACAGAGATCCCTTATGAGTATTCCGGAAAGAATGTCTCCATGAGATACGTCATGGAGCTGAGACTGTTAAAAAGATACACCGCTCACGAATATCCTTTCTCCCGTCTGCAGAAACTCGGTATCAGAGTGATACGGGGACCGAGGAAGATCAAAGAAGGACTGCTGAAGTAAACGAAAAGCCCTATGCGGGCTTTTTTTCATAGATGATGACTTTGAATCCCTCGTACGGGATGATCTCGGCGATATCGTAGTCTTCCGGATCATAATACGGGAAGAAGGTATCTGCCTCATGTTCCCCTTCTACGAAAGAGATATAGAGTCTTTTACAGTACGGTAAGGCCAGACGGTAGATGCTGGCGCCTCCGCAGATGAAGATCTCTTCCTCGGTATCTTCGTTCTCTTTCAGGAACGAGATGAGATCTGTGCAGTAGGAGACGTTCTCCTGTGCTTCTCCCTCTTCTCCCGGGAAGCAGGCTACGATCGTATGACGGTCCGGAAGCGGTCTTTTAAAGCCGTCAAACGTCGTTTTTCCCATGACGATACGATGTCCGACCGTCCTTCTTTTGAACTGCTGGAGGTCTTCTTTCAGGCGCCAGGGAAGCTGATTCCGGATGCCGATGGCCCGGTCTTTATCATGTGCGACGATCAGCGAAAACATCAGACACTCACCTTCCCTTTGATAGCCGGCCATGGATCATAGTCGACGATCTTGATATCTTCATATTTGAAATCGAAGATGTCCTTCACTTCCGGATTCAGTACGAGTTTCGGAAGAGGTCTCGGTTCTCTGCTCAGCTGTTCATGGATCTGATCGAGATGGTCGAGATAGATGTGGACATCGCCGAAAGTATGGACGAATTCATACGGCTGCAGACCGCATACCTGTGCGACCATGCACAGCAGCAGACTGTAGGAAGCGATATTGAAAGGCACTCCGAGGAAGACATCGCCGCTTCGCTGATAGAGCTGGCAGGAGAGTTTCTTTCCATCGGCACTCACATAGAACTGGAATAAGCTGTGGCAAGGAGGCAGAGCCATATCCTTCACTTCGGCAGGATTGTAGGCTACGACCATATGTCTGCGGGAATACGGATTGTTTTTGATCCCGTCGATGAGCTGTGTGATCTGATCGACACCGCCGAAGTCTCTCCACTGTTTCCCGTATACCGGTCCGAGATTTCCGTATTTTGCCGCAAAGGCTTCGTCATTGCGGATCTTCTCGATAAACTCGTCCTGAGTCTCTCCCTGGAATTCCGGAAGTTTCTTATAGGCTGCATACGGCCATTCATTCCAGATCTTCACGTTCTTATCGACGAGCGGTTTGATGTTGGTGCTGCCGCTCAAAAACCACAGGAGCTCTTCAAAGATCCCGCGGTAGAATACTTTCTTAGTGGTAAGAAGAGGAAATCCTTCTTCCAGATTGAACCTCATCTGATAGCCGAAGGTAGAGATCGTTCCTGTTCCTGTACGATCCGGTCTCTGCTGACCGTTTTCGAGGATATGACGGCACAGATCCAAATACTGTTTCATGGTGGTGCCCTCCTTTAATCTGTATATTTCTTATATTTTAGCACGTAATCCTTTTAGGTTTTTAGAAAATGAGACATAATAGTGAGGTACATTACGGAGGTAGTTATGATCAGAGAAATGATCGATAAGGATCTCTGGGATCTTGCGGAAAGATCCGATGAAGATCTCAAAGAAATATATGACAGGATCGATGAGACCTGTCTTCACAATTCCGACAGGATCCTGTCGGCCTTCATCGCCAACCGGGTATCCTATACGGATTTTGCGGACATCAACGGCTATGGAAACTACGATGCCGGACGGGACAAACTGGAAAAGATCTTTGCGGAAGTACTGGGCTGTGAAGATGCCCTGGTACGCCCGCAGATCATGAGCGGCACCAACGCCCTCTTCCTCGTCTTCTCGGCATTGCTGAAACACGGAGATACGATGATCTCCCTGACCGGAACACCTTATGATTCCCTTCAGGAGATGATCGGACTGAGCGGCGATTCTTCCCAGTCTCTGAAAGAGCACGGCGTCCTCTACGAACAGATCGACCTGCTCGATGGAGTATTCGATACGAAGAAGATCGTCGACAGACTCAGACGTAAAGATGTGAAACTCGTCGAGATACAGCGTTCCCGCGGCTATTCCCACCGTCCTTCCCTGACGATCGCGCAGATCGAAGAACTCATCAGAGAGATACGGAAAGTCAATGAAGACGTTATCATCATGGTCGACAACTGCTATGGGGAACTCGTAGAGGAAAGAGAACCGGGACATGCGGGAGCCGATATCCTGGCCGGATCATTGATGAAGAATCTCGGAGGAGGTGTCGCATCCACCGGAGGATATGTCGCCGGAAGAAAGGACCTCATCGAAATGGTCGCCGACCGTCTGACGGCTCCGGGTCTCGGCAAGGAACAGGGAGCGAACTTCAATCTCAACAACTCCTTCTTCAAGGGACTCTTCCTGGCACCGAGCGCCGTACGAAGCGCCCTCAAGACAGCTGTATTCTCCTCCTATATGATGGAGAAACTCGGCTTCAAGAACGTCACACCGGGATACGATGAATACCGTACCGATATCATACAGACCGTAGAGCTCTCTACCGAAGAGAATCTCGTGTCCTTCACTCAGGGCATTCAGGAATCTTCTCCGATCGATTCCTTCGTCAAAGTCCTGCCGGCACCGATGCCGGGCTATCCGTTTGAAGAAGTCATGGCCTGCGGTGCCTTCACCCAAGGAAGCACGATCGAACTCAGTGCCGATGCCCCGGTCATTCCTCCGTATACATTGTTCATGCAGGGAGGATTATCGCTGGAATACGGAAAACTCTCCATCCTGCTGGCTCTGACAAAAATGAGACATCATAAGTAAAAAGAAAGGAAGCTATACGCTTCCTTTTTGTCCGCCATCGATACGTATGACGGTATTGTTGATATAATCGGCTTCTTCACTGATGAGGAACTTTACGAGATGGGCTACTTCTTCCGGTCTCCCGTATCTCTTCACCAGGATCTTATCGGTCTCCTGTTTCAAGAATTCTTCATCATAGCCTTCCAGTTCGTTCTCGGTCCCGATGAAACCCGGTGCTATGGCATTGACGTGGATATGCGGACCCAGCTGCATCGCCAGATCGTGCGTAAGCGAGATCAGAGCGGCTTTTGAGGCGTCATAATCGAAGCTCATCGGATAATAGGTATTGATGCCGTTCGTAGAAGAAATGTTGATGATGCGACCGTATTTCCTCTCCAGCATGCCTCTGTAGACTGCTTTGGCGCAGTTGTAGGCACCGACGACATTCACATCGAGCGTCCTGCGGAATTCATCCGCATTTTTCAATGAGAAGAGATTGGAGAGATCGACTGCGGCATTATTGACGAGGACATCGATCCTGCCGAATCTCTCAT